>JAAYMN010000036.1 GCA_012521345.1 Bacillota bacterium
AATATCCCGATGCGTCCTCTCGGCTACCTATCTCCGCTGGAATTTTTAAAACTGTACCGTGTCCAAAATGTTTGACAAACCTACAGGGGCAGGAACTGCCAATGACCCGGCATTGACTTTTGCCGGTGGCAGTGTTATGATAATCTATGCATTTGTGCCCGTGGTGAAAGGGATATCACGCAGGCCTCCGGAGCCTGAAGTCTGGGTTCGACTCCCGGCGGGCACACCAGGGAAAAAAACAGCGGTTGCACGCAGGCAACCGCTTTCTTTTTTGCTTTTTTGCCTCAACAGTCAGCTTTTCTTTTCGGACCAGACTTTAAGTATATAATCAAGGATTTTTTCCTGTTGCAGCAGCGACAGGTCAACAAAACGGACACCAAGCACCAGCTGCCCATCTTCACCAATCTTGCGGCGCACAACTTCGGCCTGTGTTTCCAGGGCAAAATCCACTTCCTCCAGCGGAATCCAGACATCAAGCAACTCCCCCGTCGCCGGGGCGGCGGAAGTGAGAATACTGGCTCCTCCGCGGGAAATGTCCAGCATGCAGGCCTGCTGCCAGTTCGGGGCCTGCAGCTTTGACTGCTCTTTTGTCCGCAAGTAAATAATTTTTGCTGTTTTCAGGCGGTAATCACTGCGCTGCTGTAAGCGCTCAAACGGCGCCTGCTGCCTTACCTCCAGCTGCAGCTTCTCCTGCTCGCAGCCGGCAACAACTGCCAAAAAGGAGTACCTGGCATCATCTGGCACAATGAAGGAGACGGTCACAGTGGTCCCTTTCGAGACATTCTGCAGAGAGTGGGCGGACGGCGCCAAAACTTTGAGCTGCAAAGCATGGTCGGTAAAATCCGTGATCTGTGCCTGAAAGGTTAATGCGGGGGCAGTTACTGTTACCTGTTTTCCTACAGCAAGCTTTTTCTGCTGCACTGCTCCGGCAATAGTTAAAGGCACTGTCATCCTCCCCAAACCAGAATAAAATTTTATTTTTATTCTACCTGTTTACCCGCAGGGAAGCAACAGCTGAAAAAAAACCGGGACAATAGTCCCGGTTTAATAGCGGAAAAAGACATGGTTGCCGATGACGACAGTTACAGGCTGCGAGCGCACCCACTGGTTGGTGGTTTTTTGCGGGTTGTAAAAACCCGTGGCCCCCAGAGACGGATCTGCCCCGCTCAAGGCTTCGGCCACAGCTTTGCGCGCAGTTGCCGTTGCCGGCAGGTTTATACGGCCGTCCAGCACCGGACTGTACTGATAGTGGCCGTCTATAACCTGGTAGATGACGGCAGAAATAGTATTGGGATAACGGGGGCTGTCCACCCTGTTGAGGACGGTTGCGGCAACTGCTACCTGCCCCAGGTAAGGCTCCCCGCCTGCTTCCGCAGTGACAAGACGTGCCAATAAATCCATTTCTGCAGCCGATATTATCCTCCCGCCGCGCGAGACAGTCCCGCCACCGGCGGCCGCCGCTTGGGGAATAACCAGTTTGGTTCCCGCATAGATCAGGTTCACATTTGTAATATTGTTGGCAGCGGCAATTTTAGCTACTGTGGTCCCGTACTGCAGGGCTATTTTGTAAAGCGTGTCTCCCGGGCGGACGGTATGTATCACCTGGCCGGTTTTTCCCTCAGGGATGACAAGTGTCTGCCCGGCCTCAATGTAATCAACATTGGCGATCTTGTTCAGGGCGGCCAGTTCGGCCACCGTCGTGCCGTATTTCCGGGAAATGAGCCAGAGCGTCTCCCCAGGCTGCACGAGATGGGTGGTTGCCACAGCCTGTCCAGAAAACAGCAAAAGCAAAACGGTGATTATTATCCCCTGTAAGCACTTCCTCAAGTTCTCTACCTCACTTTCTTTTTGCCCGTTTGTTTATGTCAACTATTATAGCCGTGGGTAGCGGTTGCGGCAAACCGCTTAATGACAGCAGAGAACGCCACATGTTAAATAACCTTAACATGTTCTTAATACTTCTTCATATAACGGCAACTTTAGCCCTCCTGGGAAAATAAACACAGGCAGGCTAAGTTTTCCGAGCCCGGCAGCGGCTCTTTACCTGCCGGAGAATTCATGTTACACTATAAGCAAACATATGTTCGGCTGGGGGCACCAGAGATGAAAAATACCCGCTTCCCCGCAACGCACATGGTTACTCCTGCTTTCCGTGCCGTCTGCAGCAAGGGCGGCAAGCGGCAGGAAACCGTTATGGACGTACCGGATAAGCAGGAATTCCAGCGTTTAATCGAGCTTTCCCTCGTACACGGCCTCGTCCTGGAAATTGAGACGCGTGCCGGCGGCAGCAAAGCAGCCTGCCTGCATACAGGCATCGTCAGGGAGGTGAATCCCCAAAACGGCACACTGACCGTCGAGACGCCGGAAGGCCGCAAAATCCTTGCCGCTGCGGCTATCTACGATATATATGCTGCAGAATAAGCCAACCCACTATTTCATAGTAACAGCAGCCACAACACAGAAATAGGCTAAGGCAGGATGGTAGAAGTATGTCGAAGGCTGGCCGCTGCAGGTTGCTGGCCAATGGAAAGAACATCGTCAATCCTCAAAACGCAGCATAAAAAAACTGGACTCCATTTTTACGAGCCCAGTTATAAAGAATACAAAAAGTCAGCAGCACTAGTGAAGTCTCTATTAAAAACTCTTTTCTTATTCTTTGTAATTTCTTCAAATATTGATTTGAACAAGCATTCTGCCGCTCTGACTTTATGATGATTATATACAGTACTAAAAAGCATCATCTTATTAAAAACAATTTGCTCCAAAGTAGAGGGGCAATGTACTCTCTAATATCTGACTTAAGCCTTTCTATCGCATTAGACATTGTCATCCCTCCCTTAAAAGTATATTCTACTTTTCCATAAAATTACCTTTCCCCAAAACTAACTTTCTTAAACAGAGCTTCGCGCCGAGTACACAAAAAAATGCTGCACGCGGACTTTGTCCGCGTGCAGCATTTGCTTTTTACTCGGGATAGTTTTCCCTGGCCGTGTAGTGGGTGTGCAGCAGTTCATGGGCCTTGTGGCTGCCCGGGCTGCCAAAGAATTCGGCATAAAGTTTTTTGATGGTCGGGTTTTCATGGGACTTCCTGATGGGCAGGTTTTTGTCTTCGGTGTAGAGTGCTTTTGCCCGCTCGGCCATCAGGTTGATCCAGCTGCGTACCCGGGAAGGCTGGATCGGCTGGCCGCCGCCGGTCACACAGCCGCCGGGACAGGCCATGATTTCAATGAAGTGGTAGTCCGCTTCGCCCGCTTTGACACGGTCAAGGAGCTTTCTGGCATTGCCCAGGCCGTGGGCAACCGCCGCTTTGATGGTAATGCTATTGAGCTGGACAGTCGCTTCCTTGATCCCTTCCGTACCCCTGACTTCAGTATAGTCAAGCTTTTCCAGGGAAGTTCCTTCCAAAACTTCCGCCACAGTCCGCAGGGCGGCTTCCATCACACCGCCGGTGGCGCCAAAAATCACGCCGGCGCCGGAAGCGTCGCCCATGGGATCGTCGAAGTGCTTCTCCGTAGCATCGGAAAAATCAATCCCGGCCTCCTTGATCATCCTGGCCAGCTCCCGTGTCGTGATGGCCACGTCAATATCGGGATAGCCGCTGGAATTCATCTCCGGCCGTTTTACCTCAAATTTCTTGGCCGTGCAGGGCATGATGGAAACGATAAAGATTTTTGCCGGGTCAATCCCTGCCTTTTCCGCATAATAAGTTTTCAGCAAAGCGCCAAACATTTGTTGCGGAGACTTGCAGGTTGAGAGGTTATCCAGGAATTCCGGGTAGTTATGCTCGCAGAATTTAATCCAGCCGGGACTGCAGGAAGTGATGAGCGGCAATTTGCCGCCGTTTTTGATCCGGTTCAGCAGCTCCGTTCCTTCCTCCATAATGGTAAGGTCGGCCGCCGTGTCCACATCAAAAACCTTGTCAAAACCAAGGCGTTTCAGGGCTGTAATCATATTGGCCGTAACAGGAGTGCCGATGGGGAAGCCAAATTCTTCTCCCAAGGCGGCCCTGATTGCCGGAGCCGTAACGGCTACCACATGCAGATCATCGTTAGCCAGGGCATCCCAGACTTTTTCCGTGTCGTCTTTTTCCCGCAGCGCACCAACCGGGCAGACAGTTATGCACTGCCCGCAGTTGACGCAAGGCACTTCACTCAGGGATTTGCCGTTTACCGGCGAAACTATGGTCTCGATGCCCCTTTCCACCGTGTCAATGACAGCTACGGTTTGTACCTCTTTGCACATGCTGACGCAGCGCCGGCAAAGGATACATTTGTTCGGGTCGCGGACAACGGAGGGTGAAAAATCATCAAGCGGCAGCTTATGTCTTTCGCCTTCAAACTCCAGGTCTCTGATGTTCATCTGCTCGGCCAGTTTTTGCAGTTCACAGTTCCCGTTGCGGACGCAGGCCAGGCAGTTTTTATCGTGATTGGACAAAATCAACTCCAGGGTAACCTTTCTTGCTTCCCTGACCTTGGGCGTATTGGTATAGACTTCCATACCGTCGGCCACTGGGTAGACACAGGCGGCCTGCAGGCTTTTGGCACCTTTTATTTCCACAACGCACATGCGGCAGGCGCCAATTTCATTTATATTCTTTAAGAAGCACAGCGTCGGGATTTCAATATTTGCCTCTTTTGCCGCCTGCAACACGGTGTAATCCTTTGGTACCTGAACAACTTTATTGTCTATGGTAAGAGTAACCATTTCCATATCGGATTCGCCCCTCCCTATACGTTTTTACTGATAGCATTGAACGGACATTTTTCCACGCAGGCGCCGCACTTGATGCATTTATCCTGGTTAATGACAAACGGGCCTTTTTTCCTTTCACCTTCAATTGCGCCCACCGGGCAGTTTCTCGCGCAGACGCCGCAGCTCTTGCAGACATCCGCCTGAATCATATAGCTGATCATGGCCTTGCACACGCCGGCGGGACAGCGCTTATCCCTGACATGCGCTTCATATTCGTCCCGGAAATAACGCAATGTGCTTAAAACGGGATTGGGAGCAGTCTGTCCAAGACCGCACAGGGCGGCAGCCTTAATATTCTTGGCCAGTCTTTCGAGTTTCTCAATATCTCCTTCTTCGCCTTTGCCCTCTGTGATGCGGTTCAGGATTTCCAGCATCCTCTTGGTCCCGATACGACAGGGTGGGCATTTGCCGCAGGATTCATCAACGGTAAACTCCAGGAAGAAACGGGCGATATCAACCATGCACGTATCTTCGTCCATGATAATCATGCCGCCCGATCCCATCATGGAGCCAAGCGCCGTCAGGGTGTCATAATCAATAGGCGTGTCAATATGGCTAGCGGGGATGCAGCCGCCGGACGGGCCGCCTGTTTGCGCCGCCTTAAATTTCTTGCCGCCGGGAATGCCGCCCCCGATGTCATACACAACTTCCCTTAAGGTTGTGCCCATGGGGATTTCAACCAGACCTGTATTGTTGATCTTGCCGCCAACGGCAAAAACTTTCGTGCCTTTGCTCTTTTCCGTACCGATGCTGCTGAACCATTCTGCACCTTTGAGAATTATAACCGGGATATTGGCATATGTTTCTACGTTGTTCAGCAGAGTGGGCTGGCCCCACAGTCCTTTCACTGCCGGGAAAGGCGGCCTGGGCCTGGGTTCGCCCCGGCGACCTTCAATGGAAGCAAGCAGGGCTGTTTCTTCACCACAGACAAAAGCGCCTGCACCCAGCCTCAGTTCCAGATCAAAATTAAAACCTGTTCCCAGAATGTTATTGCCTAATAAACCGTATTTTTTCGCCTGATCAATGGCAATGCGCAGGCGTTTAACCGCAATGGGATACTCGGCCCTGACGTAGATGTATCCCTGATCGGCGCCGATGGCATAACCGGCAATCGCCATGGCTTCAATTACGGAATGGGGATCCCCTTCCAGAATGCTCCTGTCCATGAAAGCGCCCGGGTCGCCTTCATCCGCGTTGCAGCAGACATATTTCTTGTCACCGGTTGTGCGGGCGGCAAACTCCCATTTCATGCCCGTGGGGAAGCCGCCGCCGCCTCTGCCGCGCAGCCCTGATTTTTTAATCTCATTTATAACATCGGCCGGCTTCATTTCCGTCAGCACTTTGGCCAGTGCCTTATACCCGTCAAAAGCAATATACTCGTCTATATTCTCCGGGTTGATAATACCGCAGTTGCGCAGGGCGATCCGCTTTTGCCGCTTGAAAAATCCTACATTCTCCACCGACTTGGCGACATCTTCCGCCGTTTTGTCACCGGCCAGAAGTCTCTTGACAATTCTGCCTTTCAGCAGGTGTTCCTCAACAATCTCCGGCACATCTTCCGGCTTGACTGTAGAATACATGGCTCCCTCCGGATAGACCACCACAATGGGACCCTGGTGGCAAAGGCCGAAGCAGCCGGTTTTAATTACCTTGACTTCATTTGTCAACTGCTTTTCCTGCAGTTGTTTTTCCAGTTCGCTGATAACCCGCTCCGAATCCGAAGCAGTACATCCCGTGCCAGTGCAGACAAGGACATGTGCCCTGTATATTTGCATTGCAAACACCTCCGGTTTCATAAAACTGCTTTGTTTTTTTAGCTGGTTTCCCTTACTCTTTTTCCGCAGCGCCGATGGTCAAATCGTGGCAGATCCTGCCGTTGACGATGTGTTCGGCAACAACACGCCTTGCTTTTTCCGGAGTCATTTTGACATAAGTGACTTTGTTCCCGTCCGTGTCAATGACATCCACAATCGGCTCCAGCCGGCAAACGCCGATACAGCCGGTCATTGTCACCTGCACATCATGCAGGTTGCGTGTCTTCAGTTCTTCCAGAAAAGCAGTCATTACCGGCCGCGCACCTGCAGCGATACCGCAGGTAGCCATGCCGACAACAACGCGCATGCCATTTTTATTTTTACGCATACTGATTTCTTCCAGCGTCTTTTTCCTGATTTCTTCCAGTTCAGCAATAGACTTCATCCAGCACACCTCCAAAAATTTCTTTCTGGCACTGCTGCAAGTAGCTGCCTAGCCAGTTTAACACTTCAATGTTGTTTAACGGGATGCCGCCCAGCTGTTCGCGTATCTCCGACAGCTGCAGCTGCCTGACTGCCGCCTGGTTGGCAAAAAGAATGTCCAACTCCAGCGAGGGGCAGGATGCTACAACGGGCACGATAGAGTCGGCAATATTGCCCAGTGGCGGCCTGTCAAGATGGGAAAGCCGAAAAGATGCCTTAACTCTTGTCCCGCGTCCTGCAATGGACTCAATGGACATATTTCCCGCGGAGCGCCCGGCAGCCGCCGCCAGCAGGGGCAGCCCCAGTCCCACCGTCCTGGTTTTTCTGGTGGTTACAAAGGGGTCCGCAGCCTGTGCGCACAGAGATTCCGACATTCCCTTTCCGTTGTCCGTCACTTCAAGCAGGAGCAAGTCACGGGCTTTATCCGCACAAATCTGTATGGAAATATGCGTAGCATGCGCCGCCAGAGAATTTTGTATAATGTCCAGTAAATGCAAAGACAGATCCCGCATCATGCTCACCTAGTGGTGCTTACTACTCGTTCCTGTACTTTTCAATAATTCCTTCAACCTCGGTTGGCTTTAACCGTCCATAGACGGTATCATTAATCATGACAACCGGGGCCAGTCCGCAGGCACCGACGCAGCGGCAGGCATCGAGGGAAAACTTGCCGTCTTCCGTGCAACCGCCCACATCAATGCCGAGTATTTCCTTAAACTTATCAAGGATATGGCCGGCACCTTTTACGTAGCACGCCGTTCCCAGACACACCTGTATTCGATACTCACCCTTGGGGACAAGAGAGAACTGGGTGTAAAAAGTAATAACTCCATAGATTTCAGCCAAAGGAATGTTCAGTTCTTCCGAAATCTTTCTTTGCACATCAAAAGGCAGGTATCCATATAGTTCCTGAGCCTCGTGCAAGACAGGAATCAGCGCACCCTTTGTGCCGCGATACTTGGCAATGATTTCCTCCAGCTTCTCCTCCCTTGTATCTTTAACTTCTTGACCACAACTGCATTTGCTCATAAAAACCCCTCCTCGGCTAAGATTAGTTAACACTTTCACATTAATTGTTGCAGCAGTTTGGTTATGAAAAGACTCCCTCCCCTTGTCAGCCGCCCCTTAAAGCTGCAAGCAGGCAAGGAATGCTCTTTTCCACAAGCTCAATACAACTTGTGCGTTCCAGAATGTCGGGCAAACGGTGCGCATCGGACGATTGCAGCAAACTGTAAGCATTCAGTTCAGGGTGCTCGGCCCTGAATTTATCTACTTGGCAGGATGCGGACAATTCCAGCCAGTAAATTTCCAGATCGGGCGGTACAAAACCGAGATTGGCCAGGATACTGTTTGCCGTCCTGTCTACATGGGCGGGAACAACAGCGCCGCCCATGGCTCTAACCAGCCTGACCGTCTCCTGCAGGCTGATTTGTACCGCTGTAAGCAACAGCCGCCGCTCCTGTCCTGTGATTCTGTCCTGCTCATCAAAAAGCAGCTGTCTGCCCAAAAGATCCTCCCGGTTTTCCCCGCCGGGGTGGGCATTATTGACATAAGCGGCAAGCAGCCTGGCATGCTCCATGTCCGGCAAAAGGCACAGCACATGCACTTCTTCCTGTGTTTCCAGCTCCATTCCTGGGACAACAAGCAGGCCGCTTCTTTCGCCGCACTTCACTGTCGCCTCGCAATTGCCTGTTGTGTTATGGTCGGTCACAGCAATGATGTCGAGTCCCTTCAGCACAGACATGTTGACAATATTGTTCGGCGTCATGTCATCATCGGCGCAGGGGGAAAGGGCGGTATGCAGGTGGAGATCAACGTAGCATTTCATAAATCCGCCAGCACAGTTCGGCCGCCTTTAAATCTGAACCGAGCAGCGTTACCCCCTGCTCTTTGGCCCTGGCTACTGTACCGTCATCCACCTCAATACTTTCCGGAATAATAATGCAGGCGAGCTCCGCCAGAACCGCCACAGCCACGATATTGACATGGGTATGAACGGTAATCCAGGCATCTCCCTTTTCGGCGTGAGACATCACCCAGCTTAAAAGATCGCCGCAGTACACCCCCGTGACTTCTTGCTGCGCGTTTGCCTGCGGCGTCAGGATACGTGCACCCAGCTTTGCAGCCAGCTCAGCCACCGTCACTTGCATCCCCCCCAATACCGGTTTTACCTGTGCCGTTTGTTTTTTCTCTATCTAAAACGGGCGGCATTTTGGCCTCCAGTTCCATCATCTCCGCAGCCAGCGCCCGTATTTTCTCCCGCAACACAAAAATACAGTCCGTTTCGTGAGCCATGCCACGGACAATATCCTCGGCCAATGCCCTGCAGTTGGGTGCACCGCAGGCACCGCAATCCAGGCCGGGCAAACTGTCGTTGATGGTCTCCAGTGCTTCAAGCTTCTTCATGGCCTTGTCAAGATCGTCATCCAGCTTCATGACAGGACGGTGTTCAATATCCAGCGTCCACAGCAGTTCATCATGGCTGGGCACGACGGTGGGAAGATCGCTTTTGCGCGCCTGGTCAATATGTTTTTTCAACCGCGTTTTGGCGACAAAGGCATTCTCCACGGTCAGCGGTCCGCCCAGGCAGCCGCCGTAACAGGCCAGGACTTCCACAAAATCAACTTCTTCCAGGCGGTCATTCTCAATTGACTCCAAAATAGTCAGCACATTATGAATCCCGTCTACCGCCAGGTAGCGGTCATTGCCCAGGGCAAGACTTTCTCCGCCTGAACTTGCCCAGCGGATCCCCTCAAACCCCGCCTGCTCCAGCGTACAAGCCTCCGGATCATTTTCCAGCACTGCAATTACTTTTAAAAAGACATCCTGCATGGGAAGCACGCCGTCAACATGGGACTTTTCCTTGGCAAACGGCGCTTTGACGCTTGTCACTTTTGCCGCACAGGGCGAAATAAAAAACACGCCGATTTCATCGTCCGCCAAATGATGCGCAAGCGCCGCTTTTTGCCGGGAAATGGCCGCCGCCACCTCCATGGGCGCCTCCAGTTTCAGCAGATTGTCAATCAGGCTGGGGAAACGCACCTGGATCAGCCGCACCACCGCCGGGCAGGCGGAGGAGATTACCGGTTTCTTTAGTTTTTCAGTCTCAAAAAGCTTCTTTGTAGCCGCGGTAACTATTTCCGCTCCCCTGGCCACTTCGTAAACTTCATCGAAACCTATTTTCAGCAAAGCTTTTAAAATATCACCGCGTGAAAAGCCGCTTTTAAACTGCCCGTAGAAAGACGGCGCCGGCAGGGCAATCCTGTACTTAAAACTCTGCAGCATGTCAAAGCTGTCGGTAATTGCTTTTTTGGCGTGGTAAGGGCAAACGCGCAGGCATTCACCGCAGTCAATGCAGCGTTCATTAATAATCCGGGCCTTACCTTTACGGACACGGATTGCTTCCGTCGGACATTTTTTTATACAGTTGGTACAGCCGCGGCATTTTTCCTCATCCAGCGTTACTGAATGAAAATATGTTTTCACTCCACACACCGCTTTCCTTATGGTTTACCGGCAGTGTGGCTCAGAAAAAGACAGTTATTTCTACTGTAGTTCCCTGCCCTACCGCCGACTTAATCTCCAGTCTGTCAGCGTTTCTCTTAATATTTGGCAGTCCCATACCGGCACCAAAGCCCATCTCCCTGATGTAATCCGGAGCAGTTGAATATCCTTCCTGCATGGCCAGGTCCAGGTCGGCTATCCCCGGACCATGGTCGCTGATTACAATGTTTATCCTGTCTTTGGTTATGGTTACAGCGAGTGTTCCTCCTCCGGCATGAATGATGGCATTAATCTCCGCCTCATACATTGCTATGGCTGCTTTCTTAACTGCGGCAGGATTGATGCCCAATTGGTTCAGTTTTTTTTTCACACTGCTGGAAGCTTCACCGGCGGACATCAGGTCGTTGCCCGGCAGTTCAAAATGAAGGCGGATAATGCCGCTCACTCACGCACACCCTTCCCGGTAAGTCCCATACTGTATAACTTCCCGCAGGAAACAAACATTGTATCCTTGGTGGACAGCAAGGTAATGCCTTTTTCCTCGGCCAACTGTACCATGCAGCGATCCGGTTTTTTCCCCCTGACCAAAACTACTGCTTTTATATCCATCATTTCTGCCGTCCGGATAACCTGGGGGCTGACCAGGCCGGTCAAGAGCAGAACACTGTCTTTCACATAGGCCATAACATCACTCATGAGGTCAGATCCGAAAGCAGCCTCTACCTCCAGGTCGAGGCTGTCTCCCTGCACCTCTATTGTTGCCTCCAAAATTTCCGCAATTTCTTTAATTCTCATGTTGCCGCCTCTTAATTGTCTGAATTGTCACATTTGCCAGAACTTGTGAAAATTTTAACAAGCCCGGGCAAAAAAAAACCTCCTGCCCACATCAATCATACTCTTTCTTCCTTGATCTGTCAATAAGAAATACTAAGAACTACCTAAGGGATTACAGACGGATGCCTTAAACCAGGGGGTTGTTGCTACATACTTTATGTTATGTTATTCTCACAAAATAGACGCAATTTTCTATACAATTTTGTTATGCAGCATTTTTCTGTACAATTTCATATAGCGCAACATCTCAGCCTCTTTAAATGCCTGGTGTCCAAGATCTAGTATATCCTGCAAATCTCCGGAAATTGACACTGCTTTCAGCCTTGATTTGGCGGCGCCTATCGGTTATAATATGAGAGCAATGCGCCTGTAGCTCAGGGGACAGAGCAACGGATTCCTAATCCGTGTGTCGCAGGTTCGATTCCTGCCAGGCGCACCAGGGATAAACATAGACACCGCACTGGTTTGCGGTGTTTTTCTTCTTCCGGGGTCTTTGTGTATACTATATACTATCTATAAACACGCAAAGTGCCGGCAGGCATTTTGTTCCGCCCTATTCACACAGCATTAAAAAGAAGTCGTGCATCAATTATGAGGCACGACTTCTCTTTTAACTTGCTTAAAAATTATTAATGAGCGGGAATTTTAATCCCCCGCGTACGCCATATCAAATTCGAAAAACAATTCGCTTCTTACTTTCCTCTTGCCTGGCTCGTAGTTCCTCTCCCAGAACCTGACATGGCCGTCGCGGCTTACCAGCAGGACCGTGGAAGAAGTTGTCCCGTAGTCTTCGCTTTTTACAAATATTGAAGAAAGCATCTTCTCACGCTCGTATGTGACGCCGGTATGCGGCAGTTCGTCGTCGGGAGCAGGCTCGTCGTCAGAAAGTATGTCAAACAAAGCTTCAGGCCCGGTCCGGCCGTTCTTTAGGCAGTCTTCAAGCCGCTTCTTTCCCTTGCTGACCTTGGGCCATGGCACGTCGAGAAAGCTGTTACTCAGACCGTGCACGCTGGGCTCTATGTATACCTCGCTGCCGGGAAGACGGTTCGAATGGTAGTAAAGCCCCTCCATGTCGCCAAGCAGCAGGTTGTAGCCATTATAGGCACTGTCGTCTTCCGAGATGCGCCGGAAAATGACGGGTGCGGGTTCGGTGGACTCAAGGCACCTTAGCACAAGAAGTCCGCGGGAGAGTGCGTCCTGCATAAACGTGGAGGAGTCGCGGCAATTTGTCAGAGCCGCAAAGCGCCCGCTCCTTGTGATGCCCAGCCACGTCCCGCCGCGCACCAGGTCTTTGCCGGCAAGGATATTTTTGCCTTCCCAAAACGACGCTTCCCGCGTAGGGCGCGTGTAAAACTCGTCCCTGTTTGCGGCGCAGATGAATTTGTAATCCGGGTGACAATCAAAAGCGAAAAGTATAATGCACATGTTTTAATCCTTTCCGAAGGCCTCTGAAACTATAAGATTTGCTATTTCCGCTTTAGTTCCCGCCCTCAGGAAGCTGCCGTCCGGCCTGAGCAGCAGTGCCTTATGCCTTTCGCCTGATATGTTGGCAAGGTCGTTTGCCACGACGAGGTCGCAGCGGTTTTTTTGGAGCAGGTTCATTCCAACCCGCCTCAGCTCCTCCTCCGTCACGCCGCTAAGAAGCTTAAAGCCTACAAGAAATGTGCCCGGGCTGAGCAGCTTGATAGCGGAGATGACCTTCGGCGTTGGCTTGAGCTTAATAATAAGGTCCTTCTCATCTGAGGAGATTTTGTTTCCGGTTAAAACGGCCTTGTTATTCCTGATTGTTTCCTCTATAAGAGTGCACGTATCTTCGCAAGGCTCACTTTCTTTGAGTTTTTCGGAAATCTCAAGCGAAAGCAGGCTCGCGCTGGATACGTAATCTACGGTATAGTCCGAAACGGCCATGCTGTGAATAAATATGTCTATCCTGTCTTCCGTCAGGAGCCTTTTTACCGTTTCCAGCAGGTTGGCGGTGCCGCCTGATGTCACTACCTCCACAAGGGGGGATTCAGGAGGCCTTACTGCCCGGAGCGGGCACAGGTAGTATATCTTTTCTATCTCGGTGGCCTTCTGCTTTAAAAGGGCGGCGCATATTTCATAGCCAAGCCGCCCCGTTGAGGAATTCGTGATGAACCTTACGGTGTCTATTGGTTCGGAGGTGCCGCCTGCTGTTATTACAATTTTTTTCATGGCTCCCGATCATCCCTGCCGTTAAGTACATCTGCGACAAATTCGACTATCATCTCGGGCTTGGCCAGCTTTCCCCTGCCGGTCGTCCCGCAGGCGAGATAGCCTTCGTCAGGTTCTACGAATTTGTACCCAAGTTTCTGCAGGCGCGAGATATTCTCCTGTACAATGGGGTTCTCGTACATGTAGTCGTTCATGGCCGGGGCTATGACTATGGGGGCTTTTGTCGCCATTACCGTCGTGGTCAGCATATCGTCGGCTATGCCGTTTGCTATCTTGCCTATCACGTTTGCAGTAGCGGGGGCAATTAGGAAGAGGTCGGCCTTCCTGGCAAGTGAAATATGCTCAATTTCCCACGAGACGGGAGGCTCAAACATATCAGTCACCACGCGGTTTTTTGAAAGCGACGCGAGTGTAAGCGGGGTGATGAATTCGAGGGCGTTTTTCGTCATAATAACGTCAACGTTCGCCCCCAGGGCTTTGAGGCGATTTATTATGTCCGCCGCTTTATAGGCGGCGATACCGCCGGATACGCCCAAAACTATGTTTTTTCCCGAAAGCATATCGGTACACTTCCCTATTATTTGTTTTCAACATTAACATTTTAGTATGTCTCGCGACATATATCAATGCTTGTTGGCCGGATGGGTTATAAAGGTAGCCCGGCATTTGTCGCTTTGACGGCGCAGTATCTGCACCCTTATTGTTTTCAGGAAACTATTCGGCATCTAATGCTTCGGTAAGCTTGAAAAGAAATTTGTAAATTTAATGGATTATGCTATAATTATCTATAAATTTACAAATGATGTCCAATAAATGAAGTGTGAAAATGTACATACCAGAACTTACAACCAAATAATTATTTTAGAAGTATCCAGGTCAATATAAGTTGCTGGCTCACCGGATATGGGGTGATGATTTTGATTAGACGAAATAACCGAGGCCTGCTCAAGCCTGCCATATGGGCATCAACAGCATTCATAGTAATCGCCGCGGCCTCGATCATATACTTTTTATCTGGCATACAGGATGCAAATAACAGATTAGACAGCTTGCCTGAACGTGAAGGGAAAAAGAAACTGTCCATCAGCGATCTCAGGGAACTGGCCAAAAAGGGCAATACTCTCAGTTTCAAGGACTTCAGCGGCTTCTCCGGCGTAGATGTCAGTTCGAACTGGGATTATCACATTATGCTCTATGGCGTTGAAGGCGGCTACCGCCTGATCGTTAGGACAGACGGGGAAAAAATAGACGAAGCAAGACTTGAACGGATATCGGACAGCGGCGGAAACGGCATCGACATACGCTATGACGATGTCGACGAGTTCATCCGCAACAATCCGTCGTCAGAAGCAATGCGGGACCTGTCATGAACAGGCAACTTCGTTTACCTTTTTCTTTCATGACGTCTCATGTAGGACAAAACCCGGGCAAGGCTAAAACAAACGCTCCCGGGCTTTGCTGCAGAAAAACACCGGCAAAACCGGTGTTTCAGCGTTTCCAGGTCTGCGGCAGCAGCAGGGCAAAAACAGTGAAAATCTCCAGGCGGCCCAGGATCATGCAGAAAGACAGCAATATTTTGCTGAAAGCGGTAAGACCGGCAAAGGTTGAGGCAGGCCCCACCAGCCCCAAGCCGGGGCCGATATTGCCCAAGGTGCAGGCGACGGCAGAAAAGGCTGTTATCATGTCGTATTTCTGGGTCAAAAGTAGCAGCCCGGCTATCACAAAAATGGTAAAGTAGAGAACAGAATATCCCATCACATTGGTCAGGACGCTTTCCTGCATGGGAATATTGTTTACTTTAATAGCCTTCACCGCCCGGGGATGGATAAGGCTGTTGATTTCCCGCCGGATATATTGCATGAGCAGATATATGCGTATTACTTTCATTCCGCCCCCGGTGGAACCGGCACAGGCGCCGATAAACATCAGCGTCAGCAGGAGGGCGCGGCTTAAATCGGGCCAGAGGTTAAAATCCGTCGTAGCAAAACCGGTGGTGGTAATAATGGAGGCAACCTGAAAAGAAGCGTGCCGCAGGCTTTCCGCCAGGGAATTGAAGTTGTTTCCGTAAATATCCAGTGTGATTATCAGGATATAAGCGACAACTATGCCAATGTAAAGGCGAAACTCCGTGTCATGGAAAAAATCGCTCAAGCTTTTTTTGCGCACGGCCAGGTAATAAAGGGAAAAATTTACGCCAGCAAGCAGCATAAAGACGGTAATGACAATTTCAAAATATAAATTGTTGTAAGCGCCGATGCTGGCATTCTTAATGGCGAAGCCGCCCGTGCCCATGGTGGCAAAACTGTTGACCACACTGTCAAACCATGGCATGCCCCCGGCCCGCAGCAAAAGGATCTGGGCAATAGTTATGATCAAATAGATAGAGTAAAGGATTTTGGCGGTGCCGCTGACCCGGGGAGTCAGTTTAGCGGAAACAGGTCCAGGGCTTTCTGCCTTTAAAATCTGAAATGTGCCCATTCCCAATGCAGGCAGCACGGCCAAGGCAAGCACCAGGATGCCCATTCCGCCCAGCCAGTGAGTAAAGGAACGCCAGAATAAAATACTGTGGGGCGCGCTTTCCACATCCGGAATCACAGTGGCGCCGGTAGTGGTAAAGCCAGATACCGTTTCAAAAAAAGCATCCACGAAAGATGGCAGGACGCCGGTAAATAAAAAAGGCAGGGCTCCTGCCACGGAAACAAGCAACCAGCCGAAGGTAACAATGGCAAATCCTTCTTTGTAACGGATAACCTTATCCTTTACCTGCGGCAGGCACAGCAAGATGCCTGCCGCGGACGTGACCAAAATGGAAAGCAGCAAGGCAGGGACGGTATCCTCACCGTAGCCAAGGGCGATGAACACGGCAGGCAGCATGGCTGCCGCTTCACACAAAAGCAGAACACCGAGCGCTCTAATGACCAATCTGATGTTCATAGACCGGTTTGCTTGCCTCCTTTTTCCCCAAACAGTTTTTTCACGCTCTCCATATTGTTTTCCAGGGTGAATACAATTACCCTGTCCCCCTGCCTGACGACAGAATCACCGTTGGGGATCACAAGTTTTCCCTGCCGCAGGATTGCTCCCAGGATCACCCCTTGCGGAATGCCGATGCTTTTCAGCGGCCTGTCAACAATAGGAGTGTCTTCCTGGGCAATTATTTCCAGCACTTCCGCACGACCGCCGATTAAAAGCGACATGGAAACAATCCTGCCGCCGCGGATGATCCGCAGGATGTCGCGCGCTGTAATCAGTTTGGGGATGACCGCATTGTCTACACCGATAGTTTCCAAAAGTGACATGTAATTGGAACGGCTGATCTTGGCAATGACTTTTTTCGCCCCCAGCTGTTTGGCCAAAAGGGCAGTAAGCAGATTTTCCTCGTCAAACCCGGTCAGGGTGACGAAGGCATCCATCAGCTCAATTTTTTCCGCCTGCAAAAGCGAGAGGTCAGTTCCGTCCCCGTGCAGAACCAGCGTGTTGTTTAAAGCTTCCGCCAGCACCCGGCAGCGTTCCAGATTCTGCTCGATAATCTTAACACTGACACCGGTTTGCTCCAGTTCCCTGGCCAGATAGAAAGACGTCCTGCCGCCGCCGGTTATCATCACATTCCTGATTTTATTGCTGATAATTTTTGCTCCCGCATTCCTGGCAAAAGCATCCACGCTGTTTCTCTCGCCCATGACATAGAGAGTATCCCTGGCATGAACAACTGTATTCCCGTTGGGAATGATTACTTCCCCGCCGCGGGCAATGGCTGTGAAAATCACTTCTTCCGGCAGCTTCAGGTCTTTAATCTTTCTATTATGCAAGTCAGAATTTACGTCTACCTGAATTTCCGTGATTCTAACCTTGCCCCGGGCAAAGTCCTCCGTATAGGAGACATGCGTATTGAACAGCAGGCGGATTATTTCATAAGCTGTGCTTAACTCGGGATTGATAATATAGTCAATGTTAAGTTTTTGCCGCATAAATTCCAGTTCCCGGACATATTCGGGATTGCGGACACGGGCAATGACAGACTTTGCCCCCAGAGCCTTGGCGGTGACACAGGAAACAACATTGGCTTCATCACTGTCAGTAACGGCAATAAGCAGGTCGGCATGTTCACAGCCTGCTTCCTTCAGGAGGCTGCTGGAAACGCCGTTGCCTCTGATCGCCAGCACATCCAGGAAATCATTAAGCCTGTCAATCACCTCCTGGGAGCTGTCAATCACGGTAATTTCATGTTTTTCATTCAGCAGGCTTTCCACAAGCTGGGTTCCCACTTTGCCTGCGCCAATAATGATAACTTTCACGGCGGACCTCCAGTGTTTGTATCCATTCCTTCAATTTTTCGTGCAAAGGAAAACGGCCGGCTGGTATACGGCCATTTCTTTTCCTAATTATGTTGCCCTTATTATAGAAAATATCCGGTTATTCTACAAGTATGTTCTTGATGGATATTTTCCCCGCTTTCCTCATTGCTGCATGGCGCAACTGCTCAAAACGCGGCATAAAAAACTGGGCTCCCGTTATAGGGCGCCCAGAAATAAATTTTTTCAGCTGACTACCTGGCAGGGAGCAGTTCTAACCCGTGCCACTTTTTTTTTAAAAGTATAAATCACGTTCGCCCTGCTCGATTCTGGCCAGCCGGGCCATCGTCTCTTCCCGCACCTTCGGATTCGCAATCTCCGCCAGGTGGTCGGCGATAACTTTTTCACCTAGCGCGCGTGTTTCCGGAGTGGCATAATCAAGCAGGTATTCTTTGAAGGTCAGGATGGCATTGGGCTGGCAGACATTCTGAATTTCCCCCGTTTTTGCCAGCGCCATAAAACGGTCCCCTGTCCTGCCCTGCCGGTAGCACGCCGTGCAGTAGCTGGGCAGATAGCCGGATTCACAAATGCTTTTCATAACTTCATCCACGGTGCGGTGATCATCTACAGCGAACTGCGGCGATGAATCCTCCTCATCCCCGGCAATCTTGCGTTCCTCTTCTTCCTTGTAGCCTCCCACACCTGTACAGCTGCCGGCAGAAATCTGGGAAATACCGTAGTTTAACAACTCGTCCCGGAAAGCGGAGCTTTCCCGGGTTGAAAGAATCAGGCCGGTATAGGGGACGGCAAGGCGCAGGATGGCGACAAGCTTGGCAAAATCTTCACTGCTGACCAGGTAGGGGAAATTGTCCAAACTAACCCCCCTGGCCGGGCGCAGGCGGGGAACGGAAATTGTGTGCGGCCCCACGCCGAAGCGTTCTTCCAGGTGCCGGGCATGCTGCAGCAAGGCCAAAACTTCAAACTTGTAGTCATATAGGCCGAAAAGCACGCCGAGGCCCACATCGTCAATGCCGCCCAGCATGGCCCTGTCGTGCGCCGTTGTATGCCAGTCATAATCGCTTTTCGGGCCGGCAGGGTGCATGGCTTGATAAGTTTTACGGTGATATGTCTCCTGGAAGAGTATATAGGTGCCAATTTGGGCGGCCTTCAGGCGCCGGTATTCATCGATGGTGGTGGCGGCAATATTGACGTTGATCCGGCGGATGCTGCCGTTGGCAAATTTCAGGCTGTAAACGGTGCGAATACATTCCAGAATGTAATCCAGCGGGCATTCTTCAGGATGCTCTCCTGCCTCCAGCGCCAGGCGCTTGTGCCCCATGTTTTCCAGGAGCCTGACTTCCTGGGCCAGTTCTTCCTGGGTCAGCTTCCGCCTCCTAAATTTGTTTTTTCGCTGGTAGCCGCAGTAAACACAGCTGTTAACGCAAAAATCGCTGACGTAAAGCGGTGCAAAAAGGACGACCCGCTTGCCGTAAATGCGCTCTTTGACTTCTTTTGCCGCGGCAAAGATGGCCGACAGCAGGTCCGGGTCGCTGACCTGCAACAGGGCGGCCGCTTCCGCCAGCGTCAGCCCTTTTGCCTGCCGCGCCTTTTCAATAATGGCCAAAACTTCGTCTTTTGTCGTCTTTTCGGCTTCTGAAAGCAGTCTTTCAATCTCTTCTTCATTGATAAAAGCTGCTTCCTCCCACTTCTGCCTTCTTTGCGCCGTCTCAAACATGTTCTTTCATCTGCCTTTCTCCATAATGATATTCAGGGAACAATTGCCGGGCAAGCTCCGGGAAAGGAGACAGCGCCCGCGGCAAAATTCCCAGCAAGTGAGCAATGGCAACGCCGTAGTTGACGACAGGAACGCCGGCCGCCCCGGCCAATGCCAGGCGCGACAGCATTTCCCGCCTGTTTATCATGCAGCCGCCGCAGTGTAAAATTAGTTTGTATGCTGGCAAATCTTCCGGAAAAGCTGTTCCGGCCGACCAGGAAAACTGCAGCTTCCCCCCCACCTTCTTTTCCAGCAGGCGGGGCAGCTTGACCCGCCCGATGTCGTCTTCCACGCGGTGATGCGTGCATGCTTCTGCAACCAGCACCTTGTCACCGGGTTTGAGGCTGTCAATGGCCAGTGCTCCGGCCGCCAGGACAGCCAGTTCCCCTTTCTGCCGGGCAAAAAGAATGGAAAAAGAAGTTAGCAGAATATCGGACGGCGTTTCCGCATTCACTTTTGCAAAAGCCTGAGAATCGGTAATCACTATTTTCGGTTTTTGGCGCTGCTTTTGGATTGTTTCCCCGACTCTGTCCTCTTTGCAAACCACGGCAACGGCATTGTGGTCCAAAAGATCCCGCAGCGTCTGCACCTGGGGCAGGATCAGGCGTCCTTTCGGCGCCGCCTTGTCAATGGGCACAACCAAAATTGCGATATCTCCCGGCGCCAAAAGGTCCCCCACCAGCGGCCGGTCGTCCCAACCCGGCGGCGCTGAACGGATCAAAGCCGCTTTTAGCTCGTCAATGCCTGCGCCGGTCAGGGCACTGACAGGAACCGCCGCAATACCGAGCGCCGCCAGTTCCGCCTTGAGTTGCTCGGATGCAGGCTGCAGGTCTGTCTTGTTCAGGGCGGCCACCACGGGCAGCTTTTTTTCCCGGCAGGCGGCAAGCAAATCCCGCTCGGCGGCAGAAAGCACACCTTTTGCCTCCAGCACCAGCAAGACCATATCCGTATGCCTCAATACCTGAAGGGATCGTTTCACGCGCAGCGCACCCAGCTCTCCCTCGTCATCCAGTCCCGCCGTGTCAATCAGCACCACCGGTCCCAGAGGCAAAAGCTCCATGGCCTTAAAAACCGGGTCAGTGGTTGTTCCGGGCACATCTGAGACCAGGGCAATCTGCTGCTCGGTCAGGGCGTTGATCAGGCTGGATTTGCCGGCGTTGCGGCGCCCAAAAAGTGCAATGTGGAGCCTGTTTGATCTCGGTGTAGTTTGCATAATGGCACCTCTTTTCTCTAACTGACAGTCCGCTGGAATTTGCTTTTCGGGCTGTGCCCCACATCCTCCGCCACCGGTCTTCCCAGGCCGGCCAGCAGCTCCTCAAACTGCCTGCGGGCGGCGGCAGGCGTACTATCGGCACGGTTTTTGTTGGGGTAAATCTCATACATGCTCCTGTACTCCAGGGGGGTGACATTCAGCATCACCACATTTGCCCCGCAGGAAAGCGCTTTTGTTCTGCCGTAGCCGTCAATTGTCGCCAAGGCGGTGGTGGCAGGCAGGTGGGCCAGGGGCAAAAGCAGCCGTGCCAAAGCCACCATCCTGAGCGTCATCTCGGCTGTACCGGCAGCCGCCTCCGCCAGGGGGGTCGACGGGTGGGGGATAAAGGGCCCGATACCCGCCATTTCCACATCCAGTTCCTTGAGCAGCAACAGGTCGGCGGCAAGCATCTCCGCTGTCTGCCCCGGCAGGCCCACCATGCAGCCGGAGCCCACCTGGTAGCCAAGTTCACGCAGCCAGGACAGGCAGTCAAGACGGCCGGCCTGGTTGGCATCGGGGTGCAGTTTCTGATACAGAACCGGATCCGCCGTTTCGTGCTTGAGCAAATACCTGTCCGCCCCCGCCTTGCGCCACAGGCGGTATTCCTCGTAAGTCCGCTCGCCCAGGCTCAGGGT
Organism: Bacillota bacterium; assembly: GCA_012521345.1. GTDB lineage: Bacteria > Bacillota > Dethiobacteria > Dethiobacterales > Dethiobacteraceae > DUUE01. The sequence goes on from JAAYMN010000036.1 coordinate 21,474, forward strand.
AACGGCCACGCCCAGCTTTTTCAGCCTGCGGACCAGGGCGGCAACAGTATCTGCATCAAAAAAGAGGTCTTCCCCGGACTGGAGGACGATTGTCCTGTAGCCTAAGGCAGCTGCATCGAGGGCAGCTTGGTAAATGGCATCCGGCGTCATGCGGTAGCGTTGCAGGTCTTTGTTGGCGCAGCGCAGTCCACAGTAAGAGCAGTGGCGTCTGCAGTAATTGGAAAACTCAATGATGCCCCGCAGGTGGACGGCATCGCCCACATGGCGCTTGCGGACAAGATCCGCCGCCCGGAATAAGACGTCATTGTGAGAGCTTTCACATAAGAGGACCGCAATGATTTCTTCCTTGCTTAAACTGTTTTTGTCAACCGCTTTGTCGAGAATTTGCTGTATCCGGCTGTTCATTAAACCACCCTTTATTTTTTTGTCAGCGCGGATTTAACGCTTACTCCAGGCAAGGCCCCCAGCTGCCCGGTCAGCGACCCGATGGTATCGGTGGTGCCGTCCACAATCAGGGAAATAACCGAAACCTGACGCTCCCGGTAGGGGATGCCCATTCTGCCCACAATGATGTCTTTATGCGCTGACAAAATACTGTTCACCGCCGGCACCGCATCCATGTTTTCGATCACAATGCCGACGACGCCAAGCCGTGTTTCCACCTTCCTCACTCCCTTCACTGAGCGGCGAAACAAAAAAGCCCGCCCCTGCACAAAGGCAGAAGGCAGGCTTTTCTAGCCTGTTTCTGACAGCTCTCCCTTCCCGGCAGGTTACCCCTTTGGTGCAGGATTTTTTCTTTTAGCTTCGGGTCAGCGCAAGCCTCGCCTCAGCATGTGAATCTATTAACAATATACCACCCCTGGCAGATTTGTCAAGTTTTTAGCTTAACATGCAATACGATGCAAGCGGGCAAATTAGTCCGGTTCACGGGCAAACGGGTCAAAAATAATCTTTTAGTTTATTGTGGTTTTTTTATGATCCCCAAGAAAAGAATAGTCCCTGTCATCTCATCGCAGACAGCAAAGACAAAGGGCCTGTCGGCACGCAGGACAAAAGGCTCTAGAACGGCGGCTTCGTCCATGGCAACCCCCGTTGCCGCCGCCGCTTCCGTTCCTTCCTCGTTCACTTCGATGACTGCTTCATGCTTTACCAGGGAAATAAACCAGCCGCCTCCCGGGGTCATGCCGCTGAAATCGGCTTTATCGGAAAAAGCGGCCTCCATCCCCAGCTGCTGCAGCGGTTCATTCAGTTCCCGGGAAAAGCGCGTGCGGAAACGCGGCAGGAAGACCTGGGCGTCATTTTCCGGCCGAAAGGAAGACAGCCAGGTTTGCCAGTTTTCCGGGGTCAGCAGGGCAGTAAAAGCATCCAGCCCTTCCTCCGGCACAAAAACATACATGGCGACACGGCCTTCCTTGCCGTATGGCAGGCGGACAGCCTTAAAACCGGCTCCCTCCAGACAGTAAAAAGTATCTTCCCGCTGCATCATGGGTACAGTAATGTTTGAGCCGTCTTCCAGGTAGAAGGGCGCCTCATGTGTCAGGCTCTTGTTAAAAGGTTCGGACCAGGCTGCCTTGAAATAAAGGGCATTAACCAGCACCAGGCGCGTGGTGGGAGAAAGGTCGTTGAAAAGTTGCGGGATCTTGCCTTTTGTTTTTTGGGCCACCCACTTGTTAATTGTTTTCACTGCATTGGCCTCGGTGTAGTCCAGGGTGGATACTTCCGCTTTATAATACTTGGTGATGCGGTCAAGAAAATCCGGCAGCAGCTCCGCGTCCTTCGCGGGCCAGAGCGAATTGGCAAGCAGTGTCTGCACCCCGCGGTCCGGGTTTTCCAGAATACTCAGCAGGTCCCTGTTGGCGGCATTCAGCTCGGCCGGCGACATGTTCTCAATTCCCATGACACGTGCCATCTCTTCCTGTGTGACGCCTGCCGCCCCGTTGTAAGTCATGGCCAGGGCAAAAGCAATACTGGCAGGTGAAAAGAAAACATTTTCCCCGGGACTGCCCTGCAACAGCTGCGGCAACAGCTTAAAGGCAAAACCTGTATTGGCGGCAAGCAGGCGTTCGTCCAGCTCTGTAGCCGCTGCCGCCTGTCCCGGCCCGTCAGCAAAACAGCCGGCAAGCGGCAGGGTCAGGGAAAGAAGGGCAAGCAGAGCGGCAACTTTCATTTTCATGGGCACGGCACCTTCCCGATTCAATATTTTTACAGATGTCCTCTTGGCATATAAGACGTGTGCACTGCGGATAAGTTCCGCGGCGGCAAACCGTCCGCAAAAAAAAAACAGAAAAAAGCT
>JAAYMN010000037.1 GCA_012521345.1 Bacillota bacterium
ATTATTACACCTTACTTCACCCGCCTGCTGGAGAAAGTCCGCATTGACCCGCATGTCCGGCTCTGGATAGTTGTGCGGATTGTCGGCACAAACCTGCTTGTTTTTCTTGGGCGCTATTTTACCCGCGGGGCTTCCCTGAAGGCGGCCCTGGCGATGCTTTGGCGGACTGTTTTTGCCTTTCAGGTCGGGGCTTTGTCCGGCGGGGCGCTGTGGTCGCTCGGTTTAAGCAGGCTGGATTTTTGCCTGGTGATCCTGGGCGGCATGGTGATTATCTTCGCAGGCTATTTGCAGGAGAAGGGCGTGGAAATAAGAAAGGCGCTGGAACAAAAACACTGGCTGCTGCAGTGGCTGGCGCTGATGTTAATCCTTGTTGCCCTGGTCTGGTTTGGTGTTTACCGCGAAGGATACATTGCTTCCGAATTTATTTACCAACAATATTGATTTTGAGGTCAGCCCATGTCATCAAAAAAATGGCTTTTGTTCTTTGCCTTGTCCGTGCTGCTTATTGCTTTTGCCATTGCGGCCTTCAATTATTATACGGATCCCTTTGGCGCTTTCGGGGACCGTTTCCTGGCATGGCATTCCTTCAATTTTACCCAAAACCCGCGTGTGGCAAAAATCGCTTACCTGGACAGGCACCATACAGCATACGATTCCTACCTGATCGGCAGCTCCTCCACCAGTTCCTTTCCCGTGGAGCTGCTGAACAAATATCTGCATGCCAGCTTTTACAATCTTTTTATGTACGGCGCGGATATTTACGATGTCTTGCGTACGGTCAGCTATGTTGCCAACAACTACGAAGTAAAAAATATTGTTTTAAACCTTGGCGTGCTCAATGCAGAAAAATATATGCTGGAAACAAACCCGCTGACGGACAATCTCCATGCCAAAACGGAAGGCGCACCCCTGCTTCCCTTTTATGCAAAATACCTGTTTGCCAACCCACGCTACGGCTTGGAAAAACTGCAAAGCCGCAAGGAGGACAGCTACCTGCCCCAAGTTTTTGACGTTTTCAACGTCGCAACGGGTGCCTACGACAAGTCCCTCCGCGACATTGAACGCATCCAGGATTTGCCGTCATATCTGGAGCGGTATCCTGTCTTCCGGGACTACCCCTATAATAGGTATGAGCTGCCCTACAGCGACGAGTTTATTGCCAGCGTCCGGGAAATCAAGGAAATTTGTGAGGCAAGGAATATTAATCTCCTCGTTATATTCTTCCCCCTCTATCATGAGCATGCGGTGCTTTTTGACTACGAGCAGCTGGCCGACATCTACACCAGGCTTGCCCAAATAACAAGCTTCTGGGATTTTTCCGTGCACCCTGTCAATGCAGACCCGCGCTTTTTCTATGATGCCACCCATTTCCGCAATGACATGGGCAGGATGGCCCTGGCTAAAATTTTTGGCGATGAAACAGTTTATGTGCCGGAAGGCTTCGGCACCTTGGTCACGCCGGAAAATGCCTTGGAGCAGGCGGCCAAATACCGGGCCGGATACAAGCTGGACGACAGCACCTACACGAAAGAAGTGCCTGTTTTACTGTATCACCACCTGGCGGCGGAGGCGGACGGCCCGCTGACCATCTCTGCCAGGCAGTTTGAGGCGCAAATTAAAGCCCTGGCTGAAGCCGGCTATACGGGGGTCTCGCTTGGGCAGCTGGTCGAGTATGTGGAAAAGGGAACGGAACTGCCTGAGAAGCCCGTAGTTATTACTTTTGACGACGGTTATGCCAGCAATTATGAAATTGCTTACCCGATTTTGCAAAAATTCGGGATGAAAGCAACTATTTTTGTTATCGGCTCTTCCGTGGGCAAGGACACGTATAAAGATACGGCTTATCCCATCATTCCCCACTTCGGGTACGAGGAAGCCCGCGAAATGCTTGCTTCCGGCCTGATTGAAATTCAAAGCCACACTTATGACATGCACCAAAGCGCGGAGTATGAGGGCAAGACGGCCAGGACGGCGGTTGAGCCGCTTGCGGGTGAAAGCGAAAAGGCTTTTATCGAAGCGCTGCGGGCGGACTTCCTGCAGTCCCGGCAGGAGCTTGCAAAAGAAACGGGCACGGTCGTGTTCGCCCTCTCATATCCCCTGGGAAAATACAGCGACCTTGCGGAAGTTGTGCTAAAAGAGCTGGGCGTGAAGGTTACACTTTCCACGGAACCGGGGGTAAACACGCTCATCAAGGGGCTGCCGCAGTGCCTGCGGGTATTGAAAAGAATTCCGGTTGACGAAAGTGTTTCACCTGTAGCCCTGTTGCAGATGTTTTAACAGAAGACTGCTGCATCCGCAATTGCCTCCTTGTGTAAAAGCCTGAACTGTTGTTTCTGCGTTAACAGGTACTTTTTTCTTGCCGGTGAGATGATAATTTTAGCCGACAATAACACGGTATAACAAAAAAAGTAAAAATTTTGATTGTAATTATAGCAGAGGACCGTGCCAAATGCAAGC
>JAAYMN010000038.1 GCA_012521345.1 Bacillota bacterium
GCAGCTGTGTGCGGAGTCCAATCTTCCGCTTTTGGAGCATTGTGAGGATGAAAGCATTGCCGGCTGCGGCCAGCTCCATGAGGGGCGCCTGGCAGAAAAATTTCAGCTGCCTGGCATTCCCGTCAGCGCGGAAACTGTCATGCTGGCAAGAGACATTCTGCTGGCCGGAGAAACGCAAGCCCGCCTGCACCTGATGCATCTTTCGGCGGCGGCTTCCGTGGAGCTTCTGCGCCTGGCGAAAGACAGGGGGCTGCCGGTAACGGCGGAAGTAACTCCCCACCACCTGCTGCTTACGGAAAATGCTGTGGAAAATCTGGCGGCATTGGCCAAGATGAAACCTCCGCTGCGCAGCGCTAAGGACAAGGCGGCATTACAGGCTGCTCTGGCGGAAGGCGTAATTGACATTATCGCCACGGACCACGCGCCGCATACGGAAGCGGAAAAAAGCGGCGGTTTTGCCGGGGCGCCTTTCGGCGTTGTAGGTCTGGAGACTGCTTTCCCCGTGCTTTATACCTACCTGGTGGAAGCAGGCATCCTGACTATCGAGCAGTTGGTGGACAGGCTGTCCTGCCGTCCGGCGGCGGTCTTCCGCCTGCCCGGAGGCACCCTTAAACCGGGCGGCCCGGCTGATGTGACTGTATTTGACCTGCGGCACCAATTTATTATTGACAGGGAACGCTTTTACTCCAAAGGAAGAAATACACCGTTTCACGCCTTGACCGTCCGCGGCCGGCCTGTGCTGACAATGGTCGAGGGGAAGATTGTGATGCGTGACGGGCAGGTATTATTTTAAAAAACAGAGGACAGGTATGATGCCGAAAAAACAGGAAATGATGCTTCTCAGACAGGAACAGGTGGGGGAAGATATTTTCCGCCTTACCCTGCAGGGGGAAGTGGCCGCCTTGCCCGGCCAGTTTGTCCAGGTTGGCGTTGCCCCCGCCTTGGATCCATACTTGCTGCGGCCGTTTTCCGTTCATGACTGCAGCCCGGACACACTCACCCTGCTTTACCGAATAGCAGGCAGGGGGACGTTGCTTTTATCCCGGCGGCAGCCGGGGGAAATGCTAACGGTCACCGGACCCTTGGGCAGAGGCTTTCCTGCAGGGAAAGCGGACAGGGCGGTGGTCGTTGCCGGCGGCATGGGAGCGGCTCCGCTCCTGTATTTGCTGCGTTTCCTGCGGGCGGCAGGCAAAGACGTGGCTTTTTTTTACGGCGCCAGGACGGCGGCCGGGCTGGTGCTGCAGGATAGCTACCGCAGTCTTGCTGATGAATACACGGCTGCGACGGAAGACGGCAGTGCAGGTAAAAAAGGTCTTGTAACCCAGTTTGTCCACCCTGCCCTGTCAGGGAAAAAAGCCGACCTGTACGCCTGCGGGCCGCTGCCCATGCTGCGGGCGGTGGCGGCTCTGGCCAAAGAGGCCGGTGCAGACTGCTATCTTTCTCTGGAGGCCAGAATGGCCTGCGGTGTGGGGGCCTGCCTGGGCTGTGTCATTCGGGGCGCCGACGGCGGCTGGCGGCGCGTTTGTACCGACGGTCCCGTTTTTCGCGCGGAGGAGGTTTTCGGCAGGTGACTCCCGATTTGACGGTAAAAATTGGCAAGCTGACTTTAAGAAACCCGGTGATGCCGGCCTCGGGCTGTTTCGGATACGGAGAGGAGTATGCCGTTTTTTACAGCCTGGAGCAGCTGGGAGCCATTGTGGTCAAGGGAACCACGGCAAAACCCTGGACCGGCAATCCGCCGGTGCGCCTGGCGGAAACGCCTGCCGGCATGCTCAACGCCATCGGCCTGCAGAACCCGGGTGCGGAAGCGGCGCGGGAAAAAATCCGGCAGCTTCAGCAATACAACACGCCTGTGATTGTTAATGTAGCCGGCCACAGCCCCAAAGAATACCTGCAGGTGATCCGGATACTTGACGAGGAACCGGCTGTGTCCGCCTATGAACTTAATATTTCCTGCCCCAACGTGCGGGACGGCGGGCTGGCTTTCGGCACTGACCCGCAAGTAGTGAATACGCTGGTGCAAGCCGTGCGGCAAGCCACGGAAAAAACGCTTATTGTCAAGCTGTCACCCAATGTTACCGATATTGTCGCCATTGCCCGCGCCGCCGAAGACGCGGGAGCGGACGCTTTGTCGCTCATCAATACCCTGCTGGGAATGGCTATTGACAGTGAAACGCGGCGGCCGCTTTTGGCCAACCTGACCGGCGGCCTTTCCGGCCCTGCCATCAAACCTGTAGCCTTGCGCATGGTGTGGCAGGTCAGTGAGGCGGTGCATATTCCTGTCATCGGCATGGGCGGCATCACCTGCGCCGCTGATGCAGTGGAGTTTTTGCTGGCCGGAGCGACGGCTGTGGCTATCGGCTCGGCTCATTTCATTAACCCTACCGTCTGTCCTGAAGTGGTGCAGGGAATTGCGGCTTATCTGACGCGGCACGGCTTCCGCGCCGTGCGGGAGATTATTGGCCTGGCGAAAAAAGCGGCAGGCGGGGAGGGGGAAAAAGATGCGGGAAAAGATCATTGTCGCTCTTGATGTGGACGAGGAAGCACGGGCGATGTCCCTGGCGGAACAGTTGCAGGAGTATGTCGGAGCTTTTAAAGTGGGCCTGCAGCTCTATCACGCCGCCGGCCCGGAAATTGTCAGGAAACTGGTCCGCTCCGGTGCCAAAGTATTCCTGGATTTAAAATTTCATGATATTCCCAATACGGTGGCACGAGCCGCAGAAGCGGTAGTTGATTTGGGAGTTTTTATGTTTAATGTTCATGCCTCTGGAGGCGGTAGGATGCTCGAGGCGGCCGCCCGTGCTGCAAAGGAGAAGGCATTGCGGCTGGGAATTGCCCCGCCGCTGCTGATCGGCGTGACGGTGCTTACTTCCCTCTCGGAAGCAGAATTGCAGGCGGAGACAGGCGTGGAACGATCCTTGCCGGAGCAGGTTGCTGCCTTGGCCCGCTTAAGCCAAAAAACCGGCCTGGACGGCGTCGTGGCGTCGGCTCAGGAGATTCCCTGGATCCGCAGCGCGTGCGGAGAGGATTTTGTGATTGTAACCCCGGGTATCCGCCCGGCCTGGGCGGCAAAAGATGATCAGGAGCGCATTGTTACGCCAAAGGAAGCACTCAGGCTGGGAGCGGATTACCTTGTCATCGGTCGCCCCCTCACTGCGGCTGCCAGCCCGAAAGATGCGGCCAGAAGACTTTTGGCGGAAATTGAGGAGTAGTGGTTTTATCCCTGGTTAAAGGAGGCCGGCTTATGCTGACAGAGAAAAAAGTGATGGATATTTTGCAGGAAACGGGAGTATTGCTGCAGGGACATTTTCTCCTTACTTCGGGGCGCCACAGCGAGCATTACCTGCAGTGCGCACGTGTTTTTCAGTATCCCGACCGCGCTGCGGAATTGTGCCGGGCCCTGGCTGAGAAATTTGCGGGGTTTGAGCCCGATGTGTGCATCGGGCCTGCCCTGGGCGGGATTATTATCGCTTATGAAACAGCTCGTGAGCTTAAAACTCGCGGAATTTTTGCGGAGCGGGACGAGACGGGCGGAATGACACTGCGGCGCGGTTTCGCCATCAAACCGGGGGAAAAGGTGCTTGTCCTGGAGGATGTGGTGACAACGGGCGGTTCAGTCCGGGAAGTGATGGAGCTTGTCCAGGCCCACGGAGGGCAGGTCGTGGGGGTAGGTTCCATTGTGGACAGAAGCAACGGACAGGTGGATTTTGGCGTGCCCTACCATGCCCTTGTCCGGCTCGATGTTACCTCCTTTGCACCTGCCGACTGCCCGCTCTGTGCGCAAGGCATCCCGGCCGTCAAGCCGGGCAGCCGCAAACGGTAATAGTGTGGCAGTTTTACTCACACCGCAAAAAACTGCGGTGTTTTTTTATTTCCAAAAAAAACTGCAGTGTTTTTTTATTTCCAACGGTGCGTCCCTTTTTGCAGCGCCTGGCAGTTTAGTAAAAAATGTTGAAAAAAAAATGTATTGTTAAAAAGGTTTTTGCTGCCACCTGTCGAACTTATGTTAAGTACTGTTATGATCTTGTAAGCTCATGTTAATAACTTAAGAAATGTGCCAACAGGAGATTTATTGTGCATGATTGAGTTTTATCATGTCAATATGGTGTACCCCAACGGTGTGGTTGCACTTAAAAATATTACTTTTACAATTGAGCGCAGCGAATTTGTTTTTATGGTCGGGGCCAGCGGGGCGGGAAAATCCACGCTCATTCGCCTGTTGGGACGGGAATTTTTGCCGACAGCGGGGAGAATCCGTGTTTTTGGCAGGGACCTGACAAAAATGCGCCGCAGGGAGGTTCCTCTTTACCGCCGCAGTATCGGTGTGGTTTTTCAGGATTTTCGTCTTTTAAACAATCGCACTGTTTATGAAAACGTGGCTTTTGCCATGCGGGTGCTGGGAGCTCCGTCACGGGAGATACGCAAAAGAGTTCCTGAAGCGCTGGCCATGGTCGGGTTGGAAAAAAAAGCCAAAAGAAAGCCGCCGGAACTCTCCGGCGGAGAGCAGCAGCGTGTCTGCCTGGCCCGTGCCATCGTCAACCAGCCGTCCTTGATCATAGCGGACGAGCCTACCGGCAATCTTGATCCGGAAACTTCCATGGAGATTGTGGAACTGCTGGAAGCAATCAACATCAGGGGGACAACCGTCATAATGGCAACTCATGACAAACAGATTGTGGATGCCAAGAAAAAACGGGTTATAGCCCTGGAAAACGGGCAAGTTGTCCGTGACGAGCAGAGGGGAGCTTACAGCAGTGATTTTTAGAAATTTTGTCTATTACATCAAAGAAGCTTTTGGCAGCATTTTTCGCAACGGCTGGATGAGTCTTGCGTCCGTTTCCGTTGTGACGGTAACATTGCTGATGTTGGGCTCCTTTATCCTGCTTAATGAAAATGTGGAGTTTCTGGCAACCGAAATTAAAAATCAGGTAGAGATTATTGCCCGGGTGGAAGAGACGCTGACGCCGCCTGAGGTCGAACGGCTGCGCGCCCAGGTTATTCAGCTGGAAAAGGTTGCCGAAGTACGTTTTGTTTCAAAAGAGGAAGCGTTGCAAAACCTAAAAGCACAACTGGGCGATGTGGTTGCCGGCTATGAGGAAGAAGGCCGCAATCCCCTGCGGGATTCATTTGAAATCCGGACCATTGTTCCGGAGGATATTCCGGCAGTAGCCGCCGAACTGGCTGCTCTGCCCGGTATTGCCGAAGTGGATTACGGCGCAGATGTGGTGCCGAAACTTTTCAGCGTGACCAACGTGCTGAAGTGGATCGGCATGGCATTTATGATCGGGCTGGCAGTCACCGCCGTTTTCCTGATTGCCAATACCATTAAGCTGACTGTTACCGCCAGAGCCAAGGAAATTATGATTATGAAATGGGTCGGAGCTACGGAATGGTTTATTCGCTGGCCTTTTGTCTTTGAAGGCTTGCTGCTTGGCGCCGCCGGCGCCCTGATTCCTGCCCTGATTTTACAACGCCTGTATGCCGAAGCTTTTACCTGGACACGGATTAATCTCTATTTTCTCCCGCTGGTGGAACCGGAAGCAATCCTGGGTGAACTGACGAAGCTGTTGCTCCTTTTGGGAGCTTCCATAGGGACTCTGGGCAGTATTTTTTCCATACGCCGTTTTCTGAAAGTTTAAGGGAGGGGTAGACGTAATGCAGAAAAAACTGGTTGCTTTGTTTTTGGCGCTAGTCTTGCTGGGTGCATGCATTTTGCCGGCTGCAGCCAATACTCCCACCATTAAGGACAAAATGAATGAGCTGGAAGGCGTCAAGAAAGATATCAACCGGCGCAAAGAAGAACTTGCCCAGAATAAAAAGGAGCAGGAAAAGGTTTTACAGGAAATAAAGCTGCTGGAAAAAGAAATAGCCGTTATTGAGGCTGAAATCCGCTCCCTGAACCAAAAAATTACGGCAACTGAAGAAGAGATTGCACAGACGGAGGAAGAACTGGCCGCCGCGGAAGCAAAAATTGCGGAGCTGGATGAACTCCTGGCCGTCCGCTTGCGGGCAATTCACGAACATGGCACTGTCAGCTACCTGGAAGTGCTTTTCAGCAGTACTTCTTTTACCGATTTCCTTTCCCGCTTTGGCAACCTGCAGCAGGTTATTAAGGAGGACAAAGTCCTGCTGACAGAGTGGCAGGAGGAGCGCAGCCGGATTGAGCAGTTAAAAGTATCACTGGAAGAGCGCCGGCAGGAACTGCTGACATTGCGCCGCGGTACAATGGAAAAACGCCGGCAGAGCGAATTGAAAAGGGCGGAGCAGGAACAGCTGATTGCCGCCTTGCGGGAAGATTACGAAAAAACAAATGAAGCCATCAGCAAGATGGAAGCAGAAGCAGAAAAACTGACTGAAATAATTAAAAAGATGCAGGAGGAAGCACAAAAAGCCGCCCGTGGTACGGGACAGCTTCTCTGGCCTCTGCCTGAGTACGGACCGGCCTGGATCACTTCCGGCTACGGCTATCGCAGGGATCCCATTACAGGCAAGCAGGGAGTTTTCCACGGCGGTATTGACATCGGCATCCCGCGTGTCAGGTGGCCCGGCGCCTCCAATTATAACGGAAATCCTGTCCAAGTCATAGCGGCAGACTCGGGAATTGCCTATACATACCAAATGGGCAGCGGTTACGGCAACCTGGTAATCATTGACCATGGCAACGGCCTTTCCACTGTCTACGCACATAACCACAGCTTCCTGGTTGCCAACGGCCAGCCTGTTGCCCAGGGACAAGCCATCGCCATTGTGGGCAGCACCGGCTACTCTACCGGCCCTCATCTGCATTTTGAAGTGCGCGTCAACGGAGAGCGCGTCAACCCGTTGGGATATGTCCGTTAAAAACCCGGCGAAGCCGGGTTTTTTCTCTTTGGGGTGTACTTTCTTTTTTACCAAGCCGCAAGATATGTGGCTCCGGCAGAGGGAAAGTTTTGCCGTACAGGAGAATAATAAACATAGCGGAAAAAATGGGGGCTGATGCCATTGTCAATATCCGGCGTGCATCAGCTTCTGTTATGCAGGGAGCGGCTGAAGTCATGGCATGCGGGACTGCTTTTAAATTTAAATAAATAAAAGGCAACCGCCGGGTCAACAGGCTGCCGCCTGCCCGGCGGCTGCTTTTCATGCAGGAACTTGCCGCCGTCCGGCTGCGGCCGGCACCCGTGGAAGATAACGGCAGGAATTTTGGTCAGCGGGCGCCTCCCCCGCCGCCGCCAAAACCGCCGCCGGAAAAGCCGCCGCCGGAAAAGCCGCCGCCGCGGCCGGAACCGGACGACTGCCTTGAGGCGGCGGTCCGGATTGTATTGGCAATGCCGGCATTAATGCCGTTTAAACTTTTTGTCAGGGAAGCAAGGGAGCCTGTATGTCCGGAGTGCGTACCGTAAAGAAGCCAGCCATGTCCAAAGTGGTGGCCATCACCTGCCGGCTGTGGGTAGACAAGTTGCAATTGCCTGATTACTTCCGAGGCGACACCAAGGGTAATGGCATATACCAGGTAATGTTCCCAGACTGCCAGGGAAGGAAGCGTATGCCGATCCAGGTTGGAAAAGTCAAGCAGGAAGCGGCGGAAAGCCCGCCAGCGCGCAAAATCCTCCGCACCACGGCGGGAGCGGTGCCGCAGAGAATAACTGCCTATAAAGAAGATGACGCCGGCTGCGAGCAGGGCGGGGCAAAGAATGGCTGCCGTTGTGGCAACCAGGACGACAACACCGGCAAAAAACGCAATCACACCGATGGCCAGCAAAGCAGCTTTTGCCGCCTCTCCCCCTTTGTCAAAAAAGCCGAGGGCTGAACCGCGGGCGGCAAGCAGATCCTGCCAGCCGGACCAGAAGCTGTAGAATTCCAGCCGGTTTTTTTGCACATAGTTTTCCAGCTCGGTAAAGGTGAACTGCCCGTCGGCAGTCAGGTTGTTAAAGAGAAAAGCAAGCAGTTTTTTTTCGTGGTCCCGGAGCGGACCGTCCTTTGCCGTGCGCATCACTTTGTAGTCCTGTTTTGTGCGGCCCCAAAGGCCTCTCTTTTCCGTGCTTATTTCTTCAATTTTGAGATAACCTTTGCGGGCAAGGTCGACAAGGGTGGCAGTCAGGTCTTCCGGTGCCGGCTTGCCAAAGCGCCACAGCACTCCCAGTTCCGCCGGCGTGTAGTCGGCAGGAAGCTCCCGGTAATAGTCTCCGTCAAACTTAGGGGTAAATTCTTTGCCGTAGCGCAGCCAGGCGCCAAAAACCGTAATCAGACTGCCTGCAACTATAAGCGCAGCCAGGAGGACCAGCATTCTGGAACGGCTGCGGGCGGTATTGGCTGCTGCAGCCAGTTGCTCTTCTTCCTGCAGAATCTGGGGCAGGGCGGTTTTGCCTGTTTTTATAACAGCCTGCGGGACCAGGGACGGCGGGAAAGTCACCCGTCCCTCAAGATAAGTCCTGGCGGGCAGTTTGTCTATTTGCCAGGAAACGGTGCCGTCCGTCAAAATCTCCACTTTCCCGTGCAGCGGGCCGTGCCCCCAGGCGCGGATATCCCGGCTTGCCGCTCCGGGAGGAAGCTGCAGAGTAATGCTGACTGAGTCCGCGTGTGTTTCCCATGCATCGCCGATGAACTGGTAATACAGCTCCGCCACATCATTGTGGACCCGGACAACATTATTGACGCAATAACTGATGGTGAAGGTCCGCTCTTCGTCCGCGGCAGCGAAGCTCCAGTCCACGTAGAGCCTGTCGCCTTCATCCCTGAGGAAATAGGTGCCGGCGGGGCCGTAAGTGTTTCCCGGGTTAAAAGTATAGGGGATTCCGTTTTCCGCCACGGTTACATCGCTGATGGACGTGGGGGGAGGAGTTTTGAGCCACATGAACATGCCGTGATACTGCCCGGAAAACTTTGCCGTCCGCTCTTCGCTTACCCGCATTTGGCCCGACGGGGCAATTTCGGCCGTAATACTGACGCGGGCAAAATGGTAGGAGCGGGCTGCTGCATGACCCGGCTGCAGTAGGAGGCAAAGCAGGACAATTAACGAAAAAACAAAAGAACGACTGTTTTTTTGCCTGCCGGTCATAGCAATCTCACTCAAATTTGACATCTACCGGGTTCCGGACCCCGGTTTCGCCTTCTAGGGTAAAATATTCCGCCGGTTTAAAGCCAAGCGCTCCCGCAAAAAGAACAACCGGGAAAACTTTAAGCCTTGTGTTGTATTTTTGGACGGTGTCATTATAAAACTGGCGGGAAAAAGCAATTTTGTTTTCCGTGGCACTCAATTCTTCCTGCAGCTCGCGAAAATTGGCGTCGGCCTTCAGCTGCGGATAGTTTTCCGCCAGGGCATACAATGTTTTCAGCGTCCCGGAAAGCATATTCTCCGCCTCGGCCTGCTCCCGGACGGAACCGGCCGCCATGGCCTGTGTGCGCGCAGTTGTAACCTTCTCCAAGGTTTCGCGTTCGTGTGCGGCATAGCCTTTGACGGTACTTACCAGGTTGGGAATAAGGTCGTAGCGGCGCCGCAGTTGGACATCAATTTGGGACCATGCATTCTGCACCCTTTCGCGCAGAGACACAAGCCCGTTATAAAGGGCCATAAACCATAGACCGAGAAGAACGATAACCCCAAGCCCAATGTAAAGTCCCATCTATCATGCCTCCCGTTTTTTCTCAAAGCGTTACGGTAATTATACCACAGGCAGCAGCCGGAAACGGTATTTTTTACTTCTTCCTGGCCGGCCTGCAGGCTGAAAATGCCGGTAGATAAATCACTGCCTTAGGTTTATAATAGTATGGCAAACATTTTTGACTGAAAGTTGGTGTCCTGTTGCAGAAAAAAACAGTATACCTTTTGGTCCTTATACTCATTGCCAGCAATCTTATTACCTTCCTGGCTGTTGGCGCATATTACCGCGGGCAGGAGCCGGCGCTGCCGCCGAGCGAGGAACAACCGCCGGTCCAGCAGGAAGAAGAGCCGGCCGAGGAATTGAGACCTTTTCTGGAAGTCCTTGATATTTTAAGCACGCGTTTTATTACGGAGGTGTCCCGGGAAGAACTGGTTACCGCCGGCATTAGGGGAATGGTAGATTCCCTGGGCGACCCGCAGACATACTATCTGGCCGAAGATGAATACAAAGAAATGATGATTAAGGTTGACGGCACTTTCTCCGGTATCGGGGTGGATATAATAGCGGTTGACGGTTATGTGACCGTGGTTGCACCAATTAAAAACACACCGGCAGAGCGTGCGGGCCTTTTGCCGGGAGACCGCATTGTCAGGGTGGACGGGCAGGAAATCATCGGCTTTTCCACCGTGGAAGCGGCAAAACTGATGCGTGGTCCCGCCGGCACAACGGTAGTCCTGGAAGTGGAGCGCGATGGTTTCGATGAACTGCTCAAATTTGAAATCGTCCGGGAAAACATTGTGCTGCCGACTGTTTTTACCGAACTGGGGGAGGACGGCATTGGTTATCTCCAGATCACCAATTTTTCCGAGAATACTGGCGAAGATTTCCAGAAAGCGCTGCTGAAACTGGAAACAAAAGGCATGCGCGGTCTGCTCCTTGACCTGCGCGACAACCCGGGAGGCCTTTTGACCGAGGCCGTTGAAGTCGGCCAGGAAATTGTGCCGCCGGGCCCCATTACCCATGTGGTGGACGGTAGAGGCAACAAGCTGAAGACATACAATTCCTACGGCACGGAAAAACCGTATCCCATTGTCGTCCTTGTCAACGGAGCCAGCGCCTCTGCAGCGGAGATTATCGCCGGTGCACTGCAGGATACGGGAGCCGGCATCCTGGTGGGGACCAAGACTTACGGCAAAGCAACAGTACAGCACCTGGCAAGCATTTCAGGCAATGCGGGGCTCAGCTATACAATAGCCAAATATCAGACGCCGCTGGGCCGGGATATACACGGCCACGGCCTGGAACCTGACTTTACCGTGGAGCTGCCTGAAGATTATTATTACATCAAGTACGGGATGATGCTGAAAGACGTGGAACCCGGCACCAAAGAACCTGCAGTGCTTTATCTTCAGAAAACATTAAACGCCCTTGGCTACTCACTGGCAGAGACAAGCACCTATGACAGCGAGACGGAAGCGGCGGTGCGCCGCTTCCAGCAGCAAAACGGCCTGACGGCAACCGGTCACCTTAACCAGGAGACAAGGTCTCTTCTGGCGGAAAAAACTGCGGCAATCCTGGAGGAATTGGATGCCCAGAAGCAAAAAGCCAGGGAGGTACTGCTGGAAAAAATGAATTAGGTGTGTTTTATGCTGAGAAAAATTATTCTGCTTTTTGTCCAGACTTTTGTCACATTTCCTTTAAATCCGTTGTTCTGGCTGCTTCTTGTTCTGATCGGCATACAGTACCGCCGCCTGGCCGTAAATGAAAGCAAGCTGTTTGGCCGCCCCCTGTATGCTGTGAGGCAGCAGGTCATAAACTCGGCTTTATTCGGGCTGGCCGGGGGGTTAATTGCGGGCGTGCTGCTTTTTGTCCTGGGTGTTCCCCTGACGGAAATCGGCATGCTGTATGTCTGGCCCCTGGCCTTGCTGCTTTTGCTTGTTCATCCCCGCTATATGTGTTTTGCTTACGCCGGAGGCCTTGTCGGCGCCGTGGCTGCGGTTGTCCAGCTTGCCGCCCGTTTCTGGCCCGTTTTTGGCACCGGTTTTTTTGCCGGCTTGGCCGAAATTCACATTCCCGGACTTCTTGCTTTAATCGGTACACTGCATTTGGCCGAAAGTATTCTTATCGCTTTGAGCGGCCATCTGCAGCCAAGTCCGGTTTGGCTGAAAACTGAACGCGGGATTGTGGGCGGCTTTATGCTGCAAAAATTCTGGCCGCTGCCCCTGGTGGGAATGATGGCGGAAGTTGTCAGCCTGACCGCGCCGGAAGTGGCGGCAGGCACGGAAATGCCAGAATGGTGGCCGCTCTTTGCCAGCCGCCTGGCTGTGGGTGCCGGCTACACACTGATGTATTATCTCCTGCCCGTTGTGGCCGGACTGGGCTACGGCGACCTGGCAATAGCCAGCACACCGCGGGAAAAAAGCAGGTCTTCCGCGCGCAATCTCGGCCTTTACAGCATTTTGGTGCTTTGCCTGGCGCTGGCGGCGGAAAGATTTCCGGTTATTTCTTTTGCGGCGGCCGTGTTTGTGCCCGTTGGCCATGAACTGTTAATCCTTTGGGGCAATAAAAAAGAATTCTCCCGCCGTCCGCTTTATACGGCCCCTGCTGCTGGAGTGGGCGTGCTTGCCCTGGCGGACGGGGGGGCGGCACAGGCCGCCGGGCTTGCCCCCGGTGATGTCATTTTAAATATCAACGGCTCTCCTGTCCCGAATGTGGCTGCTTTCTACACGGCTTTGCAGACTGGTTGGATGCCCATGCAGCTTTTAGTGGAAAGGAACGGCCGTGAACGTCTCGTTATTCTAGACTCCGCCTCCGACCCCGGGATCATACCTGTCCCGGACCGTTATGCCCCGGTTTATCAAACTGTGGAGCAGGTAAATTTCTGGCAAGCGCTGCAGAAAAAACTAAAGCGCCTGCGGCGCTGAAACTGCCGCAGACTTCCGCACCCCTTCGCTGATGTGCGACGGGAAAAGGGGTATACTGAAAAGCAGAAAGCCAAAGGAGGCGGAAAAGTGAACGAACAGCCGAGCAAAAAAAACGATGCTCTTTTGCAGCTGTCTTTGCGGCAGGAGGATATGGATAATCAGGTACTGCAGGCGCTGCAGCAGGCTTTTTCGGCAATTGTGCAGGCGCAGCAGCTGCTGCAGCAGGACGTAGCTTTCCACAGGCAGCTGTGCCTGAACGGGGACGGCAACCGGCCGGTTGACTTTCCTCTTTTCCAGGGGGTAGGGAATAAAAGCGGGCTGCCCGGGAATATGCCACAAACGACGCCTGAGTTGCAATAAAAGTAATGCCGGCAGGGCTGCCGGTATTACTTTTGTTGCCGGCAGTTCGCGGATAGAGGAAAAAGTATTTTCTCCCGGCGGCAAGTAGGATATAATTGTCTTTGCAAACATATGTTCCGGCGCTTCGGCAAGCGGAACCTTGGACGTAAATGCCGCCTGCAAATTGGTATAATTTATGTTTACTTAAGCGCTGCAAGCGAGGGAGACAAGGAATGGGAAAATTCCGGATTAAAAGCGATTTCCGGCCGCAGGGCGACCAGCCGCAGGCCATTGAACGCCTGGTGGAAGGCCTGAACAGGGGATTGAGGCACCAGGTTTTGCTGGGAGTAACCGGCTCGGGGAAAACATTTACCATGGCCAACGTGATTGAGCGGGTCCAGCGCCCCACCCTGGTTATCGCCCACAATAAAACGCTGGCAGCCCAGCTGTGCAGCGAATTCCGGGAGTTTTTCCCCGACAATGCGGTGGAGTATTTTGTCAGCTACTATGATTATTACCAGCCGGAGGCATACATTCCGCAAACGGACACCTATATTGAGAAAGACGCCTCCATTAACGATGAAATTGAAAAACTGCGCCACTCGGCAACCAGCGCCCTTTTCGAGCGGCGCGACGTGCTGATTGTGGCCAGTGTTTCCGCCATTTACGGCCTGGGGTCGCCGCAGGAATACCGCGAGCATGTGGTGTCCCTGCGCGTTGGCATGGAAAAAAGCAGGCAGGAAATAATGCGGCAGCTGGTGGCCATCCAGTACGAGCGCAACGATGCTGTCCTGGAGCGCTGCCGTTTTCGCGTCCGGGGCGACGTCCTGGAGATTTATCCCGCCTACTACACGGAAAAGGCGGTCAGGGTGGAGTTTTTCGGCGATGAAATTGAGCGTATCCGCGAGTTTGATACCCTGACAGGCGAAATTTTAGGCGAAAGGAATCATGTCGCCATTTTCCCCGCTTCCCACTATGTCACTTCGCGGGAGGTTCTGGAGGAGGCAATGGCCGATATTCGCCTGGAGCTGGAGGAGCGGCTGGCTGAACTGCGGAAGGCGGGAAAGCTTTTGGAGGCACAGCGCCTGGAGCAGAGAACGAAATTCGATTTGGAAATGATGAATGAACTTGGCTTCTGCAGCGGGATTGAAAACTATTCGCGCCACCTGGACAGGCGCCCTCCCGGGTCGCGGCCGTATACGCTGCTTGATTATTTTCCGCGGGATTTCCTGCTTTTTATTGATGAGTCGCACCAGACGCTGCCGCAGATCCGCGGCATGTATGCCGGCGACAGGTCGCGCAAGGAAGTACTGGTCGAATACGGTTTCCGCCTGCCGTCCGCCCTGGACAACAGGCCACTGATGTTTCATGAATTCGAGGAGCTTGTCAGCCAGGCAATTTATGTTTCCGCCACCCCTGGCCCGTATGAAGAAGAACATGCCGAGCAGGTGGTGGAGCAGATTATCCGTCCCACCGGCCTGGTGGACCCCGAAGTGGAGGTGCGGCCTGTCAGCGGGCAGATTGACGATCTGTACGGGGAAATCCGCGCCAGGATAGAAAAAGGCGAAAGGGTGCTGGTCACGACTCTGACAAAGCGCATGGCGGAAGACCTGACGGACTATTATAAGGAACTGGGACTGAAAGTGGCTTATCTGCATTCGGAAATAAACACCCTGGAGCGCATGGAGATTATCCGCGACCTGCGCCTTGGCGTCTACGACGTACTGATAGGGATAAACCTGCTGCGTGAAGGCCTGGACCTGCCGGAGGTATCGCTGGTCGCCATTCTGGATGCCGACAAAGAAGGTTTCCTGCGGGCGGAGCGTTCGCTGATCCAGACAATCGGTCGGGCGGCCAGGAATGTAAACGGGAAAGTAATCATGTACGCGGATACTGTCACTGAATCCATGCGGCGCGCCATTGACGAGACGGAACGCCGCCGCAGGCTGCAGATTGCTTATAATAAGGAGCATGGGATTACACCTGCCACCATTCAAAAAGCAGTCCGCGACGTAATCGAAGCGACCAGGCCGGTGGAGGAAAGCACTTTACCCGCGCAGAAATTTACGGCTATGAGCCCGCAGGAGAGGAAAAAGCAGATTGCTCTCCTGGAAAAGGAAATGAAACAGGCGGCGCGCAACCTGGAATTCGAAAAAGCGGCACGGCTGCGCGACTTGCTGTTTGAACTCCGCAGGGTTCAGGCAGAGGATGGTAGGAAAAATGCAACAGGATCTGATAAGAATTCGCGGCGCACGCGAACATAACCTGAAAAATTTAGATGTGGACATCCCCCGGAACAAGCTGGTAGTGATTACCGGCGTGTCAGGCTCCGGCAAGTCGTCGCTTGCCTTTGACACTATTTATGCAGAAGGCCAGAGGCGCTACGTGGAGTCTTTGTCCGCTTATGCACGCTAGTTCCTGGGGCAGATGGACAAACCGGACGTGGATTATATTGAAGGCCTTTCGCCGGCCATATCCATTGACCAGAAAACGACTTCACGCAATCCCCGCTCCACAGTGGGCACGGTGACGGAAATCTATGACTACTTGCGCCTGCTGTTTGCGCGCATCGGCCAGCCTTACTGCCCCAATTGCCGCATTCGGATAGCCCAGCAAACAGTGGAGCAGATGGTAGACCGCATTATGGCCCTGCCGCAGCAGACAAGAATCCAGGTCCTTGCCCCCCTGGTGCGCGGCCGCAAGGGTGAATACAGCAAGCTGCTTGCCGATATGAGTGCCAACGGCTTTGTCCGGATGCGCGTGGACGGGGAGGTCAGGGAGCTGGAAGAAGATATCCGGCTGGAGAAAAATAAAAAACATAATCTTGAAGTGGTGGTGGACAGGCTGATTATTAAACCCGGCCTGGAGGAGCGCCTGGCGGATTCCCTGGAAACCGCCCTGAAATATGGCAACGGCCTGGTGCTCATTGATGTCATCGGGCAGGAGGAACTGCTGTTTTCCGCCACATTTGCCTGCCCGCAGTGCGGTTTTTCCTTCGAGGAGCTGGCGCCCCGCATGTTTTCCTTCAACAGTCCCTATGGCGCCTGCCCGGAATGCAGCGGGCTCGGCTTTCGTTCTGAAATTGACCCCGACCTGGTGGTGCCGGACAAGCGCCTGACACTGCGGGAAGGCGCCATTGCCCCCTGGGTGCCGGGAACAAACGGCTACTACCAGCAGGTCCTGCTGGCGGTAACCAGCTATGCCGGCATTGATTTGGACACTCCTTTTGAAAAGCTGCCCCAAGCGCAGCAGGAGTTGCTGCTTTGGGGCCTGCAAGAGCGGATTCCTTTCAACTATGAGGACCCGCGCGGGCGTTTCCACCGCACGAGCCTGAAATTTGACGGCGTTATTCCCCTCCTGGAAAAACGCTATAAAGAAACTTTCTCCGATTTTGTCCGGGAGGAAATAGAAAGCTACATGTCCGCTTACCCCTGTCCTGCCTGCCGGGGGGCAAGGCTGAAGCCGGCAAGCTTGTCTGTGCTGGTGGGCGGGCTGAATATTGCCGAAGTAACCGCCTTGACGGTGGATAAGGCCAGGGCGTTTTTCCGCGGCTTGGTCCTGACGGAAAAGGAAAAGCAGATTGCCCGCCTAATCCTGAAAGAAATTGATGAGCGCCTGGGTTTTCTGCAAAATGTAGGTCTGGAATACCTGACGCTGGACCGGGCATCCGGCTCCCTGTCCGGCGGGGAAGCGCAGCGGATCCGCCTTGCCACCCAGATCGGCTCCAGTCTGACCGGAGTGCTCTACATTCTGGATGAGCCCAGCATCGGTCTGCACCAGCGGGATAATGCCCGCCTGATCAGCACACTTTTGCGGCTGAGGGATCTGGGCAATACAGTCATCGTGGTGGAACATGACGAAGAAACTATCAGGCAGGCCGACTACATCCTGGATATCGGCCCCGGCGCGGGCGCATGGGGCGGCCGGATTGTGGCTGCAGGGACAGTGGAAGATATTAAGCGGGTTGAGGAGTCTGTCACAGGACAGTATCTTTCCGGCAGGAAAAAGATTCCCCTGCCGGCAGCCAGGCGCCGGCCCAACGGCAAATGGCTGGAAGTCAGGGGAGCACGCGCCCATAACCTGAAGAATCTGACCGTCCGCTTCCCCCTGGGGGTTTTCATTTGCGTTACCGGCGTTTCCGGTTCGGGCAAAAGTACCCTGGTCAATGATATTCTCTATCGCCGCCTGGCCATGGAACTGCACCGCAGCCGGCAGAAACCGGCGGAGCACGACGACCTTGTGGGCATTGAGCATCTGGATAAAGTGATTGAAGTGGACCAGTCTCCCATCGGCCGTACACCGCGTTCCAACCCGGCCACCTATACGGGTGTTTTTGACCTGATCCGCGACCTGTTTTCCCGGACGGCGGAAGCGCGTGCCCGCGGCTACAAGCCTGGCCGCTTCAGCTTTAATGTCAGGGGAGGGCGGTGCGAGGCCTGCCGGGGGGACGGGATTCTGCGCATTGAAATGCATTTTCTGCCCGACGTTTATGTGCCGTGTGAAGTCTGCCACGGCAAGCGTTACAACCGGGAAACACTGCAGATCCGCTATAAAGGGAAAAATATTGCCGATGTGCTGGAAATGACAGTAGCCGAGGCACTGGAGTTTTTTGACGCCATCCCGCGGATTAAAAGCAAGCTGCAAACACTTTATGACGTGGGACTGGGCTATATACGCCTGGGACAGCCTGCCCCCACCCTGTCCGGCGGGGAAGCGCAGCGGGTCAAGCTGGCCACGGAGCTTTCGCGCCGCAGCAACGGTAAAACCCTTTATATCCTGGACGAACCCACCACGGGGCTGCACACCGATGATATCAGCAAACTGCTTACTATCCTGGACCGCCTCGTGGACAACGGGGATACCGTGGTGGTCATTGAACATAACCTGGATGTGATTAAGAGGGCCGATTATATCATTGACCTGGGGCCGGAAGGCGGAGACAGGGGCGGGGCGGTGGTAGCGACGGGAACGCCGGAGGAAGTGAGCAAGGTTGCCGCTTCCCATACAGGCCGTTTTTTGCGGAAAGTACTGCAGCAGGACGGGGACGGTGGTTCGTAATGCAAGAGAAACTTTCAGATAAACTGCAGGAAAGATTGCAGTGCCTGCCCACCCGACCGGGCGTTTACCTGATGAAAGACAACCGGGGAAAAATCCTTTATGTAGGAAAAGCCGTCAACCTGCGCCAGCGGGTGCGTTCCTATTTCCAGAGCCCGGAGAAGCTGGCCCCCAAGGTCAGAGCCCTGGCGGAAAAAATTGCGGATGTGGATTACACCGTAACAGACACGGAAATTGAAGCGCTCATTCTGGAGAGCAACCTGATCAAGGAATACAGGCCGCGCTACAATATTGACCTGAAAGATGACAAGCATTATCCCTACCTGCGTGTTACCGTGCAGGAAGAATACCCGCGCATCCATGTGGCCAGGCGGGTGCAAAAAGACGGCGCCCGCTACTTTGGGCCTTACCCCAATGCGGGTGCCGTGAGGGAAACCATCCGCCTGCTGCAGCGGCTTTTCCCGCTCCGCAGCTGCCGCAGCCTTCTTGCGCCCAATAAGCAGAAACGCCCCTGCCTGAATCACCACATCAACCGCTGTCTGGCGCCTTGCGCAGGCAAGGTGGAGCCGGAAGAATACCGGAAAGTGGTGGAAGAGGTACTGCTTTTCCTGGAAGGAAAACAGGACAGGCTGCTGGCGGACCTGGCAGCCAGAATGGAAGAAGCGGCGGAGAAGATGGAGTTTGAAAAAGCCGCCCGGTTGCGGGATCAGTACCGGGCGGTGGAGGCCGTGGCGCAGAAACAGAAAATCGTGGCAACCACCGGCGGTGAGCGGGATATTATTGCCCTGGCGGCGGGAGGCGGGTTGGGATGTGCTCAGCTATTTGTCATTCGCAGCGGCAAGCTGACAGGACAGGAGCACTTCCTGCTGACCAACCCGACGGGCGAGAGTTCGGCTGAGCTTCTAAAAGCGTTTCTGCACCGCTATTATACCCATGCCGGGGAGATTCCGCCTGAAATTGTGCTCTCGGAAGAGATTCCGGAAAAAGAATTGGTGCAGGCATGGCTCAGACAGCTCCGCGGCGGCGCGGTGAAGCTGCTTGTGCCCAAACGGGGGCCCAGAAAAGATTTGGTGCGCCTGGCGCTGGACAATGCCCGCCTCTTTTTGGAGCAGGAGCTGCTGACTGAAAAAGCGCACGACTCGCAAGCCGCCCTGCAGCTTTTGGCGGTCACAGTCGGCCTGGACAGCCCGCCGCTGCGTATTGAAGGTTATGACATTTCCCATTTTCAGGGGGAGGGTACAGTAGCTGCCATGGTCGTTTTTGAACATGGTGCAGCCAGGCCGTCGGATTATCGCCGCTTCCTGATCCGCAGCGTGGAGAAGCCGGATGATTACGCTTCTATCCGGGAGGCAATCGGGCGCCGCTTTGCCCGTCTGCGGTCGGCACAGGGAGAAAAGACGGGCAAAGACGCGGCAAGTGACCCCTTCCTGCTGGTGCCTGACCTTTTGCTGATTGACGGCGGGCCTGGCCAGCTCTCCGCCGCCCTGCAGGCTCTCGAGGAACAGGGCTTCGGCATGGTGCCCGCCATATCCCTGGCCAAAGAGGAAGAACTGATTTACCTGCCCGGCCGGCGGGAAGCGCTGCGTCTGCCGCGGACTTCCCCGGCGCTTCAGCTCCTGCAGCGGGTACGTGACGAAGCACACCGCTATGCCATAACCGCGCAGCGCAGGCAGCGCAGCCGGCCGGCGCGCGGTTCCTCTCTGCTTGCCGTTCCCGGCATCGGGGATGCACGCCGCAAAGCGCTGCTGCGCACCTTTGGCAGCCTTTCCGCCATGCGGGAAGCGTCGCTGGAGGAGCTGGCGGCGGTAAAAGGCATGAACAGGAGGGCGGCGGAAGCGTTGTATCATTTCCTGCATAACACGGAAGAGTAGGCCTGCTGCGGCAGGCTTTCTTTTTTTACTGCCGAATAGTAAGTTATGGCTGGCGCTTTTGCTGCTCTTCATGTTATGATAATTAAGCTGGGAAAAGAGGTGTGTCCGAAATGTATTTTCGTTTGTTGGCTCTTGACCTGGATGATACATTGCTGGACGACACGTATCGGATCTCAGAGCAAAATTATCAGGCTATCAGGCGCGCTGCAGCCGCCGGCGTACTGGTCACACTGGCGACGGGGCGCATGTTTCGTTCCGCGCGGCGGTATGCCAGGAAGCTGAAAATAGACCTGCCACTGATTACTTACCATGGGGCGCTTGTGCGGACAGCAGACAGCAAGGCAACCCTGCTGCACCGTCCGGTACCGTTGGAACCGGCACGGGAAGTGGTGGAGAAGGCTTTGGCTTCCGGATTGCATGTCAATGTCTATCTGAATGATGAACTGTATGTTTCGGGGGAGAATGAATTCTCCCGCTATTATCATACATTGTCGGGCGTTGCTTACCGGGTGGTGCCCGATTTACCTGCTTTTCTGGCCGCAGAGCCAACGAAAATTACGATCATCAGCAATGACAAGGGCAGCTTGCAACAACTGCAAGCACAAATACTCAAAAAGTATAGCGGCCGGCTGACGGCGGTTTTTTCCAAACCGAACTTCCTGGAAATCACTGACATACGTGCAACGAAGGGACAGGCACTGGCATATCTGGCCAAACTGCACGGCATCCCCCGGGAGCAGGTGGCAGCCATAGGCGACAGTTACAATGATCTGGACATGCTGCGCTATGCCGGAGTCAGTGTGGCAGTGGCAAATGCCCGGAGTGAAGTAAAGGCGGTGGCAAAAATCATTACCAAAAGCAACATTGAGCACGGTGTGGCCGCTTTTATTGATACCTATCTGCTAAACGGCGAGGAGGAGTACGCGGATGATGTCAAAAGAAATGCGTGAACGGGCACGGGCCCGCCTGAAGGGCTACTGCCGTATCTGCCCGCAGTGCGACGGTCGTGCCTGCGCCGGGGAAGTGCCCGGGATGGGCGGCCTGCTTACCGGGTCTTCTTTTCAGAACAATGTAGAAGCGCTGGCAATGTATCATGTGAATATGCGTACGATACACCAGGTTTGCAGGCCCGATATAAACCTGAAGGTGTTTGGGCGGACCTTTAAGACACCGATTTTTATTGCGCCGCTGACAGGAGCTTCTTATAACATGGGCGGAGCATTGACGGAAGAGGAACTGGCCGCCGGTCTGGTGGAAGGCGCCACCCTTGCCGGCTCCTGTGCCTTTACCGGTGACGGAGCGGAAACGGAGATTTACGGCGCCGGGCTTGCAGCAATCAGGAAGTACGGGAACGGCGTTCCCATTATCAAGCCGCGCAGCATGGAAATGATTATGGAGCGAATCCGCCAGGCTGAGGAAAGCGGCGCCCTGGCAGTGGGAATTGACCTGGACGGGGCGGGGCTTGTGACGATGACACAAAAAGGGCACCCGGTCGGTCCCAAAAGTTTTTACCAGCTCCGTGACTTAATTGGCATGACCGGCTTGCCTTTTGTCCTGAAAGGCATTATGACCGCACAGGAAGCGGAAATGGCAGTGGAAGCGGGAGCTGCCGCCATTGTAGTATCCAATCATGGCGGCCGGGTGCTGGATGCCACGCCGGGCGTGGCTGAAGTGCTGCCGGAAATTGTGGAGCGGGTAAAGGGGGAAATATTTGTCTTTGCCGACGGCGGGATTCGTACCGGTATTGATGTGTTAAAGATGCTGGCACTGGGAGCGGATGCGGTGCTGGTTGGCCGCCCGGCAGTCCGGGCTGTTTTTGGCGGCGGCAGTGAAGGTGTCCGCCAGTTGGTGGAAGAGATGTCAGCCGAGCTGGTTCACGGCATGATTATGACAGGGTGTGTAAACCTAAAGGCTATTGATTATCACGTTATCTACTGAGGCGGCAGAGCGGAAGGAAGCCGGGGTGAAGAAATGCCGATTGACATAAAATATTTGCGCAAGGTACCTTTTTTTACAGATTTGCCCGCACAGGACCTGGAAATGGTGGCGGGCATCATGGTGGAGCGTTTTTATCCGAAAGGGACAATCCTTTTTCTGGAAGGAGACCGCGGGGAAGCATTATTCGTAATTGCTTCCGGGCGGGTGAAAATCAGCAAGTCTTCCGCCGACGGACGGGAGCAAATCTTACATATTTTAGGGGACGGCGACATTTTTGCCGAAGTCATTTTATTTGACCGCGATCCCTACCCCGCCACTGCCGAGGCGGCGGAGGACACACACTGCTGGCTGCTGTACAGTACGGCCATGGAGCAGCTGCTGCACAGACAGCCCATGTTGGCAATTAAACTTTTGCGCATCATGAGCAGGCGCCTGCGCCAAGCCCAAATTCTGATACGGGATCTGGCGCTGCATGATGTTTACGGGCGAACGGCGGGACTTTTGCTGCGCTTATTGAAAAGTGAAGGCAAGCCCCATAAAAAGGGCATTATGCTGGACGTGCAGTTGACGCGGCAGGAAATGGCCAGTATGATCGGCACCTCCCGGGAGACTGTAGCTAGAGTGTTGAGCCGCTTTCAGAAAGAAGGCATCCTGCTTTTGGAAAAGCAAAAAATTGTTATTCTCGATGCGGAAAAGCTGCAGGAATGGGCGTAAAGTTTTGCCCGGCCGCCGGCGGCGAGTGACGCCGGGGCAAAAAAAGCAAGACAAACAGCTTCAGGGAGGGTCAGCCTCCCTTTTTCTTTTTTCCGCCTGCAAGAAAAGGAATTTCATGTGGCACACTACAGCAGGCGGGAGGTGGAAATTCTTTGCGGGTTACGGCGGATTACCATACTCATACCGTTTACAGTCACGGTAGGGGCAGTATAGAGGAAAATGTCAAGGCGGCGCTCAAGCGTGGTCTGAAAGCGGTGGGCATCAGCGACCACGGCCCGGGTCATCTTTTTATCGGCGTCCGCGGCGGAGGGGCACTGCGCCGGATGCGGGAAGAAATCAGGACATTGCGGCGCAAATACCTGCAAATAGACATCCTCTTCGGTGTGGAAGCCAATATCGTCGATCTTGATGGCAAGATTGACGTGCCGGAAAAGATGCTGCCCACCCTGGATTATTTGCTTCTGGGTTACCACAAACTGGTTCGCCCAAGAAGTGTGCGAGCTTTTTTCTGGCTGGCGGCGAACTTGTTTTGCGGTTGGCTGAAGCTTCGCCCCGCCTGGCTGCGCCGTTTGAACACGGCGGCCATTTGTGCGGCAGTCAGGCGCTATCCGGTTGCGGCAGTTACCCACCCCGGCCTGCAGGTGGACATTGACACGGCGGAGCTGGCCGCAGTGTGCGGGGAAAGAGGCACGCTGCTGGAAATCAACAGTTCCTACGGGGAAAAACTGGACGGGTATGTACGGACGGCGCTGCCCCTTGGCGTCTCTTTCCTGTGCAGCAGCGATGCCCATACACCGGAGCGCGTCGGTGATTTTGCCGCCGCTTTTGCCCTGATCAGGCGGCTGAAAGTTCCTGTCGAACGCGTTGTCAACCTGCAGGCGGACGACAGGGAAAAGCAGGAGGAATAACGTGGCCGGAAGCGGAAATATACTGTGAGACAAGTTGGCGGGGTGAAAAGGTGAACGGTATTCGCTTTGTGATTATTACCGGCCTGTCCGGGGCAGGCAAAAGCCAGGCGCTGAACAGTTTCGAGGACCTGGGCTATTTTTGCATGGACAACCTCCCGCCTATGCTGATACCGAAGTTTGCCGAACTGGCCGGCCAGTCCGGGGGGAAAATAAGCCGCATTGCATTGGTTTCCGATATCCGCGGCGGCGATTTTTTTGCCAGCCTGCAGGAGTCGCTGGAAATGCTGCGGGCAATGGGGTTTACATATGAAATTCTTTTCCTTGAAGCTGCCGATGAGGTGCTGATCCGCCGCTTTAAGGAAACCAGGCGGCGCCATCCGCTGGCAACACGCGGCAGCATTGCGGAAGGAATAAAAGAAGAGAGAAAAATCCTGGCTTCTATCCGTGCCCAGGCCGATAAACTGATTGACACTTCGCAGAAGACGCCAAAGGAACTGAAAGATGAGATCAGCAGGCTTTATGCACCGGACAGCAAACAGGAGAATATACTGATTACGTTAGTAGCCTTCGGCTTTAAATATGGGATACCGCTGGATGCAGACCTGGTTTTTGATGTCCGTTTTCTGCCCAACCCCCATTATGTTGACAGCCTGCGACCGCAAACCGGCAATGACGAAGCCGTTAAAAATTATGTCTGGAAGTGGAGCCTCACTTATCAGTTTTTCAACAAGCTGACTGACCTGATAACTTTTCTCATTCCCTGTTACATTGATGAAGGCAAGCCTCAGCTGGTGATAGCGATTGGTTGTACGGGAGGGAAGCACCGCTCAGTAGCCATTGTCAATGAACTGGAAAAAATCCTGCGGGGCAAAAACTATCGGGTGGTCAAGGAATACCGGGATATTGACAAGTAAATTTAGCGAAAAAGGAGCAGCAAGCTTATGCAGACCAGTCGGTTTTCTTATCGTTTGCGGCGTGACCCAGGGTATGTAAAGCAGCCTGTTGCCGGGCGGCGAAAGCAGACAAATATCATGTTGCGGGATGAAGGTTTTCGGAGCAGCAGAGAAGGTGGCCCGGTACTTACTGCCCTGGGCGGCGGGACGGGGTTGTCAACGCTGCTGCGGGGGCTGAAAAAACATACAACCAATCTGTCGGCCATAGTCAACGTGGCGGATGACGGCGGCAGCTCGGGGCGGCTGCGGGAAAACCTGGGCATGCTGCCTCCCGGCGATATCCGCAACTGCCTGGTGGCTCTTGCCAATACCGAGCCGCTGCTGGAGAAAGTATTTCAACACAGGTTTACCACGGGCGAAGGCCTGGAAGGGCACAGTCTGGGCAATCTTTTTCTGGCCGCCCTGACCGAAGAATTTGGCTTCGAGGAGGCTATTCTGGCAGCCAGCCGTGTCCTGGCGGTAAGAGGCGAAGTTCTGCCGGTCACGCTGGATAAGCTGACCCTGGTGGCCGAACTGACGGACGGGCGTATTATCCGCGGAGAGAGCAGCATTCCCAAGGCGGGCGGGACAATTCGCAGACTTCGTCTTGATCCGGCCGGTGCAGCCATTTACCCGGCGGCACGCAGGGCCATCCTGGAGGCCGAGGCGGTTTTTGTGGGACCGGGCAGCCTCTTTACCAGCATCCTTGCCAACCTGCTTGTTCCCGGGGTGGTGGAGGCGCTGCGTGAAACGAAAGCCCGGAAAATTTACATCTGCAACGTCATGACACAGCAGGGTGAGACTGACGGTTTTTCCGCAGCGGACCACCTTGCCGCACTTTACGACCATATCGGGGAAGGCGTCTTCGATACAGTCCTCCTGAATACGAATCTGGATATTCCCGGCGCTTTGCTGGAGAAATATGCGGCGGAAGGTGCCGAACCCGTCAGACCTGATGTCGGCCGCCTGCGGAAACTGGGAGTAAAAGTTGTTGCCGCAGACATGTTGTCACAGCAAGAACTGGTGCGGCATGATCCGGAAAAACTGGCAAATGTAATTATGGCAGATGTGCTCCCCGGCGGGGGAAGGGACGGTTAGTTCTCCCGGCGGGGTACAAGTATTTCCGTGAGGTGGGGTGAGCCGTATGACTTTTGCCCTGCGGGCAAAAAATGAACTGGCGCGCCGTCCCTTCGGCGACTCCTGCTGCCAGGCAGCTGAACTGGCCGCTTTTGTCCGTCTGAACGGCACTGTTCAGATATCCGGGAAACACATCACTTTAAATGTAGTTACTTCCAATGCGGCCACTGCCAGGCGTCTTTTTTCCCTTTTTAAACAATTGTTTCACTTTGCTCCGGAGCTTTTGGTCCGCAGGAGAAACAGACCGCGCAAAAATAATGTTTACCTGGTACGTATTGCCAAGGCGGACCGTGTCCGGGAAGTTTTATCAGTTCTGGGGCTGATACAGGACGGCCTGCCGGCACAGGGTATAGACCCGGCCTTCCGGGAAAACAAATGCTGCCGGCGTGCCTATCTGCGCGGGGCGTTTTTGGCTGCAGGGTCGGTGTCAAATCCGGAGCATTCCTACCACCTGGAGATTTATACCGACTACCGCCAGCATGCGGAAGATCTGGCGGCTTTGCTCGAGACATTCGGCATTTCTGTCAAAATTACCAGGCGTAAAAACGGCCACCTGCTTTATCTCAAAGACAGTGAGCAGATTGTGGAGTTTCTGAATGTCATTGGCGCCCACAGCGCTTTATTGGCTTTTGAAAATGTCCGCATCCTGAAAGATATGCGCAACCGGGTCAACCGGCTGGTGAACTTTGAAACAGCCAATGTCGGCAAAACTGTAGCGGCCGCAGTCCGCCAGGTTGAAGCCATCCGGCTGATAGAAAGGCGGATCGGCCTTGATGCCCTGCCCCCTTCGCTGCGGGAGCTGGCCCGCCTGCGGCTCCAGCATCCTGAGGCAAGCCTGCAGGAGCTGGGCGAAATGCTGGATCCGCCGCTGGGAAAATCCGGTGTCAACCATAGAATGCGCAGGCTTGAGAAACTCAGCAGGACGCTGCTTGCGGAAAAGAGGGAGGCAAAATAAAAACAGGCGCCACTGGCGCTTTTTCTATTCATTTTAAAGCTTATTATGGTATACAATTTAATAAATATGGTACATCATTTGGCAGGATTTTATGGCCCTTTGTAGAAAAGTAAGTTTGTGCTTTTTCTGGC
>JAAYMN010000004.1 GCA_012521345.1 Bacillota bacterium
CTTGCCTTGCGCCGGGGGCAGAAGCGCACGCTGAAATGGGGCATTTCCGCCAAGGAAAGGGAATTGTACAGGACGCTTTTAAGCCAGCTGGACCTGGGGCTGGAAAACCGCCTGAACGTCAAAGTAGGCATGCTTTCCGGCGGCCAGCGGCAGGCCGTTACGCTGCTGATGGCTATCCTGAAGCGGCCGAAGCTTTTGCTGCTGGATGAACATACGGCGGCTTTGGATCCCAAGACCGCCGCCAAAGTGCTGGCTTTGACCGACAAATTTGTCCGGCAGGAAAAGCTGACTACCCTGATGGTGACACATAACATGCGGGATGCCATCCGCTTTGGCAACCGCCTGATTATGATGCATGAGGGCCGGATTTTGCTCGATATCGAGGGGGAAGCCAAACAAAGACTTACCGTTGAAGACCTGCTGCAGCGTTTCGGCGAGGCCAGCGGCGCCGAATTTGCCCATGACCGGGTCCTTCTGTCCTGATTTCTTCAGAAAGACTGCCTGACTTTTTCCGTCCGGCGGTGCGGCGCAAAAAGACGGTAATCAAGGCGGGGGAAAATATTGTCCGCCGCTTCCAGCTTGCGCAGCCAAGCTTCATCAAGCTGATTGCGGTAAAGCTGTTCCAGCAGGCGGTTGAAGCGGATCAGGTGGTCCCCCGCCCTCTGCCTGGCATAGTCCACCATGGTGCCGGCCGCCATGATAAAAGGCCAGTCGCTCGCCTGGGCCAGCAGAAGCTCCCGCCCCAACTGATTCAGGGCGTCACGCCTGAGGCCCCGGGCATCGGGGAAGTCGCCGGCGGCCCTGATCATGCGTTCCGCCGCCATGTGCAGGTGGCGGTAAAGCCAGTCGTTGCTCCGGTTGAGCCACATCTCATGGTAGCCGTGGTTTCCCCAGCTGGAAGCGGACGGCTGCGCCTCCTGCAGGGGCAGGCCCAGCTCCAGGTATTCGCCGGGGGTAATGGTGGCAAAGATATCCTGGTCACAGTGCGCTTTGCGGAAAAAATCCTCCAGCCAGGCCGGACCTTCATACCACCAGTGCCCGAAAAGCTCGGCGTCATACGGCGCCACCACAATGGGCGGCCGGCCCATGTGTTCGGCGGCATATTCAATCTGGCGTTCGCGGTTAAACATAAAGTTGCCCGCGTGTTCGGCCAGTTTTTTTTGTGCCGCTTCCGGGTCATAAGGTTCCTTGCGGTCGGTCTTGCCGGTGATGCGGTAATACTTGAAGCCGGTGTGAACCCGGATGCCGTCAGGATGGATATATGGCCCGATATAGTCAAGGGGCAGGTCATACCCGATATCGCGGTAAAAATCGCGGTAAGTGAAATCTCCCGGGTATCCTTCCGTTTTGCTCCAGACCTGTTTGCTCGTTTCTTCGTCCCGCCCGAAAGCGGCCACGCCGGCTGGAGTGACAAGGGGGCTGAAAGTGCCGTAGGCCGGGCGCGGGACGGCATAGTAGATGCCGTGCGCATCCAGGAAAAAATAATTAATCCCCAGTTCCGCCAAAACTTCATCCAGACCGTAGTCGTAGGCACATTCGGGCAGCCAGATGCCGCGAGGCGGGGAGCCGAAAAGTTCCGTATGTTGTTCTACAGCAAGGCTGAGCTGGGCGTAAACCGCCTCCGGCTGGGTATAAAGGAGGGGCAGGTAAGCGTGTGTGGCTGCGGAAGTAATCAGTTCCACCTTTTTTGTCTCGGCCAGGCTGCGAAAAGCGGCGACCAGGTCGCCCTGGTAGCGTTCAAAATAGTCATAATAAGCCTGCTGCAGGCGGAAGCGATACATTCTGGCCAGCGGAGCAAAGACAGCATCACCGGCCGTGCGGATCACTTCCCTGTCGGCCAAGTCCAGCAGCCTGGTCAGATAGGCATGGTATTTTTCCTGCAGGTATGCGTCCTGCCACATGGCGGCCAAGGTCGGGGAGATGGAAATGGTAAGCCGGAAAGGAATGCCGTCCTCATGCAGGCGGTAAAAAACGGACAGGAGGGGCAAATACGCTTCCGTCAGAGCTTCAAAGTACCATTTTTCTTCCAGTGAATATGTATATTCAGGATGACGAACATAAGGCAGATGTGCGTGCAGGATCAATGCCAGATATCCCTTGCTCACCTTAATCCTCCTTCTGTAGGCCGCTGTCAAGAGATGTAAATTCCGCGGAAGAATAGCCGCCCACAATGCGTCGCCAGTAGCGATGCTGCCAGAAGGCAAACATGCGCCAGCGCGGGTCAATGACGGCGGAAAGGGAGTCACGCGGAGTCCTTACGGTATTGGAGACGGCGAGAGAGACAAAAGTGCCGTCGCTCAGGATGCGGCCCAGCTCGGCACGATACAGGCGGTCCGCGTCAAGGCCGTGAAAATACCAGTTATCCGTCCCCGGCGGGATTTCGGCGTTTTTTTTGCTGCCGCCTTCCGGCGAAAAAACTATGAGGACAGTTTTTCCCGCTTCCCAGCGTCCGGGATAAAGGCTTTTCAGATTTTGTTCGTGCAGCGGCGTGATCTCCCAGTAAGCGAAAAGAGTGTGCGGGTCCCGCGCCAGGATTACCAGCCGGTCAACGCCGTAGGCAGCGGGCAAACTGCAGCCCGCATTCAGATCAAGTCGGTCGGGTGCTTGCATAAGGGCCTCCCTAACAGCAGCTGGAGTTTTCCGTGTGTGAGAAAGCACAGGTATTAGTATAGCCTTCCTGTCCTGATCTTATAAGCGCAAAGCTTGCGAGCCGCCGTTTTTGCATAGAACGGCGGCATTGAGGCAAGCTATGCATATATTTTGGCTGTCCACACCATATGCAGCAGCGGAGGTTTGCAATGAGAATTGCGCTGGTGGCACCAAGAACAGAAAGCGGGGAAGAACGGCAGGCATTTTTTCGCCTGGCCGGCGAGCTTGCAGGAGCCGGCGCCGAATGCCTGCTTTTTGCCGGGGGTGGAGATGAAAAGGGGACGGAAAAGTATGCCGCTTTTCATGCCGTTTTGGCGCGGCAGCTGGTGCCGGTAACTGTTTTTCTGCGCAAGGAGACGGACAAGCTGCGCATCTTTTTTGTTTCCTCCCGGCAGTCGGTACCATATGCGGCGGCGGTGGCGGCAACCATCGGCAAACTTGCGGCCGCCGGCTGCCGGCCGGACCTCTTGCATCTTTTCTCCGCAGCTGATGCCGTGACGGCCTTGCTGTGCCGGCAGTATCTCCGCCTTCCTTATATCTATTCCATCCGCCGCTTGCGGGAAACAAAACAGAGCAGAGCCGATTTTGCCGGCCTGGGGATACAACTGCCCCCCGGGTGCCCGGCGGCCGGCGAGTATCTTTACACGGAACAGCTGGCAGCGGCCTGTGCCCGCTACCTGGTGGATGAAACGGGCGATGTCCGCTGGTGGAAAGAATTTTTCTGCAGCTTTTCCGGACAGTATGTGGCAGGAAAACCGTATGCCGATACACGGTTCTGGTCGGAGCAGGCTTCACTGGGAGAAGCGCGCCGCCGGAAAAAGGCGGAATTGCTTGGTACCGAAAATGGCGTCGTCGTGGCAGCGGCGGGGCGAAGTGAACTTCCGCCCCGGACGGAAGGAGTGGTTTGCCTGCCTGAACCTGCATCCTTGGCGGAGCGCAGGGAACTTTTTGCAACGGCAGATTTTTACCTGATGACACACGAGTGTAAAGATATGCAGCGTCTGGCACAGGCCATGGCTGCCGGCTGCCTGCCGCTGGTTCCGGCCGGCGGTGCTGCGGAGTGCCTGCTTTTGGCCGGCGGCGGTGAAGGGGAGCAATTCTGGTTATCCTTTCGGCAGGAAGACTGGCCGGAAGTGCTTGCCATGGCCGCAGCCCGGCTGCATTTAGGACCGCGGCAAATGCTTGCCGCAAGACAGAAAGCCCAAAATTATGCCTGCCGCCATTTCAGCTATACTGCGGCGGCCGCCCTTTACCTTTCAATTTACCGGGAATCCGCCCCGGTCAGGCTGCCTTTTGTCACGGAAGATCCTGGGCCGCCGGTTGCGGCCGTACCGGGGGAGATTCTATCATGAAAGGGAAAATCCACTTTATACTTGCCCTCCATAATCATCAGCCGGAAGGCAATTTGCCCGAAGTCTTTGCCCGGGCATATGCGGCGGCTTATGAGCCGTTTCTCGGTGTGCTGGAACGCTTCCCCAAAATCAAAGTGGTACTGCACTATTCCGGTATCCTGCTGCGCTGGCTGGCGGAGCAGCGGCCTGCTTTTCTGGACAGGCTGCGGAAACTGCTGGCGGCGGGACAGGTGGAATTGATGGGAGGAGCTTTTTACGAGCCGATCCTGGTGATGATTCCGGACGAGGATAAAACCGGCCAGATCAAAAAATTAAGCCATTTTTTGCGGGAGAATTTTCAGGTGGATGCGGCGGGAGCATGGCTGGCCGAGCGTGTGTGGGAACCGCAGCTCGCCGCCCCGCTGGCAAGAGCCGGCATCAAGTATACAGTGCTGGATGATGCCGTTTTTAAAAAAGCGGGCTTTACGGATGAGCAGACACTGCATTATTACCTGACGGAAGAGGGGGGAGAAAAACTTTTTCTTTTCCCCATCAGCGAAAAGCTGCGCTATTTAATTCCTTTCGCCGAGCCAAAGGAAACAATTGACTACCTGGCAAAGGCAGTCACGCCGCAGGGCGACCGGGTAGCAGTACTGGCCGATGACGGGGAAAAATTCGGTTCCTGGCCGGGAACAGCCAGGCATGTCTACGAAAAAAAATGGCTGGAGAACTTTTTTGCTTTACTGTCCGAGAACAGCGACTGGCTGGTTGTTACCACTTTCAGCGAATACCTCCGCCGGCTGCCGCCTGCGGGGCTTGTTTACCTGCCCGCCGGTTCCTACCGGGAAATGGAGGAATGGGCGGGCGGTTCCTGGCGCAACTTTTTTACCCGTTACCCGGAAAGCAACCAGCTGCATAAAAAAATGCTTCATGTGCGGGAAAAAATACAACTGCTGCCGGAGGGGCCCAAGAAAAAAGAAGCCCAGGAGTACCTCTGGGCGGGACAGTGCAATTGTGCCTACTGGCATGGGGTTTTTGGCGGTCTTTATCTTAATTTTCTCCGTTCTGCCGTATACAGCCGCCTCATTGCTGCGGAAGAACTGGCGGACAGGGTTCTGCATCCGCAGGAGCCCTGGCTTGTGGTGGAACAAAAGGATTTTGATTATGACGGCAGGGAAGAAGTGGTTGTATCCGGCCCGGAACTGAATTTTGTCCTGGCGCCGGCCGCCGGCGGGGCCCTGCTGGAGCTGGATTATAAACCACGTCGCTTTAACCTGCTTGATGTCCTGACGCGGCGCAGGGAGCCCTATCACTGCGATCTTTATGAACAGGCGCAAGGAGTATGCGAGACGGAGGAAGCGAAGTCAATCCATCACATCACACGTGTCAAGGAAGCAGGGCTGGAGCGGTTTCTGGTGTACGATGCCTACAGGCGCTTGTCCCTGCTAGACCACTTTTACCCGCCGGGGACCACACTGGACAGCCCGGAAGCGGCGGAGGCGGAAGCGGGGGATTTTGTCTGCGGAGCATATGAAGTCAAGCAGCTTGCGGCAGGCAAAAAAGCCTGGCTGCTCCTGGAGCGGCAGGGACAGGTAAGCCTGAAAGCACGGCATTACCCGGTTAAAATAAGAAAAACTTTGTCTTACCTGCCGCAAAGCGGGGAAATCTCTTATGACTATGAGCTGCAAAACATGGGGAAAGAACCGCTTGGTGTTATATTTGCCATTGAATTCAATCTTACTTTCCTGGCGGGGAAAGCGGCGGACCGCTATTACCAAGTTCCCGACCGGACATTGCCTGATCGCAGCCTTTCCTCCCGGGGCGTCCTTGCGCAGGTGAACCGTTTCAGCCTGGTGGATGAATGGCAGGGGCTTGCCGCCATGTTCCGTTTTAACCGGCCTGCCACGGTGTGGCGCATGCCTCTGGAGACCGTTTCCCGGTCCGAGGCCGGCGTGGAACGGGTATACCAGGGCTCAAGCCTCCTTTTTGCCTGGGAAATAAAGCTTTTGTCGGATGCGGTGTGGACTGTTGCTTTCACGCAGTCTCTTGAAGAACTGATGAGGGAGGCAAGCACGTGAAGCCGCTTTACATAGCATTTGTCTGGAATCAGCACCAGCCTTTTTACCGGGATACGGCGAAAAAAGAATTTATTATGCCCTGGGTACGCCTGCATGCTACCAAGGACTATTACCGGATGGCCGCCATTTTGCAGAGCCACCCGGAGATCAGGCAAACTTTCAACCTTACGCCGTCCCTCCTGCAGCAGCTGGAGGCTTACCTGGAAGGTGCAGAGGATTATTACCTGAAGGTGATGAAGCCGGCGGCGGAACTGAATCAGGCGGAAAAGCGCTTCCTCCTGGAGCATTATTTTGACATCCACTGGGAGCGGGTTATTGTGCTGTGGCCGCGCTACAGGCAGCTTTTGGCGAAACAGGGTTTTCGCCGCGAGCCGGAGAGTGTGGAGACGGCGCTTGCCTGCTTTACGGAACAGGACTATCGTGATTTGCAGGTGTGGTTCAATCTTGTCTGGATTGACCCGGAAATAAGGGAAGAAGATGAAGAACTGCATCGCCTGCAGCTGAAGGGCAGGTATTATACCGAGGAAGAAAAGGAACTGGTTCTGGCAAAACAGCGGGAGCTGATGCAAAAAGTTATTCCCATCCACCGGGAACTGGCGGCGGCTGGCCGTATTGAAGTGATTACCAGCCCGTACTACCATCCCATCATGCCGCTTTTGCTTGATACGCGCTCCGCCGCGCGCCCGACGCCGGGACTGAAACTGCCGGAGTCATTCAGTTACCCGGAAGATGCGTCGGAACAAATCACCCGTGCCGTTAACCAGTACCGCCGGTATTTTGGGAGCTGCCCGGCCGGGATCTGGCCGCCGGAGCAGGCGGTGAGCCCGGAGACGCTGGCGCTTTTTGCCGAACACGGTTTTGCCTGGACTATCTCCGATGAAGATATTCTGGCCCGCTCCCTGCAAATTGAATTCCACCGGGACTGCTCCGGCAACGTTTTAAATGCGGATGAACTTTACCGTCCCTATGCGGTAAAGGCGGGCAGCAGGGAAATATACATGGTTTTTCGCGACCATC
The DNA here is from genome assembly GCA_012521345.1 of Bacillota bacterium. GTDB lineage: Bacteria > Bacillota > Dethiobacteria > Dethiobacterales > Dethiobacteraceae > DUUE01. The sequence continues at coordinate 7,076 of JAAYMN010000004.1, forward strand.
ATCTTTCCGACCGGATCGGTTTTGTCTACCATCAGATGAGCCCGGACCAAGCGGTGGAAGATTTAATGAAACGTTTTTACACTATCCGCGAGGCGCTTGCCGGCTGTGAAGGGCCGCACCTGGTCACCCTGGCCCTGGACGGTGAAAATGCCTGGGAATGGTATCCCAATGATAAAAATGAATTCCTGCACAAGCTTTACAGCCGCCTGGCAGCTGCCAGGGAATTAAAAACAGTTACCGTAGGAGAGTTTTTGCGCTGCAACCCGCCGGTACGCACCTTAAAGCATATTCATACCGGTTCCTGGATCGACCACAGTCTGGCCCGCTGGATAGGCAGTGAAAATAAAAACAAACTCTGGCAGATGCTGCTTGCGGCCCGGCGTATCCTGGATGAGGCGCGCGGCACCATTTCCGTGGAGCAGTTTCAGGAGGCCTGGGAGAACCTGCTGATTGCCGAAGGCAGCGACTACACCTGGTGGGTGGACAGCATGCCTTATTACCTGGCTGCACCCTTTGAAGCCCTTTTCCGGAAGCATCTAGTCAATGTATACCGCATCTGCGGCCGGGAAGTTCCTTCCCGGCTCCTGGAACCCGTCATCCGGCCGCAGCACGGCGAGGCTGCCTGGACGGAGGACCCTCTTTCCGGTCCGACAGCCATGGTGCAGTCACAGACGTAAATTCCTCCTGCCGGCAGGAAAGGGCCCCGGCGCCGTGGAAGAGAAAAATAGAAGCAAGCAATACGCCCGGGGGATTTGTTATGCGCAGTTTTGGCAGAGAAGAGGATTACCTGCGCCTGCAGCGGGAATTGCAGGCGGGCGTTATACGGCCCGTCTACCTGTTTTGCGGCACGGAAGATTTTTTAATGGAAGAAGCTGTGCGAGAAGTGGCCGGGTGCCTGCTGCCCGGGGAGGAGCTGGCGGCCGGGTGTCATTTTGTGGACGGAGAGGCCGCGGACATCACGGAGGTGCTTGACCTGGCGGACACGCCGGGCCTCTTTACTGCCGCCCGTCTCCTTGTGGTGCGCAAGGCGCCTTATTTTAACAATGGCCGGACTCTGGCGGCCGGTGCCGACAAGCGCCTGCTTGCCGCAAGGGAAAGCAGTGGGACATGTCTGGTTTTTTGCGCACCCGAAGCTGTGCCGGCGCACAAAACTGTCAAAGCGCTGGCGGCAGCCGGAGCGGTGTACCGTTTTGCCCCGCTCGGACCGGCGGCTTTGCGCTCATGGCTCGTAGCACGGGCGGCAGCCCGCGGTAAAAAATTTGCGCCCGGTGCGCTGCAGGCATTTCTTTTGCGTGCAGGGACAGATCTGCGGACTCTGGCCTCGGAGCTGGACAAACTGGCTGCTTATAGCGGCAAAAGCAGCTACCTGACGGAGGATGATGTGCACGCAGTTGCCGTCAGGACACTGCAGGCTGATATTTTTGCCCTCATTGATGCGGCTGTGGACGGCAGGACGGCGCAAGCCCTCTCCCTGCTCAGGGACCTGCTGGGGGCCGGCGAGCCTCCTGTCAAAATCCTTTCCATGCTGGGCAGGCAGTTCCGCCTGCTGGGCGAGGCCAGGGACCTGCTGGCGGACGGACGGACAGACCTGGCGGCTGCCTTGCAAATTCATCCCTATGCTGCGCAGAAGCTGGAACAGCAGGCGCAGAAAACGCCGGAAGCGCGCCTGCGGCGGGCTGTTGAGCTTTTGGTGCGCTGTGAACTGGATCTTAAACGGGGCAGGATAGACCCGGTGCTGGCTTTGGAAACTTTGGTGACAGCCCTTGGGGTAAAAACGGAAACATTTTAAAAAAGTACTTGACAGCCGAGCCTTTTTTTGCTATATTGCAATTGAGAATAAATCTCAATTGGCGGAAAGCAAAAAAAGGCTTTTTTTTCTCCTTCTAATTGAGAATGATTATCAATGGAGGGGTGCACCATGACTCTGGCGGAAGTTAAACAAGGACAAAACGTGAAAATTTGCCGGATCCCGGACGAGATCATCCGTGCGCAGGCCATTCGCTTTGGTGTCTGTGAAGGGACGGTAGTCCGCTGTACGGAAAAGCTGCCGGCCGGGCCTGTTGTTATAGCCAAGGGAATGCAGGAGCTTGCCGTCGGCAGGAAACTGGCGGAAAGAATTACGGTGAGGGAAGCTTCTTAAATTTAGGGAGAGAGTTGAGGAAGACAGTATGAGTACCCATCGTCACAACCTTGCAGAAGTCATTGCCATCCCGGAGGGAAGACGCAGCATTGTTCTGGTCGGCAATCCCAATGTGGGCAAATCTGTCTTTTTTAATGCCCTGACCGGACGGTATGTGGATGTATCCAATTTTCCCGGAACAACGGTAGAAATACACCAGGCTCCTTACGGTGAGGACATTCTGCTTGATACGCCGGGCGTTTACGGCGTTTCTTCCTTCAACGATGAAGAGCGGGTGGCCCGGGATATCATTATGCATGCCGATGTGGTTATTAACATTGTTGATGCGCTACATATGGAGCGCGACCTGTTCCTGACGCTGCAGGTCATTGACATGGGTATACCCATGGTCGTAGCCCTCAACATGATGGATGATGCAGCCGAACACGGCATAGCCATTGACATTGAGAAATTAAGCAGCCTGCTGGGCGTACCGGTTGTTCCCACCGTTGCCGTAAAAAATCAGGGGATTAAAGAGCTGGAGGCCGCCCTGTCCCAAGCCAAGGCAGGCTTTGCGGACCCGGAGTTGGAGGCGAATATAAAACGCCTGACAAATCAGGGTATTATGCGGCCGGACGCTCTCTTAATCCTGGAAGGCGACGGGGAAGTTGCCCGGGAGCACCATGTCAAGCCGGAAGGTTTGCGGGAAGAGATTTACCTGCGCCGCCGCCGTCGTGCCAATGACATTGTGGCAGCCGTGGTGCAGGTAAAAGACAGTAAGAAGAAATGGGCGCAGCGTCTAAGCGGCTGGTCGCTTCGTCCGCTGACGGGAATCCCCATGCTCGTGGTAGTCCTGGCTGCCGTCTTTTGGTTTGTCGGCGTTTTTATCGCCCAGACCGTGGTGGGCATCACGGAAGAAGTAATCATGAGCGGGTATTATGGCAATTTTATCACCGGCCTGGTTTACCGCTTCTTTGACAAGGGCAGCTTTCTCGGCGACCTTTTGGCCGGGGAATTCGGCGTGCTGACCATGGCACCCATTTACCTCTTTGGCTTGCTGTTGCCGCTGGTGATTGGCTTTTATCTGTCCCTTTCCCTGATGGAGGATTCGGGCTATCTGCCTAGGGTCGCCACACTGGCCGACCGTGTCTTAACCAGCCTTGGTTTGAACGGCCGGGCGGTCATTCCCATTATTTTAGGTTTTGGCTGTGTCACCATGGCCACCATAACTACCCGCCTGCTTGGCTCCCGGCGCGAAAGGATGATAGCTACAGCCCTTTTAGGCATAACCATTCCCTGTTCAGCCCAGCTTGGCGTGATTGCCGGCCTTATTGCCCCCCTCGGACTGCGCTTTCTGCTCATTTATATCGTAACCATCCTATTTGTCTTTGTCGCCCTGGGAACTGCTTTAAACAAACTGCTGCCGGGGGAATCAACGCCGCTTTTGATAGACCTGCCGCCTTTGCGCTTGCCGCGTTTGAAAAATGTGCTTGCCAAGACTTATGTAAAAACCGTTTCTTTCATGAAGGAGGCGGGTCCCCTTTTTGTCCTGGCTGCCGTCCTCATTACGGTCATGGAATACACCGGTTTGCTGCAGTGGCTGCAGGGTGTGCTGTCCCCGCTGACAGTAAGCTGGCTGCAGTTGCCTGCGGAAACAGCAACGGCATTTATCATGGGTATTATGCGCCGTGATTTCGGCGCCGCCGGCCTCTACGGCATGGCCCTCACCCCCAAGCAGACACTGATCGGCCTTATTGTGATTACCCTTTTTGTACCCTGCATAGCCTCCATTCTGGTGATAGTCAAGGAGCGGGGACTGAAAGAAGGTTCATACATCTGGGTTGGCTCGCTGGTAATTGCGTTTTTGGCCGGCGGTATCCTGACCCGCCTTATATAAGGAGGTATCCGTTATGCCAGAGACAAGCTGCTGCCCTGTGTGCGGTTTCCGGACGGAAAAGTTGCTGCTTGTGTGCCCGCGCTGCCGATCGCTCCTGGAGCATGAGCACTGCAAGCAGTGCGGACGCTGCCCCGGCCGGGGCGGCGGGGAAAAGTAAAAAGCAAAAAACGCCGGCATGGCGTTTTTTTTTAACAAAAAACCCGGTAACTCCGGGCTTTATGTCTGTCCTTTACTATTCAGCAGCTGCCTGTGTTGCGGTGAGAGTTTTGTTAAAACGCTTCGCCAGGCGGGATTTTTTGCGGGCGGCTGCGTTTTTGTGCAAAACTCCTTTGCTTACTGCTTTATCAATGATTTTCATGGCATTACGCAATTTATCTTCAGCCACAGTAAAATCGCCCTGGGCCAGTGTATCGCTAAATCTACGGATGGCCGTTTTCACCCTGCTTTTTACAGCCCGGTTGCGTGCCGTCCGTTTAGCGGTAATTCTCATTCTTTTTGCGGCTTGTTTTGTGTTCGGCATGCGTTCACCTCCTTCGGACCAGCTGCAGGACACAACAATTTTACCATGTGTTTTTGTAAAATGCAACAGCCAAAGGACTGCCGTGTGCAAGCTGCCGCCGGCGGGCAAATGTATAGGATAAAAACATTTGGTTAATCTAATTGCAGAATTTGTCTGACAAGGAGGTGAAAGTGTGTTAGGGTTGATTGTCCGCTTTATAGTTTCCGCCATCGTTTTGATGCTGGTCAGTTTCCTGCTTCCCGGTTTTGCAACTATGGGATTTGTGGTTGCCCTGGTTGCCTCCATTGTTATTGCCCTGCTCGGCTTTATTGTCGAAAGTGTGCTGGGTAGAAAGGTCTCGCCGCAAAACAGAGGCATTGTCGGTTTTATTGTCTCAGCCCTGGTAATTTACGCTGCGCAGTGGTTGGTACCCGGGATGAGCGTAACCATACTAGGTGCGGCACTGGCTGCCCTGGTAATCGGAATTATTGATGCCTTTGTGCCGACCGAACTGCGCTAAAACATGCCCGCCGGCTGGAGGAGTGACGCAGTGAAGACAAGCCATGTAAACCGCAATATCCGGACAGACCTGGCTATTGAAGCCCGGGAGCTTCTGATGGGAGAAGTCAGGCAGGAGATTCCCGGTGTGCAGCTGGACACGGAAGATGTGGACGGCATTCATATTACCAGGGTGGAGATCACGACCCGGGAAGCGGAAAAAAGAATGGGAAAAAAGCAAGGCAAATACATTACCCTGGAAGCGCCCGGCCTGCGGCAAAAAAATACGGAGCTGCAGGAAAAGGTTGCCCGCCATTTTACGAAAGAATTGCTTAGCATCATTAACATTGATGCAAAGGCAAGTGTGCTGGTGATTGGCCTCGGTAACTGGAATGTCACTCCGGATGCCCTGGGGCCGCGGGTGGTCAAGGACCTGCTTGTTACCCGGCATATTCTGGAGTTGCAGCCGGAGACGCTGGGCGAAGGTTTCCGGCCGGTAAGCGCCCTGGCACCCGGAGTCCTGGGGATTACCGGCGTGGAAACAAGTGAGATTATTCAGGGTCTGGTGGAAAAAGTGAAGCCGGACTTGCTGATTGCCATTGATGCTCTGGCCGCCCGCAATTTAAGCAGGCTCCATACCACCATTCAAATTGCCGATACAGGCATTACTCCCGGTTCCGGCGTGGGCAACAAGCGCCTGGGGATATCCCGGGAGACGATCGGCATTCCTGTTATCGCCGTGGGAGTGCCTACAGTAGTGGATGCCGTCACCATTGCCGATGACCTGATCAGCCACCTGCTTGCGGCACTTATGCAGGAAGCAGGGGAAAGTTCCCCTGTCTATAAAGTGGTCCGGAGCATTGCCGAAGGCGACAAGCGTGCCGTAATGGCGGAAGTCCTGGAACCTTACGGCGGCAGGCTGATGGTTACGCCCAAGGAAATCGATACTTTGGTGGAAGACATGGCAAGGCTTTTAGCGGGAGCCATCAATGCCGCCCTGCATCCTGCCATTGCCAGCGAAGAAGCGGGAAAATACCTTCATTAAATAATGTAGTAAAGAACCGGCCCGCCGGCCAGTGGCGGGCTTGTTTTTTACCGCCTGTTTACTGGGAGTATATTCCCCTCGCCGGCTGCATAAGGATTAAAAAGGCATTTGTCTTGCCGGAAAGGAGGGTGGCCTGTGGCAGGCAGGTTTATTACCGTTCTGCGCGGCAGGAGGTATGGCAGGCGGAAAAACAACAGTATCGGCTGCTTGCTGCTGCTTTTGGCGGCGGTTGTATTTTTCACCGTGCTGCGCTTTGCCCTGCCACAGGAAGACGTGCCTGCAGCCGCCCTGGCGGAAGCAGGGGGGGAAAGAACCGGTCAATATTCCTTTTACCTGCGTATCCTTTCCCGGGTCATCCCCGGGCTGGGCGATGCCAGCAGGCTGCCGGCAGGAAATGCGGTGGCAGAAAGCCTGAAGGAAAAGGGTCTGCGCAGCTTTACCCTGACCGATATGCGCAACCCCAGGGTAATTATGTTTACGCAGCTGCCCTTTTTAACTGATCCGGGGCTTTTTACCAATGTGCCGGATGACAGTACGGCTGTCTCTGTCACGCCTAAAATTGTAATCCCGGCCGGTCATGTTCAGACGGGCAAAGGTAAAATCATAATTTTTCATACGCACGGAACCGAAGCCTACCTGCCGGATGCCGGGACGGATTTTTCCTTTAATTTGGCGGAAACCGTGGTCCGGCTGGGGGAGGAACTGGCTGACATCCTGGAGCAAAAATATAAGCTTCCTGTAATTCATGACCGGACAATTCACGACAGTGACAGGAGCAAAGCATATGAAACGGCCCGGCCGACCCTGGAAAGGCTGCTTCGGGAACATCCGGACACTTCACTTTTGGTGGATCTGCACCGTGACGGCATCAAAAGGGAAACGACAACAGCCGCTATAAATGGTGAAGATTATGCCCGCGTCCTTTTTGTTGTCGGTACACGCCATGCAGGGCATGAAGAAAACTTGAGGAAGGCGGAATACCTGCACCGGATACTGGAGGAGCTTGCCCCCGGCATTTCCCGCGGCATTCGTGTCACGCCGCTTGTCTACAATCAAAACTATCATCCCGGTGCCATATTGATTGAACTGGGCGGGCACCACAATTCACTGGCGGAGGCGCGCAGAACCCTGCCGCTTCTGGCGGAGGCGCTGGCCCGCCTCTCAGCCGGCAGTTGAGGCAATAATGCATAAAAAGCGAATCACCCCGGGCAGAATAAAAAATGAAGCTTTTCCGGGGGAGAATCAAGCATGAGTAAGCAGGCGCTTTTTCCCGTTATGCTTATTTTTTTGTTTGCGCTGGCACTTGTCTGGGCGGGGCTTGCGCAAAGCGAGCGCGTTTTGCAGGAGATTACCGGTACGGCAAAAGAAGCGGCCGCCCTTGCTCTAAGCCGTGACGCCGGCGGTGGATGGGTCCTGACTTTTGCCGGCCGGTCCGTTCCCTTAAACGGCCGTATCTGGCAGGTGTTAAAACCTGTTTTCGGCCGCTAAGGCGGTATAAGCCTTCTCTGTTGCCTGCCATCGGTACGGATGCTATGATAATATTCGGAAAGATGGCAGGAGGATGACAATGGAGCAGAAAAATATTCGCAACTTCAGCATTATTGCACACATTGACCACGGCAAATCAACGCTGGCCGACAGGCTGCTGGAAGCGACCGGTGCGCTTTCACCGCGGGAAATGACCGACCAGTATCTTGACCGGATGGATTTGGAAAGGGAACGTGGCATTACGATCAAACTGAAGGCTGTCAGTCTCAAGTACCGTGCCCGGGACGGCAACGAGTATCTGCTGAACCTGATTGACACGCCGGGGCACGTGGACTTTACTTACGAGGTATCCCGCAGCCTTGCCGCCTGCGAAGGTGCGCTGCTGGTGGTGGATGCGTCCCAGGGAATTCAGGCGCAGACACTGGCCAATGTTTATTTGGCGCTGGAGAATAACCTGGAAATTATTCCGGTAATTAATAAAATAGACCTGCCCAACGCCGACGTGGAGAAAACAAGGCGGGAACTGGCAGAAATCGGCCTGAGCGGGGAAAATGCCATCCCGGTGTCTGCCAAAACAGGCACCGGCATAGCGGAAGTGCTGGAGGCAATTGTACACAGAGTGCCGCCCCCCAAAGGCGAACTGGACGCGCCGCTGCGTGCGCTCATTTTCGATTCCCATTATGATGCCTACCGTGGTGTGATTGCCTATCTCAGAGTAATGGAAGGGCGCCTTTTGCCGCGGCAGAAAATAAAAATGATGGCAAGCGGCAAGGAATTTGAAGTGACAGAGATTGGGGCCTTCCGGCCGGAAATGATGCCTGTGGAAATGCTGCGTGCGGGTGAAGTGGGCTATCTGGTGGCAGGCATTAAAAATGTACAGGATAGCCGCGTCGGCGATACGGTCACTGAGGCGGACAATCCGGCTGCGGAACCCCTGCCCGGCTACCGGCGGGTCAATCCTATGGTTTATTGCGGCTTTTACCCGGCTGACAGCGGTGACTACGACAACCTGCGCGATGCACTGGAAAAACTTAATCTGAATGATGCCGCCCTGACCTTTGAACCGGAGACTTCGGCGGCTCTCGGCTTTGGTTTCCGCCTGGGCTTTCTCGGGTTGCTGCACATGGAGATCGTCCAGGAGAGGCTGGAGCGGGAATACGGCCTTGCCCTGGTAACAACGGCGCCCAATGTTGTCTACCGGGTAAACCTGAAGCGCGGGGAAACCGTTATGCTTGACAATCCTGCGCTTGTGCCGCAGGCAGGTGAAATAGCTTCCATAGAAGAACCCTTTGTTTCCGCCCGGATTGTCCTGCCGGCTGAATATGTCGGTCCGGTGATGGAACTCTGCCAGGACAAACGGGGCATCTTTGTCAATATGGAGTATTTGGATACAACACGGGTTTTGCTGCTTTATGAACTTCCTCTGAGTGAAATAGTCTTTGACTTTTTTGACCAGTTGAAATCCCGGACCAGGGGTTATGCTTCCCTGGATTATGAAATGCTGGGCTTTCGCCCGTCCAACCTGGTGAAAGTAGACATCCTGATCAACCAGGAACCGGTGGATGCCTTGTCTTTTATTACTCATGCCGACAAAGCATACCGGCGGGGTCGGGAATTGTGCCAGAAACTGCGGGAGATAATCCCGCGGCAGTTATTTGAAGTCCCGATTCAGGCCGTCATCGGCTCCAAGGTCATTGCCCGGGAAACAGTCAAGGCGCTGCGCAAGAATGTCCTGGAAAAATGTTATGGCGGGGATATTACGCGGAAGCGCAAACTGCTGGAAAAACAAAAAGCGGGAAAGAAAAGAATGAAACAGGTCGGCAATGTGGAGATCCCGCAGGAAGCTTTCATGGCCGTCCTGAGCATAGACTGATGAAGACGGCGGTTTATCTCCACATCCCTTTTTGTGCAGCCAAATGCAGTTACTGCGACTTCCTTTCCTTCCCTGAGGAGGATCCGGCCAGGCATCGCAGCTACCTGCAGGCGCTGGCGCGGGAAATGGGACTTTGGGGCTGCAAACTGCGGGCGGCGGGCATCGAAGTGTCCACCCTATACCTGGGAGGGGGAACGCCGACAGTGCTGTCCGCTGCCGACCTTGAAGACCTGCTTGCCGCCTGCCGCCGCTTGCTGCCGCTGACCCGGGGTGTGGAATGGACGGTGGAGGCCAATCCCTGCACGCTGACACGGGAAAAAATCAGCGTCCTTGCCGCCGGCGGGGTGAACCGGATCAGCCTGGGAATCCAGGATCTGAATGAAGAAAGACTGGCGCTTTTGGGACGCCGCCACACCGCCGCGCAGGCCAAGCAGGCGCTGCTTGCCTGCAAAGATTATTTCCCTTCCGTTTCGGCAGACATTATGGCCGCTCTCCCCGGGCAAACAACGGAGGCTTTGCTTGCCACACTGGCTGCTGTTTGTGAGCTGGGGCCGGATCATCTCTCGCTCTACGGACTGCAGCTAGAGGAAGGCACTGCGCTGCACGCCATGGTGGATGCTGGCAAGGTCAGCCTGCCGGATGAGGATATGGCGCTTGACATGTTTTGTGCCGCGCGGGAGTATCTGCAAAGGCAAGGCTTTGTGCATTACGAAATTGCCAATTATGCCCGTCCCGGACACTATTGCCGCCATAATCTGACTTATTGGCGCAACCTGCCTTATCTTGGCCTTGGCCTGGGCGCCCACTCCTTTTGGGAAGGGAAGCGCCTGGCCAACACGCGGCAACTGGAGCGTTATCAAAGAGAGCTTGCCGCCGGGAAGCTGCCGGTGACGGAAACAATACCCGTATCACGCAGGCAGGAAATGGAAGATACAATGATGCTGGGGCTGCGCCTGCGGGAAGGTGTCAGCCTGCAGGACTTTCGGCAGCGTTTCGGCTTGGACTTGACCGCCGTCTTTGCCCCGCAGCTTGCACGCCTGCAGAATATGGGCCTGCTTGTCTGTGATGAAGAGAAGGTGCGCCTGACGGCAGAAGGACTGCCTGTGGCCAATACTGTCATTGCGGAATTTATCTCTTTCTGAACAGGTCTGCTGCTTGACAAATACAAGTGGTAATGGTATTTTTTTATTAGCTTTAGCACTCGCCTTCCGAGAGTGCTAAAAGGAGGCGCAGACATGACGGGCTTGAATGAAAGGAAACAAAAGATACTTCGTGCCGTTGTGACAGATTATATCCAGACGGCCGAACCGGTCGGTTCCCGTACACTGTCCCGCCATTACCAGCTGGCCTTGTCTGCGGCCACCATCCGCAATGAGATGGCCGACCTGGAAGAATTGGGTTTTCTCAAACAGCCGCATACCTCGGCGGGGCGGATACCTTCCCAGCAGGGCTACCGTTTTTATGTAGATTCCCTGATGGATGAAGCCGAACTTACGCCACAGGAAAAACTGTATCTGGAGAAGTTTTTTACCCAGCTGCAAAAAATGCGGGAAATCGATCAGATAGTCCAGCAGGTTGCCAAAGCCCTTTCCGTGCTTACGCGTTATACGTCGCTGGTGCTGGCGCCGCGGCTCAAACAATGCGCTTTTGCCCAAATGCGCCTGGTTCCCATTGATGAAAAACAGGCCTTGGTTGTCTTAATTACCGACACAGGTTATATTAGAAATAAAGTTATTAAAATGCCGCGTGCTTTAAGTGCCGATGAACTTGACAGCGTTGTTGCCTATCTCAACGAGGAGCTGGCCGGTCAGACAATAGCCGGCCTGACAGCCGCCCGTATGCGCAAGCTGCGAACCGACCTTTATTCCCGCGTGGATATCCTGCATTCCCTGCTTGCCATGCTTGAGGAGTGCAGTTCAGACGAGGAAAACCGCATATTTTTAGGCGGCACTTCCAATATCCTGGATCAGCCTGAATTTAAAGATATGGAAAAAGTGAAGCATCTCCTGACCCTTTTCGAGGAAGGGGAGCGGCTGACGTTTATTTTGGAAACGGCGCCGGCGGGAGTGACTATCCGGATCGGTACGGAAAACTTATTGGCGGAAATGCATGACTGCAGCCTGGTTACTGCCAGTTATCATTTGCATGGGCGTCCCCTTGGCACCATTGGCGTGCTGGGGCCGACACGCATGGAATACGCCCGTGTTACCACTATTATTAAAGAAATGACCGAACGTCTGAATACGCTGATCAGTACGCTGTAAGTGCCCGAGCATAATATAATGTGTTTAATAAAGAGGTGAAGGCAATGACCGAAGGGGGCAGGCTGAAGGAGGCTGACCGGAAACAGATGCCTGACGCTAAGGCGGCAGCGGAGCAGCCAGGACCGGAAACCGAAAAAGAAGAGCCTGCACGTTCTGCGGAGGGTTCAGGAGGGGAAGTTGCGCAAGAAGCTCATGAGGCTGTGCAGCAACCGGAAAAGGCGGGAACAGAGGCGGAAGATGCTGCTGCCGAAAGTGCTGCCAGTGCACAGCTGATAGCTGAGTTACAGAATGAAAATGAACAACTGCTTAACCGCCTGCATCGCATGCAAGCAGATTTTGATAATTACCGCAAAAGACTTGCCAATGAAAAAAAGGAATGGTTTACACAGGCAGTATGCGAGCTGATCAGTGAACTGCTGCCGGTGATTGACAACCTGGAGCGTGCTCTGGCGGCGGAAGGCAGTGTGGAGTCTGTCCGCGAGGGAGTGAAGCTTGTTCACAAGCAGCTTATGGAGATCTTGGGTAAACAGGGGCTGCAGGTGATTGAAGCCTGCGGTAAGGAATTTGACCCTGTTTATCATCATGCCGTGATGCAGGTTGAATGTGATGAGCCTGAAAATACTGTAGTAGAAGAACTGCAGAAAGGTTATAAAGTTAATGAACGGGTGATCCGGCCAAGTTTAGTTAAAGTAGCCAAGTAGTGCAAGGGAGGACTGGACAGTGAGCAAAGTAATTGGAATAGATCTTGGAACAACCAACTCCTGTGTTGCCGTGATGGAGGGCGGACAGCCGGTAATAATCCCCAATGCTGAAGGCGGCAGGGTTACTCCGTCTGTCGTTGCCTTTAAAAAGGATGGGGAGCGCCTGATAGGGCAGGTAGCCAAACGTCAGGCCATCACTAATCCTGACCGTACCATTATGTCCATCAAGCGCCACATGGGAACTGATTACCGGGTAACTATCGACGGCAAAAGCTATACGCCGCAGGAAATCTCGGCCATGATCCTGCAGAAGCTAAAACAGGATGCGGAAGCATACCTGGGAGAAAAAGTGGAAAAGGCGGTAATCACGGTTCCCGCTTATTTTACCGACGCCCAGCGCCAGGCCACAAAAGATGCCGGCAGAATTGCCGGCCTGGAAGTGCTGCGCATTATCAATGAACCTACGGCAGCATCCCTGGCATACGGCCTGGATAAGGAAGAAGACCATACTATTCTTGTCTTTGACCTGGGCGGCGGAACTTTTGACGTTTCCATCCTGGAGTTGGGCGACGGTGTTTTCGAAGTCAAAGCAACCAGCGGCAATAACAGGCTGGGCGGCGACGATTTCGACGACAGAATCATAAAATATTTGGCGGAAGAATTCAAAAAACAGGAAGGAGTGGACCTGCTGGCCGACAGGATGGCGCTGCAGCGCCTGAAGGAAGCGGCGGAAAAGGCCAAAATTGAGCTTTCCAATGTCACCTCAACTACCATCAATTTGCCCTTTATTACGGCGACGTCCGAAGGTCCCAAGCACCTGGAGATGACGCTGACACGCGCCAAATTCAATGAGCTGACGGCGGACCTGGTAGAAGCGACCATGGGCCCGACACGCAGGGCTCTTGCCGATGCTGGACTGGAGCCGCATCAAGTGGATCGTGTCATCCTGGTAGGCGGATCCACCAGAATACCGGCAGTGCAGGAAGCCATTAAAAAATTGACAGGCAAAGAGCCGCATAAAGGGGTTAACCCGGATGAAGTCGTGGCCATGGGAGCAGCCATCCAGGCAGGAGTCCTGGCCGGAGAAGTGAAAGACGTGCTGCTTTTGGATGTGACGCCTCTTTCCCTGGGTATTGAAACCCTGGGCGGCGTTTTTACAAAAATTATTGAAAGAAATACAACCATCCCCACCGAGAAGAAGCAAATCTTCTCCACTGCAGCCGACAACCAGACGCAGGTGGAAATACATGTCCTGCAGGGTGAACGCCCCATGGCCGCCGACAACAAGACCCTGGGCCGCTTTATTCTGGACGGTATCCCGCCTGCACCGCGCGGAGTGCCGCAGATCGAGGTAACTTTTGAAATTGACCGCAACGGCATTGTCAGCGTTTCCGCCAAGGACCTGGCGACCAAAAAAGAACAGAAAATTACCATTACCGCCTCCACCGGCTTAAGCGAGGAAGAGATTCAGAAAATGGTCAGAGAGGCGGAGCAATATGCCGCCGAAGACAAGAAACGCAAGGAGCTGGCGGATGCGCGCAACGAGGCGGATAACCTGGCATACAGTACGGAAAAAATGCTGAAGGACCTGGGTGACAAAGTGGACGGGGCCAAAAAAAGCGAAATTGAAGCTGCCTTGGCCCGTTTGCGCGAAGCCGCCAAGAAAGACCAGGTTGGGGAAATCAAAAGCGCGATTGAAAATGTAACCAAATATCTGCATGAGCTGTCGGCCCAGCTCTACAGCCAGGGGCAGCAGCAACCGCCGCATGACGGCGCAAAAGATTCCGGCGGCACCCAAAGCAGCACGGTAGATGCGGAATATGAGGTTGTGGATGACGAGAAAGACAAAAAGTAGGTAAGGAACGGGAGAAAGCATGGCCAAGCGAGATTATTACGAAGTCCTGGGTGTGTCAAAGGATGCGTCTCCGGAGGAGATAAAAAAAGCTTATCGGAGGCTGGCACGCAAGTATCATCCGGATGTCAATCCCGATGATAAAGACGCGGAGCAGAAATTTAAGGAAATCAAGGAAGCCTTTGACGTATTAAGCGACCCTGAGCGGCGACGGCAGTATGACCAATTTGGCCATGCAGCTGAAGAAGGCTTTGGTTTTGGCGGTGGCGGTTTTGGTTCTGATTTTGGCGGCGGCTTTGCCGGTTTCGGCTTTGACGATATTTTTGATCAGTTTTTCGGCGGCGGCATGCGCACCCGCCGTCCCAGCGGGCCTGAACGCGGCAGCGACCTGCGTTATGACCTGGAAATAAGCCTGGAAGAAGCCGCTTTTGGGCTGAATACCACCATCACTATTCCCAGGACGGAAAACTGTCCCACTTGCGGCGGCAGCGGTGCCAAGCCGGGCACACAGCCGGAGACATGCACCTCCTGCCACGGCACCGGCCAGCAGCAGGTTGTGCGCAGCACGGCCTTTGGCCGTTTTGTCAGCGTCCGCACCTGCGAGGCCTGCAACGGCGAAGGGAAAATCATCCGGGAAAAATGCCCGGAATGCCAAGGCGAGGGGCATGTGCAGCGTCAGCGCCGGATTGAAATAAAAGTTCCTCCCGGTGTGGACACAGGCTCGCGCCTGCGTGTCAGCGGTGAAGGCGCAGCCGGCAGGCGCGGCGGCCCGCCCGGAGATTTGTATGTTGTCATCAAGGTGAAAAAACATAAAATTTTTACCCGGGACGGGGACGATATCTATATGGATCTGCCCATTTCTTTCACCCAGGCCGCTTTGGGGGTGGAGCTGGAAGTCCCCACACTGAACGGCAAGGTGCGCCTGAAAATACCGGAAGGTACGCAAAGCGGCACCTACTTCCGCCTGCGCGGCAAGGGTATTCCTCACCTACGCGGTTTCGGCACGGGAGACCAGCATGTCCGCGTTGTGGTCAAAGTGCCGAAAAAACTGTCCCCGAAGCAGAAAGAGCTGTTGCGTGAATTTGCCCGCCTCTCCGGCGAACAGGTTGACACCGAAGAGAAAGGCTTCATTCATAAAATGAAGGATGCTTTTAGCGGGAAATAAGGAGCAAAAGCTATGCAGTGGCTGGAAGTAACGGTGAAAACCGGACAGGCAAGCGTAGAGGCCGTAGCGGCCAAGATGCAGGAGTTGGGAGCCGGCGGGGTTGCCATTGAGGAAAACTGGAATCTTGCCGGGCTGAAAGCCATGGGGCTGGGAGATTATTTCCCTGCGTCTTGTGAGCTTGCCGGAGACGAAGCGATCATACGGGGATATTTCCCCGTTTCTTTTTATGCGGACGGCAGGCGGGAGCTGGAGGATTTTCTGGCCCGCCTGCCGGAATTTGGCCTTGCCCCCGGCACCATGGCTGTACGTGTTGTTGACGCTGCGGACTGGGAGCATGCCTGGAAAAAATACTGGCACCCCACACCGGTAGGCAAAAAACTGCTGATTGTTCCCGCCTGGCAAGAGCCCCCGGCAGATGAGGGCAGGCTCAGCCTGCGCCTGGATCCCGGCGCCGCTTTTGGCACCGGCACCCACGAAAGCACGCGGCTCTGCCTGGAATGGCTGGAGGAAAACATCCGGGGCGGTGAGACCGTGCTTGATCTGGGCTGCGGTTCCGGCGTCCTGGCTCTGGCTGCCAAACTGCTCGGGGCCGGCCGTGTTCTGGGGGTGGATAAAGACGAGCCGGCAGTGCAGGCAAGCCGGGAAAATGCAGTCTTAAACGGGCTGGAAGCAGAATTTGTCCGTGCCGACTTGCTGGCGGATGCTGCATGGGACAATTTTTTTACAGCGAGTATTGTGACTGCCAACCTGACGGCGGATTTAATACTGTCCATCCTCGGCCGCCTCAGGTCGGTGCTGGCACCGGGCGGGCAGGCTGTGCTGTCCGGCATTATCAGGGACCGGCAGGACGAAGTCGAGGCGGCGGTTGTCCGCCATGGTTTCCATGTCAGGAGGAAATACTGCGCCGGTGAATGGGTGGCGCTGTGGCTGGAGCTGAAAAAATGAATCGCTTTTTTTATGAAGCAAAACAGCGAACGGGGCAAACTGTAATACTGCAGGGGGATGATGCCTTTCACCTGAGGCATGTGCTGCGCCTGCAAAGCGGCGAGCAAATCGAACTGTGCGGTCCGGACGGGGTGTGCCACAGTGCTGTTATTGTTGATTTGGCAAAAGAGAGTGTGCAGTGCAGGCTGAAAGAAGAACTGCCCGATCATGAGCCAAAAATCGCCGTTGATCTCGCTTTTGCCCTTCTCAAGGGGGACAGAATGGATTTTGCGCTGCAAAAGGCGACTGAAATCGGTGCAACCGCCTTTTTCCCCGTCACGAGCAGCCGGACCGTGGTCAAACTGCCGGCAAAGACGGAGCAGAAGGTGCAGCGCTGGCAGCGGATTGTTCGTTCCGCTGCAGCCCAGGCGCACAGGAACAGGGTACCCGTAGTACACTTCCCGCGGGAATTTATTGCGCTTCCTGCTCTTTTTGCCTTCTATGACCGTGTCCTGTTCTTCTGGGAGGAGGCGCGCCGGGGCTCCCTGGCAAGCGCTCTGCAGGGAATAGGTCCGGGAGCGCGCCTTTTACTTGTAAGCGGTCCGGAAGGCGGCTTCAGCCCGGAAGAAGCGGTGCTGGCGCAAAAGGCAGGGGCACTGGTCGTTACTCTGGGGCCAAGAATTTTGCGTGCAGAAACGGCTGCAATCGCGGCGGTTGCCCTGACACTGTACCAGGCGGGTGAAATGGAGGGACGTTAATGACCACAGCCGCTTATTATACACTGGGCTGCAAAGTCAACCAGACAGAAACTGCCGCTCTGCAGCACCTGCTGGAGGAGAGGGGCTATAAAACCGTTGCTTTTACGGAGCCGGCAGATGTGTATATCATAAACACCTGTACGGTGACCCACCTGGGTGATAGGAAATCCCGGCAGATGGTGCGCCGGGCACGGCGCCTCAACCCGGAAGCGGTGATTGTGGTGACCGGCTGTTATGCCCAGGTTTCACCGCAGGAAGTAATGAAACTGCCGGAAGTGGACCTCGTTTTGGGCACGCATGCGCGGGAACAGCTGCCCGACCTGATTGAGCGGGCAAAGACGGAACGTATTGCCCATGTAGTTCCCCTCACGGAAAAAAAAGGGTTTGAAAAACTGGACGCCGCCCAGACGGGTGAAAAAACGCGGGCTTTTCTGAAAGTGCAGGAAGGGTGCCGGCAGTTTTGCACTTACTGCATTGTTCCGTACGCCCGGGGTCCGCTTTACAGCAGACCGGTAGCGGAGGCGGTAAAGATCGCGGAAAAGCTGGCGGCGGAAGGCTTTCGCGAACTGGTGCTGACCGGCGTGCATCTTGGCAGCTACGGCGCCGACCTGAACGGGGGTGTGACATTATGCGACCTGCTGCAGGAACTGGTGAGAGTTGAGGGGCTTGACCGCATCCGTATTTCTTCCGTGGAACCAACGGAAGTAACCGACCGGCTGGCTGAACTGCTGCTTGCCGAGCCGAAGATTTGCCCGCACCTTCACCTGCCGCTGCAAAGCGGCGACGATGAAATCCTGCGGCGAATGAACAGGCGCTACACGGCTGCTGAATTCCTGGACCTTGTTGAGCGGCTGCGTTCCCGGATACCCGATCTTGCCCTTACCACTGATGTTATGGTCGGGTTCCCGGGGGAAAGCGAAGCCCAGTTTGCCAATACGCTGCAGGTTGTCCGCCGGGCGGAATTCAGCCGCCTGCACGTTTTTAAGTACTCTCCCCGGCGGGGGACGCCTGCCGCCGGATACAAGGAGCAGATTCCCGCCCCGGTGAAGGAGGCACGCAGCCGGAAGCTCCTGGCTCTTGGCAGGGAACTGGCCGCGGCATACCACAGGCGCTTTGTTGGGAAAACGGAAGCGGTGCTGTTTGAGGAGACTGTCGGCGACGGAGAAATGGCCGGCTTCACCCGCCATTATGTGCGTGTAGCTGTTGCTTCGCCAAAGGACGTACTTGGTCGGCTCTTGCCGGTGCGCATGACGGAAAGTTCCGCCGACGGGCTGAAGGGGGAAATTGTAACATCGCATAACGGGACGGGAGAAGGTTGAAGCCCTTGCTTTTTGCGGCCAAAAAAGGCCGATTTTTTTTGTCCGGAAGGCCCGGCGGCATGTCCGTTTTTTTTCTGAAAAGACGGACATATTTTTTTGGCGCGGCGAATAGGATTGAATTGGAAAAGACAGGCGGAAGAGAGGTGGAAAAACATGGCCAAAAACAAGATGTTTGTGGTGGAAGCGCGACGGCTGCTGCCGCTGCTGTTCCTCCTGGTGCTTCTGGTATCTCTATCGGTTTATGATTCCTTCCGGGCCAGCCCGACTGTAGCACCGGAAGAGGCTGCCAAGGCAATTGAGGTGAGCTTCACAACTGCTGATAAAGGCGAAAGGAAGGATACCCCTACCTTCCGCCTTGCAGTTGACGGAGAAAGCTGGGCTGAAGTTGCGGAGGAATGGAATGTGGCGCTGCCTGCATATCCGTTTCAGCCTCAGCATGAAGTTGCTCTTTTTGCCCTGCATGCTGAAGTGAAAGATGTCCAGGCCCGGCAGGAGGGAGAGGGGCAGCTGGAAGTGCAGGTGCGCGTGAACCCGAAACGGGATTACTACCAGGTTGTCACCCTGCCGGCAGCGGATGTAACACTGGCCGAAGGAACTGTAACCTGGAAGTTTGTAGACAAAAAAAATAACCTTATAGACCAGATTGTGGTGGAAAACACCCAGGAAACGGCGGCCGTAGAGGAAATACCGGAAAAATAAAGGCCTGTATGCATAAAAATCAGGCGGTACCGCAAGAGTACCGCCTGATTTTTCATATAGTAAAAAACATGTCGCGATGGGGAGCGTGCCTTCCCCGGGAGTTGGACGTGCAACCTGCACAAGCCTGTTATTTTCCCTGGAATATTTCGGCAAGCAGCTTTTCCTGCACCTCCTGCAGGCGGGAAAAATCCATTGCCGCTGTATAATACGCTTCCAATTTTTCATGGCTGCGCTTGGCGGAGCGGAGCATTTCAATGGCTTTGCCCAGCAGATACCAGAAACGTTCCGCTGTTTCCGCCCGTTCGGCGGCATACTGCTTCAGTTCGGCAGTTTTGATAAAACGGCCGAGGGCCAATGTTGACTGTTCCCTGACAAAGCGGGACGGGTCCAGGGAGAAAGTATGCGGGTAGGTTGCTTTGGCAAAAGCGGTTTTCAGTATGGGAATAACAACCGCATCGATACGTTCCGGGTCAAAGCCGCAGCGGTATACCTGAACGGAATGGCCCGCCAGCTTCACAGTCTGCCTGATCTGCTCCAGCAAATGGCTTTTGCCTGTTCCCGGGTCGCCGGTTAAAAGATAAAAACGTTCCACTCCCTGAAAAATGGAGGCGTAATGATTAATGAAACCGGCCGGAGTAATGGCACTGCCAAAAAGCTGCCTTTCCTGCGGCACATCTGCGGCCGGGGGCAAGGCGGCAAGCAGGTCGCTTAAGAGGCGGTGAGTCATTTTTGACAGCGCCCAAAAGTCCATAGCCTGCGCTGTCAGCCAGTGCAATTTTTCCCTCACGACGGAAGCTTCTTTTAAATATTGATATGCCTGCACAAACCAGTTGCGCTTTTGCCTGACCAGTTCGGCAATTGCCTCTTTGTACGGCTGCAGCCTGCCCCGGTTCCACAGGTCGCCCAGGTTAAGTATTTCATCATACGTTCCCGGGAGCTCCGGGTCTGTCAGGTGGGGCGCCGTTCCGTCAAGCAGGACGATGCCGAGGGAGGGAATGGATAAGGCGTCCAGGGATTCCGGGTCGGATGAACAGAAAAAAAGTTCTGCGGATAAACCTGCGGCCTGTGCCCGCCCGGCTGCCTGCCGCATTAGTGTAGACTTTCCGGTTCCCGGTCCGCCTTTAATGATAATTACGCGTTTTGTTTCCGGCTGTTTTATGTAGTGAAAAAGGGAATAGAAGCCATATCTTGTATTTGCCCCGGCAAAATAGGCGGTGGCTGCTCCTTTTTCCATTTGCAAACTCCTTTCGTGAACCGTCTAGTTCATAGTATGGCAGGGCAGGGTGTGTGTGCCTGTCTTCCTGCCGGCAAATTGCCGGCAGGTCCGGTTATCTGCAGCAACATCATATTTGCCAGCTAAAGGAAAAGGTGGTATAATATCTGCAGAAAGTTTGGGAGGGTTATGATGGACAACTGTATTTTCTGCAAAATTATCAGGCGCGAAGCGCCTGCTGAAATCGTCTATGAAACGGACGAACTGCTGGCTTTTAAGGATATCTCGCCGCTGGCACCAACCCATGTCTTGGTGGTTCCCAAGACTCATTTTGCCTCCCTGGATGATCTCCCTGCGGATAATGTGGACCTGGCCGGGAAAATGCTGCTTGGTATCAAAGATGCGGCTGCGAAACTTGGCATTTCCGGCGGCTACAAGGTGGTAACAAACTGCGGTGAAGCCGCAGGCCAGGTTGTGAGGCACTTGCATTTTCATCTTCTGGCAGGAAAGAAATTTGTCCCGTAAACAAGCTCTGAGACGGGCAGAGGGATACCGGGTCAAACTTTGTTGACAGACTCTGGGGAAAAAGATATAATCAAAAAGGTACTTTTTTGTGTAAAGAATGTTTTTTTGTCCCGGTTTTTTCCCGCAGGTTGCAGTGAGGGGAGGGAAAAGCAGTTGACTTTTATTAAAGTCGGTAAAAATGAAACGCTTGACAGCGCAATTCGCCGCTTTAAAAAACAATGTGCAAAAACGGGCATCCTTGCCGAAGTGCGCAAACGTGAACATTACGAGAAACCAAGTGTCAGACGGAAAAAGAAATCGGAAGCCGCCAGAAAAAACAACAGAAGGCGTTTCGGTTAAATTCTAATACAGCAGGCCGCCGCTCGCCTGCTGTTTTAATTTTTCCCCGCACAGTATATAATGAAAGTACATAAAAGAGAGCAATCAGGCCCGGAGGGGAGGAGGAAGCTGAAATGGTAAAAAAAATGCTGGCGCTCCTGTTTGCGGTCATCCTGCTTGCGTCCCCCCTTGCCTCCGTAGCGGCAAACGGAGCGGGGAAAAGGGTGTATGTAGTAAAAATTGATGAGACTGTTGACAAAGGCCTTGTTCGTTATGTTGATCGTGCTTTCAGGGAAGCCGCCGCCAACGATGCCGCCGCCATTATTCTGGAACTGAATACGCCGGGCGGCCTGGTTGATGCCGCCGGCAGAATACAGGAACTGATTTATGATTCCGAAATACCCGTTTATGCGTATGTCCGTTATAACGCCCTCTCGGCAGGGGCTTTCCTGGCTTTATCCTGCCAAGCTCTTTACATGGCTCCGGGCAGCAGTATCGGTGCGGCTGAGATCCGGGATTTGAGCGGAGAGGCGGTGGATGAAAAAACTGTATCGGCCTGGGAGTCCAAGATGCGCACGGCCGCCGAGCGCCAGGGAAAAGACCCGCAGGTTGCCGCCGCCATGGTCAGAAAAGAAGTGGAAATTGATGGACTGGACGGCCCCGGGGAACTTTTGACCCTGACGGCGGAAGAAGCGGCAAGGATTGGCTTCGCCGACGGCATCTATGCAAAGCGTGCCGACCTTTATGAAGTGCTGGACCTGGCGGAGGCGTCAGAAACGGTAGTTGAATTAAGCCCGGCCGAACGCTTTGCCCGCTTTGTCACAGGCATTTATGTTGCGCCCCTTTTGCTTGCCATCGGTCTGGTGGCCCTGGTGGTGGAGATCCTGACAGCCGGTTTCGGTGTTGCCGGCGTGATCAGCATCATCGCCTTTGCCCTCTTTTTCGGCGGCCATCTGGTTGCCGGACTGGCCGGCAGTGAAGTTTTGTTCCTTTTCCTCGCAGGGATTATTCTTCTCTTAATTGAAGCCTTTATACCCGGCTTTGGCGTTTTCGGCGTCGGTGGAATTTTGGCAATCGTGGCCTCGGTTGTCCTGTCTGCCGCCAGCACCGGGCAGGGTTTGCGCATCTTGCTGTCTGCCGTGGTTATTGCCGCCCTGTTGTTTGCCATTCTTTACCGTTACCTGAAAATTTCCGGTACCTGGTCTCATATTGTTTTGCAGTATGCGGAAACTAAGGAGCGGGGATACGTGGGGACGCGCGACTATTCTTACCTGGTGGGCAAGGAAGGTGTGGCACTGACAACACTGCGGCCGTCCGGGACTTGTGAGATTGACGGTGAAAGGATTGACGTGGTGACGGAAGGGGAATTTATCGCTTCCGGCACCCGGGTTAAAGTAATGAAGGCGGAAGGTACAAGGATCGTTGTCCGGCCTGTCTGAAAAATATTCCAAGGAGGTAGTGGTATGCCCGGATTTGAATTGTTAATACTTATTGCCCTGATTGTTATTGCTCTGTCTTTACTTTTTAGTTTTATACCTGTCGGCCTCTGGATTTCTGCCCTGGCCGCCGGTGTCCGTGTTGGTATTTTTACCTTGGTTGCCATGCGCCTGCGCCGTGTGCCGCCTGCAAAAATCATTAACCCGCTGATCCGTGCGACCAA
>JAAYMN010000039.1 GCA_012521345.1 Bacillota bacterium
AAGCCTGTCCCCGTCCTTGCACCTGAGGCGGTGCAAAGCATACTGGAGCGTTTCGTCGGCCCGCAGCTGCAGACGCCGCCCATGTATTCCGCCGTGCGTGCAGGCGGGCAAAGACTGTATGAGCTGGCCCGCCGGGGGGAGGAGGTGCAAAGGCAGCCGCGTAAAATACATATTTACAGCCTGCAACTGCTTTCTCTGCGGGACGGCCGGGTTATCTTTGACGTCGCCTGTTCGCGCGGCACGTATATCAGGACTTTGTGCAGGGAGATTGCTGAAGCCCTGGGCACGGCCGGTCACATGTCCTTCCTGCTGCGCACGGCAGTGGGGCCGTTTGTCCTGGAGGAAACGCTATCCCTGGAAGAAGCGGCGCAGCTGGCGGGAAAAGGGTTGCTGGCTTCAGCTTTGCTTCCCATTGACTACGGCCTGCGGCACCTACCGCAGGCAATACTGACGGACAAAGAAGCGGAGAGGTTGCAAAACGGCGCTTTCATACCTTATGCAGGGGAACTGCCTGCAGGGTGTGACATACGTGTCTACAGGCAGGACGGCCGTTTTCTTGCTCTTGCCGAAATGCAGCACGGGCTGCTGCGGCCGAAAAAAGTCTTTCATCACAGGTGAGACAGATGCAGATCATTCAAGGAATCGAGAACTTCAAGCACTACCACCGTGGCGGTATTTGCCTGGCGCTTGGCAATTTTGACGGAGTGCATGTGGGGCACAGGGAAATTCTCCGCGAAACAATCAGCATGGCAGGCAAAATAGGGAAAAAAAGCGCCGCCCTGCTTTTTCAACCCCATCCCATGTCGGTGCTTTCTCCGGGGAAAGCGCCTGAGTTGATCCTGGAGGCAGGAGACAGGATCAGGCTGCTGGGAGAGACAGGCATTGACTATGTCATCATCCATTCTTTTACCAGGGACTTTGCCGCACTTTCACCGGAAGCTTTTGCCGGTGAAGTGATCGCAGACGCATTGCAAGCCTGTGGTGTTGTTGTCGGCTACGATTACTCATTTGGCAAATGCGGCCGCGGGACGCCGGAAGACCTGATCAGGTTTGGCGAGCGTTTTCATTTCACAGTCAAGGTGGTTGATCCGGTTACTGTCGACGGAGAAGTGGCGGGCAGCACCGCCATCCGCAGCCTGCTGCAGCAGGGTGAGCTAGCGCGGGCAAACAAGATGCTGGGCTATTACTATTTTCTGCGGGGAACAGTGGTGCGCGGCGACGGCCGGGGACGCCTGCTCGGCTTCCCGACGGCCAACCTGGCGGTTGCCCCGGAAGTGGTCCTGCCTGCGTTCGGTGTTTATCTGACATGGGTAGCCGGCAGGGACATAAGCGGCTGGGGCATTACCAATGTCGGCAGGCGGCCCACTTTTGGCAAAAGAGACATCACGGTGGAAATCCACCTGCTGGATGCGGACAAAAACATTTACGGTAAGGAATTAATTGTTTACTTTTTACACAGACTGAGGGGAGAAAAAACTTTTGCCGATGCCGGCGCCCTTGCTGCACAAATTGCCGAGGATGCCGGGACGGCAAGGAAGCTGATGGCGCAGCCGCCTTACAACGCACTGCAGCTTCCCGCATATGCCCCCGCCTGTCCGTATTAACAAAATCTTGCTGCTTTTCTTGCTTCCGGGCAGGCAATATGGTAGAATCATTTTTGTTAACCTGTGGCTCGGGCAATCGAAGCTCCGACGTTTGCCTTGGCTGCATGGAGTTATGCCAGCAAAAAGGAGGTGTGCCGTATGACGATGGATACCACGCGCAAGCAGGATGTGATCAGTCAGTTCCGTTTGCACGAAAAAGACACCGGTTCTCCCGAGGTACAGATTGCCCTGCTGACTGAACGGATCAATTACCTGACCGAACACCTGAAGGTGCACAAAAAGGACCATCATTCCAGACGCGGCCTGTTGAAAATGGTCGGCAAGCGCAGAGGTTTGCTGAACTACCTGAAAAAAACCGATGCAGAACGCTACCGTAACATCCTGGAAAAGCTTCAGCTTCGCAAATAGTTTCCCGGAAATAAAAAGGAGAAGCGGGGGAAACCCCGCTTCTCCCAAATATGTGCTGCAATTATAAAGAAGCGCATGCGAGAGAGGATGTTTGCCATGAAGGTATACAGCATGGAACTGGCCGGCAGGGAATTCAGCTATGAGATCGGCCGGGTGGCCCAACAGGCCAGTGGCGCTGTACTGGTACGCTACGGTGACACCGTGGTGCTGACCACGGCCACCGTCTCAGCGGAACCACGTGAAGGTATTGATTTCTTTCCCCTGACAGTTGACTATGAAGAGCGGTTGTATGCGGTCGGCAAAATACCGGGAGGCTTTATCAAACGTGAAGGCAGGCCCACGGAAAAAGCCATCCTGGCGGCGCGCCTGACAGACAGGCCCTGCCGTCCTTTGTTCCCAAAATCATTTCGCCACGCCGTTCACATTGTAACCACCGTTCTTTCCGTGGACCAGGACTGCCCGCCGGAAGCACTGTCCATTTGCGGTGCATCCGCGGCCCTGTCCATTTCCCCCATCCCCTTTGACGGTCCCATCGGGGCGGTGGTTGTGGGCTGGGTTGACGGAAAGCCGGTGATCAACCCGACGCAGGTTCAGGCGGAAAAATCCCGCCTGCACCTGGTGGTGGCAAGTACAAAGGACGCCATTATGATGGTGGAAGCGGGCGCCAATGAGCTGACGGAAGAGGAAATCCTGGAAGCTATCATGGCCGGTCATGAAGCCAACCAGGGAATCATTGCCCTGCAGGAGCAGATGATAGCTGAAGCAGGCAAGGCAAAAATGGAAGTTGTGGAGTTTACGCCGGATGAAGCTATTGCCCGGGAAGTGCGCGCTTTCTGCAGCGAGCGGGTGAATGAGGTTATCCGCATTGAGGAAAAGCAGGCGCGCGAGGCGGCCATCGACAGCCTGCGGGCGGAAACTCTTGAACATTTTCTTGAGCTGTACCCGGAAAACGAACAGGATATCCGCACAGTTTTTGATGTCCTGCTGAAGGAAACAATGCGCACCATGATTATCCGGGAGAACCGCCGGCCCGACGGACGCAGGCAGGATGAAATCAGGCCTATCACCGTGGAAGTGGGCATTCTGCCCCGCACCCACGGCTCCGGCTTATTCCGGCGCGGGCAGACACAGGTACTCACCGTGTGTACGCTTGGTGCGCCAGGCGACGTTCAGCGCCTTGACGGCCTGGGACTGGAAGAAAAGAAGCGCTACATGCACCATTACAATTTTCCGCCTTACAGCGTGGGCGAGGCCGGATTCATGCGCGGCGCCAGCCGCCGGGATATCGGACATGGGGCACTGGCCGAGCGTGCGCTTTTGCCCGTTATCCCGCCGGAAGAGGAATTCCCTTACACAATCCGCCTGGTTTCCGAGGTCCTGGAATCCAACGGCTCCACATCCATGGGTTCTGTCTGCGGCTCCACCCTGTCGCTGATGGATGCCGGCGTGCCCATTAAAAAACCTGTAGCCGGCGTGGCCATGGGGCTTATCAAGGAAGGCGACGAGATTGCCATCCTCACCGACATCCAGGGCATTGAAGACTTCCTCGGCGACATGGATTTCAAGGTGGCAGGCACCAGGGAAGGCATTACCGCCTTGCAGATGGACATTAAAATCAAAGGCCTGTCCCGCGACATCATGGCACGGGCGCTGGAGCAGGCAAGAAAAGGCTACCTGTATATCATGGACAAAATGACTGCCGTGATTGCCGCGCCCCGTCCTGAGCTGTCAAAATACGCGCCCAGGATTATTACCATGCATATTCATCCTGACAAGATCAGGGATGTTATCGGCCCCGGCGGCAAGATGATCAACAAAATAGTGGCCGATACCGGGACGGAAATTGATATTGAACCGGACGGCACGATCTATATCGCCGCAGTCAACCCGGACAGCGGGGCGGCGGCTGTGAAAATGATCGAGGCGCTGACGAAAGAAGTGGAAGTGGGCGAAGTCTACATGGGCAGAGTGACAAGGGTGGAGAAATACGGCGCCTTTGCCGAGATACTGCCCGGCAAGGAAGGGCTGATTCACATTTCCCGCCTGGCCCACGGGCATGTGGACAAGACTGAAAACGTGGTCAATA
Source organism: Bacillota bacterium (assembly GCA_012521345.1). Lineage (GTDB taxonomy): Bacteria > Bacillota > Dethiobacteria > Dethiobacterales > Dethiobacteraceae > DUUE01. The sequence goes on from JAAYMN010000039.1 coordinate 4,099, forward strand.
TCGGCGATGAAATCCCGGTCAAAGTAATCAATATTGACGAACGCGGGCGGATTGATCTTTCGCACAGGGCCGCCATCCCCAATGCCAAAGGGGAAATGATCGACGAGGACATGTATACCAAACGTGAAAACAGGCGTGAACGCCGCGGCAGCTCCGACCGGGAGCGCCGCCCGAGAGAACATAAACGGTAAAAGTTTATGTTCTTTTTTTAGCCCCTGCCGTGCAAAACGGCTTTTACCCGGAAAAAAGAAGCTTACGGCAAGATTGTTTCCTGTGCAGAACGAAGAATGAAGCCAGAGCAACAGACGTGCAGGTGCTGTGGGCTTCGATGTAGTAGCGGCCGGCAGCCATGTTTTTCCCGATCCGGTACATGCCCATGGCCCTGCCCAGGCTGTCCGTGCTAAGCCTGGACCGGTAGACTTTTTCCCCGCTGGGGGCAAAGACATAAAGCTTAACAGGTTCCTGGGCGGCAGCCCGGTTTTTTTTCTTTGCCCAGATGGTGATCAGGACATTGTCGCCGTGCAGGTAGCTTGTGCGGTCCGGTGCCACTTTCAGGGAAACTTGACATTCAGGCATGGCTGTTTTGTCTCCTTTGCGGCAGAAATCTGGCTTAGCTTAAGGATATGCAGACGGGGCGTATTTGGCTAGCGGCCGAAGCACACATTCGCGCACCGGCAATATTATGGGTACACACATAATTTACGGAAAGGAGTATGCTTGTGCAAAGGAGGTTGCTTCTTTTTACTGCAGCCGTGCTTGTCGTTTTTGCCTGCATCCCGGTCTTTTCCGCCTGCAGCAGGGACGGCAAGCTGACAAAAGTACGCCTGAACGAAGTTACCCGCTCGGTTTTTTATGCGCCCATGTATGTTGCCATCAACCTTGGCTATTTTGCCGAAGAAGGCATTGAGCTGGAAATCACAACAGGACAGGGTGCGGACAAAGTAATGACTGCCGTTTTGTCCGGTGAGGCGGATGTGGGTTTTATGGGCCCTGAAGCCAGTATTTACGTATACAATGAGGGACAAAAAGATTTTGCCGTCAATTTTATCCAGCTGACGCAGCGGGACGGCTCATTCCTGGTGGCGAGGGAGCCGGATCCGGATTTTACCTGGGAAAAAGTCCGCGGCAAAAGCATTATTGGCGGCCGCAAAGGCGGCGTGCCGCTAATGACCCTCGAGTATGTCCTGAAAAAACATGGGCTGATCCCGGGCAAGGATGTGGAGGTGCTCACACACATCCAGTTTGCCCTGATGGCCGGCGCCTTTACCGGCGGGGAGGGAGATTATGTCACGCTATTTGAGCCTGTGGCCACCGAATTGGAGCTGGCAGGCGCCGGGTATGTGGTGGCTTCCGTCGGCCGGGACAGTGGCTTAATCCCCTACACCGCCTTTAGTGCCCGCAAAAGCTACCTGGAGCAGAACAGGGAACTGGTGGAGCGCTTTACCGTTGCCATCTGCCGCGGGCAAATCTGGGTGCGGGAGCACAGCCCGGAAGAAATTGCGAAGGTAATCAAGCCTTCTTTCCCCGATTCGAATGAAGCCATCCTGACAAAGGTGGCGGCCCGCTACAAAGAAATTGACGCCTGGGCGGCGACACCGCATTTTTCGGCAGAGGCCTTTGAACGTCTGCAGGATGTGATGGAGCTGGCGGGCGAACTGACCAAACGGGCTCCTTACGAAGAACTGGTGACAAATGAATTTGCTGAAAAGGCGCTTGCTTCTGTCCGCAAGGCAGAAGGGAGATAAAAAATGGGGGCAGAAGTACTTGTTACCGTTAATAACGTGAGCATGACTTATCACAGCCCGGAAGGGGAAATACATGCTCTGCAAGATATAACTCTACAGGTAACGGAAGGGGAATTCGTCAGCATCGTGGGGCCGAGCGGCTGCGGCAAGACGACTTTGCTCAATATCATTGCCGGGCTGCTGACACCTACCGGTGGAGAAGTTTATATCGGCGACAAAAAAGTAACCGGTCCCACCTCCCTCGTCGGCTACATGCCGCAGAGCGACCAGCTGTTTGAATGGCGGACGATCTGGAAAAACGTGCTGCTGGGGCTTGAAGTGCAAAAAAAACTGCGCCCCGAAACAGTGGCCTTTGCGGCGCAGATGCTTGAAAATTACGGCCTGGCCGGTTTCAAAAACGCTTATCCCAGCCAGCTTTCCGGCGGGATGCGCCAGCGCGCCGCCCTCATCAGGACGCTGGCCATCAACCCCAGCATCCTGCTTCTGGATGAAGCTTTCTCGGCCCTTGATTACCAGACCAGGCTGCTGGTGGCCGATGACATTAAGCAGATTATTACCCGGGAGAACAAAACAACCATTCTGGTTACACATGACATTGCCGAAGCCATCAGTATGGCCGACCGGGTTGTCGTTTTGTCAAAGCGGCCGGGCAGAATAAAGGCAGTGCATGACATCAGGCTGACCTGCGCTGTCCGGACGCCCCTGCGCTGCCGGGAGGCGCCCGAATTCAGAGAATACTTCAATCTTATCTGGAAGGAGCTGGACGTTCATGCCTGACACGGAAAAACGGCCGGCTTCCGCGGCATACCTGGCCTACCTGGAGCAGCGCAGGTGCAGCAGGCGGCGCGTCATGGCCGCCAGGATACTGCTTTTGGCCGGTATTATCCTTCTCTGGGAAGCGGCGGCTGTGCTGCACTGGATTGACCCCTTTATTACCAGCCAGCCGACAAGGATTCTGCGGACCATTGTCACGCTTTACCGGGAGGGCGGTCTTTTCCTTCATGCCGGCGTAACCATTGCCGAGACAGTGGCCGGGTTTCTTTTGGGCACGCTGGCAGGAACCCTGGTTGCCGTCATCCTCTGGTGGTCCGATTTCCTGGCAGAAGTGCTTGAACCCTACCTGGTAGTGCTGAACAGCCTGCCGAAGATCGCCCTGGGACCGGTGCTGATCGTGTGGCTGGGGCAGGGAATGCAGTCCATCGTGGCCATGGCCCTTTTTGTTTCCCTGATTGTCACGATTATCAGCGTTTATGCCGGGTTTTCCCAGGTGGATGAGAACAAGATCAAGCTGCTTATTTCCTTCGGGGCGACAAAACTGCAGATCCTGCGGCTGGTGATCCTGCCGGCCAGCATTCCCACCATAGTTTCCGCCCTGAAAATCAACGTGGGGCTGGCCTGGGTCGGTGTGATTGTGGGAGAATTCCTGGTCTCGCGCGCAGGTCTGGGCTACCTGATTGTCTACGGCGGGCAGGTTTTCCGCCTTGATCTGGTGATGGCCAGCGTCATCATCCTTTCTGCTGCCGCCGCCCTGATGTACCAGGCGGTGGTCCTGCTAGAGAAATACGTATTGCAATGGCGTTAAAATTTGCCGGGCAATGCCCGGTTTTTCTTTTCCGCGCGGGGTATCATTTTTGTTTTCTCCTGTGCATAACTTTGTAGCAAGTATACTCACGGAAGTGAGGTTTGGGCTTGAACAGAGAAACGAGGCGCGGCAGGCAAAAAAAACGCTACTTATATTTTTTGCTTTTTCTGCTCCTTCTTCTGGCCTGTCTTTTGCACCGCCAGATCACGCGCAGCGTCTTTGCACCGCTGCTGGAGGGGGTGTATTACCGTGTCCAGACAAAAGACAAAGCCTGCACCCTCACCTTTGAAGTTGTATGGGGGCCGGGAAAGACGGCGGAAATTCTGGACATCCTGGACCGCTACAATGTCCGGGCAACTTTTTTTGTCAGCGGCAGCTGGCTGCGCCGCTATGCCGACATGGCGGCGGAAATATTAAACAGGGGGCATGAACTGGGCCAGCACGGCTATGAGCACAAGCTCCTGACCGAGCTGGATGATGAGGAGCTGGAGCGGGATTTTGACCTGATGGCGGAAGCCTTGCGGGAGGAGTTGCAGGCGGAAACAAATTTGTTTCGCCCGCCCTACGGCGAAGTGGACCGGCGTGTGTTTGACGCCGCCCAAAAACGCGGCCTGACAACGGTTATCTGGAGTATTAACGCCAATGACTGGATGGGACTCCCGTACAGTGAAACCAAGGAGAAAATCTTGCAGGAATTGCATACAGGCGCCATCATCATGATGCATACCCATTCCAGCCAGATTGTCCGGATGCTTCCGGTTTTAATTGAAAGCCTGCGCTATGCGGAATATGAAATACTGCCTTTCAGCGAGCTGCAGCAGCGCGCAATAAAATAAGGAGGCGGCAGGATGCGTTTCAGCAGCTTTACGGCAGTAAACGGCCGCAAACTTTTATCGGTGGTGCTTGTACTGCTTATACTCCCCTACGGGATTAACAGCTGCACCGGGTTTTTACGGCGCCGGGCGCAAACGGTGGCCGAGGACGTGATGCTTGAGGATGTCCCCCTCGGCGGGCTGACTGCAGCTGAAAGCCGCGTAGTAATTGAACAGCTGGCACGCATTCGGGATGTCCCTCCCGTGGATGCCTGCCTGGATGAAGCTACCGGCGGGGTTGTCCCGGAACTGTGCGGCCGGCGGCTTGATGTGGAGGCCACGCTGGAGCGGGTACTGGCTGCGGGCAGGGGGGAGGCGGTGGCGCCGCTTTTTATCTCCGTTCCCCCGGCCGTGACGCTGGCCGATTTCAAGCAGCATCCCGTTTACCGCGGGAACCCTGCCAAAAAACAGGTGGCTTTTCTGGTTAATGTTGCCTGGGGCAATGAATTCCTGCCGGAAATGCTGGAGGTTTTGCGGGATGCCGGGGCGCGGGCCACTTTCTTCCTGGTGGGGCGCTGGGTGGAAAACAACCGGCAGGAGGCGGAAATGATCGCCGCCTCCGGTTTTGAAATCGCCAGCCACGGCTATTCGGACGCCATCAGCCTCAGTGAAGCTCCCCTTTCCGTGGTGGAAGAAGACCTGCGCAGGGCGGGAGAGATAATCGCCGCAGTCTGCGGCAGGCGTCCGCAGTATTTCAGCCCGCACAAGGGCGAGCTGTCGCCCAACGTCCTTGCGGCGGCGGCGGCGCAGGAACTTCGTGTCATTATGTGGACGCTTGATACTGTGGACTGGCAGCTGCCGGGGGTTGATGCCATGTATGAGAAAATCATGCAAGGTGCGGCAGGGGGCAGTATGATCCTGATGCATCCGACCGAGCAGACGGCAGAGTTTCTCCGGCGGGTAATCCCCGCCCTGCGCGCCAAAGGGCTGGAGCCGGTGACAGTCAGTGAGTTGCTCAGTCCGGATTGGGGGCATGTGGAATAGGCCATGAAGCCGCAGAAAAAAATGTTTAGCGTCGTCAGGGTGACTTCCGTGTTGCTGCTTATTGTCGCCCTTGTGATTTTAGCTTTTGCTTTCAATGCAGGAAACCGCGCAGTCCGCTATTTTAAGGGGGTAAAGCGGGGGGTGACCCTGGAAGGCATAGCGCTGTCAGGCATGCTCGAGCACGAAGTACGGGAAGAAGTCGCAAAGATGGCGGCGACGCTCGGCCGTGCCCCCGTCAATGCCCGCCTTAACAGGGAAACTTTGGAGATTATTCCGGAAGAAAAGGGCATGATGGTGGATGTAGAAGCAACGGTGGCAGCAGTGATGGCGGCGGCTGAGAATGAGGAAGTCGCGCTTCGGGTGATTGTGCTGGAGCCGGAGATGACGGAAGAAATCTATCGTTCCATTGACAAAAAAATTTCCTCCTTCAGCACCAGCGGGGGTGGCGGTGCGGGGAGGACAGACAATCTTTACGTAGCTGCCAAGTATATGAACGGCTATGTCCTGGCGCCGGGCGATGTCTTTTCCTTTAACAAGGTTACGGGACCCCGCACTTTTGAGCGGGGCTACAGCATGGCACCCGTGGTAGGGGGAATGGGCATCGGCGGCGGCGTCTGCCAGGTGGCAACAACGGTTTATAATGCCGCCCTGCTGGCGGGCATGGAAATAGTGGAGCGCCATCCCCACAGCATCCGCGTCGGTTATGTTCCTCCCGGCAGAGACGCGACAGTGACCGACTTTATTGATTTCAAGTTCCGCAATTCCACGGAGAAATTTATCCAGATACGTTCCGGTGCGGGCGGCGGTTATGTCTGGGTGCAGATTTGGAGCCAGTAGAGTATTGACAAAAGCAGCCAAAACAAGTAAAGTGGGGACGACTACGCAGGAAGGAGCAAAACTATGTGCAAGATCTACGTTCACGTGCTGCCCCACGGTGAAGGACTGCCGCTGCCATCGTACATGACGGCGGAGGCGGCTGGTCTGGACTTGTATGCGGCGCTTGCAGAACCTGTTGTGATTCTGCCGGGTGAAAGGCTGCCTGTTCCAACAGGCCTGGCGCTTGCCATCCCTGCCGGCTATGAGGCGCAAATCCGGCCGCGCAGCGGCCTGGCTTTAAAAAACGGGATTACAGTTCTCAACAGCCCGGGGACAATAGACGCAGATTACAGGGGCGAAATTATAGTTATTCTTGCCAATCTGGGGAAGGAGCCTTTTGTCTTGTATCGCGGCGACCGGATTGCCCAACTGGTGCCGGCCAAAATTGTCCGGGCGGAATTTGTACCCGCAAAAGACTTGCCCGAGACGGACCGCGGCAGTCAGGGATTCGGACATACGGGAATTTGAGGAGGTCTGCCTTTGCAGGGTTCCTACGAAAAGCAGCTGGCAGAGCTGCAACAGGCCCTTGCCGCTGAAGTTAAACGCCTGCAGGGCAGCCTGCATGCCCGGGAAGTGGTGTCTCTTAGCCGCAAGCTGGATCAGCTCGTGGTGGAAATGATGCGAAAGGGGGAGCAATAAAGGATGTTCCCGCTGTTGCTGCTGGGGATCCTGATCGTTATCTCCATCTACCTGCGCATGCAAAACAGGCGCCGCACCGGTTTTTTTGCCATGCCGGAGAATGCCAAGGAAACGCCTTTTTCCGGTGCCCTGCAGGAATTGGTGTCCCAGGCCGGCGGTGTTTACCTTTCCCTCGTTCTCCTGGTTTCGTTCCTGCAGCTTGAAGTGGCCGAAAGATGGAATATTATCGGGCTAAAACTGGAGCCCCTGGCTTTTCTCTCCCTGCTGGCGGCCATTGTCCAGCCTTTTGTCCTGAAAGTTTACAGTATGTTAAGAAGGAGTTGAAGTCATGGAACTGTCACAGCTTGCGCGCAAGGAAATCATCAATCTCCATGACGGTTCACGCCTTGGTTATATCGGCGAGTCGGACCTGGTGATAGACGACCGGACCGGCTGCATCCAATCCATTATTGTTTACGGCAGAACAATGGGAATAAAGGGCAAAAATTCCCGGGAGCTTGTCATTCCCTGGGAAGCAGTCAAAAAAATAGGGGAGGAAATCGTGGTTGTTGATTTGGCGCCCGGTTTTTCGTCTCACAGATACGACGGCAGTCATGCATAACGGCGCTTTTTCGGTTGATACTAGAGAAAGGCAGTCTCGACTGAAAAAGGAGGATGCATATGTCGCAGACGGTTATCGGGCTGTTTCATTCGCAGGAACAGGCTGAAGAAGCAATCCGTGAACTGAGAGTGCGTAATTTTTCCGATCTTGATATCTCCCTGGTGGCGCGAGGAGAAGAAGGAGCAGGTGGAACGGAGGACGGTTTTGGCGGCCAGAATCTGGCGGACGGCACGGCTGCGGGCGGAGCCATCGGCGGCCTGGCAGGGCTTTTGGCGGGCGCCGGGGCATTCCTGATCCCGGGAATCGGCCCCATCATTGCCGCCGGTCCCCTGGCAGGCGCCCTCACCGGGATTGTCACCGGCGGCATCGCCGGCGGCCTTATTGACTACGGCATCCCGGAGGAAGAAGGAGAGCGCTACGAAGAGGAAATCGAGCGGGGCAGCGTCATGGTGGCCGTGGAGACGGACGATGAGGAAATGGCGGAAGAAATCATGTCCGTCTTTCGCGAAAACAATGCCTTCGATATCAAAGCCCATGCATAACCCGGCTTATGCCTAACCCGGCCAAGGCCGGGTTTTTTACTGTCTTTTTTGGGGCTGCGCTCCTGCTGTAACCTTTGGCGGCAGATAAAACATATATTAAATTACCTGGGGAAAAAGGTGGGAGCACAAATGACTATACTTGCAGGAACAGAGATTGCGGTAGTGGGGGGAGACGCAAGGGAGGCCTGCCTGGCGGAGGAACTGCTGGCGCTGGGGGCAAGTGTGTGGCTATACGGCTTTTCCCACCCTGCTAGAAAACTTTCTCCCGGGATCAGGACAGGTCTTCCGCAGCGGGCGGATGTAATTATTCTGCCGCTTTTGGGGGTAAGTGACGACCAAACCGTCTATGCTCCTTATGCAGAGCGGCGGATTTGCCTGTGGGACCTGGAAAGGCTCTTTGCCCCGTCCGTTCTGGTCCTGTGCGGGAAACTGCCCAGGGCGGAGCGGAAGGTCCTGGAAGAAAGACAGGTGATTGTGGTTGAAACAGCGGCGCTGGAGGAAGTAGCCGTTTTAAATGCTATTCCTACGGCGGAAGGCGCCCTTGCCTATGCTATCAGTCATTCTCCCTGGACTCTGTTCGGCAGCAGGATCCTGGTTACAGGCTTTGGCCGCTGTGCCCAGCCTCTGGCCCGCGCCCTGAAAGCACTGGGGGCGGAGGTGACAGTGGCAGTGCGGCGCAGGGAAGCGGCCGCCACCGCCAGGGCACAGGGGTTCAGCACCATTGCTCTAAGTGAAATGGCGGAGCATGCAGGCTCTTTTCGCTTTATCTTCAATACCGTGCCTGCGCTTGTCATTGACAGGAAAGTATTGGCCGCCGCCGCAGGCGATGTCTGCATAGTGGATCTGGCTTCACAGCCGGGTGGCGTTGATTTTGCGGCTGCCGAAGAGTTTTCACTGCATGCGGCCCTCTTGCCCGGCCTCCCCGGGAAGACGGCGCCGGCTGCTGCCGGCAAAATCCTGGCGGAAATTTATCCCCATTATATTCTTTTACATAAGAGGAAAGGGGGAAGAACAAATGAGACTTGAGGGGAAAAGAATCGGTTTTGCCGTGACCGGTTCACATTGCACGCTGGAGGCCGTTTTCCCGGAAATTGAAAAGCTGAAAGCCGAAGGAGCAGAGATTTACCCGTTGATTTCTCCTTCAGTTGATGAAACGGACACGCGCTACGGGGACGCCACGGAATGGAAAAAAAGGCTGGTACAGGCGACGGGGCGGAAACTGATCAACAGCATTACCGGGGCGGAGCCCCTGGGGCCGCAGGGGAAGCTGGATGCCTATATTATTGCTCCCTGCACCGGCAATACCCTGGCCAAACTGGCAAACGGCATCACGGATACGCCGGTGCTGATGGGGGCCAAGGCGCAGCTGCGCAATCAGAAGCCGGTTATTCTGGCCATTTCCACCAATGACGGTCTGGGGCTCAATGCCAAAAATATCGGCATCCTGATCGCCACCAAAAATGTGTACTTTGTTCCCTTTGGCCAGGACAGTCCTTTCAGCAAACCAAATTCGCTGGTTGCCAGGCTGGAGCTGCTGGTGCCCACGGTCTGCGCGGCATTGGAAGGGAAGCAGTTGCAGCCGCTGCTTGTTACGCTGCCGTCAAGTGACTTCAAATTCTAATGCGAGAAGGTGGAAGCTTGCGTCTTATTGTTCAGAAATTCGGCGGCTCATCGCTGGGTGCGCCGCAGAAAAGACAGCAGGCAGTTGAACATATTATCCAGGCAAGACAAAAAGGCGCGCAGGTGGTTGTGGTAGTTTCGGCCATGGGACGCCGGGGCGACCCTTACGCCACCGATACGCTGCTTGACTTTTTCCGGGATGCGGGCGGCAAAGAATTGCCGCGGGAGGTGGACCTGCTCCTTTCCTGCGGCGAGATAATTTCCGCAGCCGTCATGGCGTCCGCTGTTGCGGGGCGCGGTTTTGCCGCCATTGCCCTGACCGGCGCCCAGGCCGGCATTATTACGGACGATGCTTTTGGCAATGCGGAAATTGTACTTATCCGCAAGGAAAACATCTTCCGCCACCTGCAGGAAAACAGGATTGTCGTGGTAGCCGGCTTTCAGGGAATCACCCGGGAAGGGGAAATAACAACACTGGGGCGGGGAGGTTCGGATATAACAGCAGTCGCCCTTGGTGTGGCCCTGGAGGCGGAAGTGGTGGAAATATATTCAGATGTGGATGCTGTCATGACGGCGGACCCGCAGCTTGTGCCGGAAGCCAGGCCCATTGCCGACCTCGGCTATCATGAGGTCCTGCAGATGGCCAGGGAAGGCGCCAAGGTGCTGCATCCCCGTGCGGTGGATCTTGCCCTCCGCTACAACATGCCCCTACTTTTAAAAAAGACGGGGGGCAGCGAGCCCGGCACCCTTGTCAGCCACCACAAGGCGGAGGGATTTACGGCGTATACGGCAAGACGAAATGTGGTTACCGGCATTACCCATGTCACTGGGCTGGCCCAGGTGCGCCTGCCTGCGGCGGACATGACGGACCTGCAGGTGGAAGAGGTGCTGCAGCAACTGTCTGCAGCGGGCATCAGCATTGACCTTATCAGCCTTTCTCCTGGGGAGAAAATGTTTACCATTGCGGGGAAAGAAGCGGAAAAAGCACGTGATGTCATCAGAAAACTTGGGGTTAAAGCGTCCGTCGAAGAAGGTTTTGCCAAGGTGACGCTGGTCGGAACAGGCATGCGGGGTGTTCCGGGCGTCATGGCGCGTATGCTTTCCGCCCTGAACAAGGCGGAAACCACCGTCATGCAGACTGCCGACTCCCACTTGAGCATTTCGTGCCTGATTCCGGAAAAGGATGTGGCCAAGGCAGTCCGGGCCCTGCATAACGAGTTTTCCGGCGAAAAGACAAAAGACGGGGGCGGGGATGAGCTGCAGCAGGAAAAAAGTGAGAATTAAATTTGAAATGATACGGCGCGTCTGTTATAATAACGTAAAGTTATTTCTGCTACCGGTATTTGCGTAACTGGCAGGCGGCATGTTCCAGCTTGCTTGCCGGAAGGGCAAGCAAGCTTTTTTGTAGCCATTTTACCGGAGGTGAACCGATTTGCAAGCACCCTTTGGAAAAGTTGTCACGGCCATGATTACACCGTTTACGGCAGACGGAGAAGTCGATTACGACAAGGCATGCGAACTGGCATTGCACCTTGCGGAAAACGGCAGCGATGCCCTTGTGGTGGCAGGAACGACAGGCGAATCCCCGAATTTGAGTGAAGCGGAAAAAATCCGCCTTTTTACCGCAATCAGCGAGGCAGTGCGGGGAAAGGCCAAGGTGATCGCCGGCACAGGTTCCAATGCCACCGAAGCATCCGTTGCGCTGACAAAAAAAGCGGAAAAATGCGGTGTGGACGCGGTGATGCTTGTCGTACCGTATTACAATAAACCGTCCCAGGAAGGTTTATACCGCCATTTTGCCCGAATTGCGCAGGCTACGGAGCTTCCTGTTATGCTCTACAACGTTCCAGGCAGGACAGCCGTAAACATGGTGGCGGAAACTACCCTGCGCCTGGCCGGTGAGATTAAAAATATTGTTGCCATCAAGGAAGCAAGCGGCAACCTGGAACAGATTGCCAAAATTTGCGCCCTTGCCCCGGAAGGCTTTTACGTCTACAGCGGCGACGACAGCATGACCCTGCCCATTGTGGCCGTAGGGGGATGCGGTGTCGTTTCTGTTGCCTCTCATATTGCGGGGAATGCTATCAAGGAAATGCTTGCCGCATATTTTGACGGCCGGGTGGAAAAAGCGGCTGCGCTGCATCAACGCCTTTTGCCTTTGTTTAAAGTCCTCTTTATTACGTCAAATCCCGCTCCCGTGAAGTGTGCCCTTAAACTGCAGGGCTTTGACGCCGGACCGCTGCGGCTGCCGCTGGTCGGCCTGACTGACGGGGAAGAAGCTGCAGTCAGGAAAGTAATGCAGGATTTGGGCTATCTATAGCAGCGAAGCGCCTCCCGCGGCCGGGGAAGGCGCTTTTTTCCTGAGGGATTGTTTGCTTGCATCCCCTTTGCGCTTTCAGCTATAATGATAGCTGGTCATATTTGGTCGGAAACATGCAGTAAAGGAGGTGAAAAGATTTGTCCAGTGCCAAAAGCAAACACAGGGCCAAGATAAAACATGTAACGGGCACTACGGCGGCCAGGCTGCAGATCATCCCCCTGGGCGGGATAGGGGAAATCGGCAAGAACATGTATGTCCTGCGCTTTGAGGATGAAATAATCGTCATTGATGCCGGCATGGCCTTCCCAACGGAGGAAATGTTCGGGATAGACGTGGTAATTCCGGATATCACATACCTAGAGGAAAACAAGGACAAAGTCAAAGCCATTTTGCTGACGCACGGCCATGAGGACCATATCGGCGGCCTGCCGTATGTGCTGAAAAAAATCAATGTTCCCATCTACGGGACGAAACTGACCCTGGGCTTGGTGGAAGTAAAGCTGCGCGAGCATAACATGCTGGCTGACTGCAGCCTGCAGGTTATCCGGCCCGAGGACAAACTGGAACTTGGCTCTTTTAAAATTGAGTTTTTCCGTGTTAACCACAGTATTCCCGATTCAGTCGGCATAGCTGTAAAAACACCTGTGGGGACCGTTGTCTATACAGGGGACTTTAAATTCGACCAGACGCCTGTCAACGGCAAACCTGCCGATTATTACCGCCTGGCCAAGCTGGGAGAAAAGGGTGTGCTGGTAGCGCTATCAGACAGCACCAATGCGGAGCGGCCGGGATACACACTGTCCGAAAAAGAAGTGGGAAACTCTATCATGGAAATTTTCCAGGCGGCGCAGCAGCGCATTATTTTGGCCACTTTTGCTTCCAACATTCACAGGATTCAGCAGGTAATAGACGCGGCGCTGCACTATAAAAGAAAAGTGGCCGTGGTAGGCCGCAGCATGGTCAGTGCGGTTTCCATTGCCCAGGAACTGGGCTATCTACATGCGCCGGAAGGAACCATTGTGGATGTGGGTGAACTGGACGCACTGCCGCCCAGAAGGGCTGTAATCCTGACTACCGGCAGCCAGGGGGAGCCCATGTCCGCCCTTACTAGGATTTCCCTTTCGGAACACCGGAAAGTGGAGATTATGCCCGGGGATACCGTCATTATTGCCGCAAACCCCATACCGGGCAATGAAAAGCTGGTGGCCCGGACCATTAACAATCTTTTTGCCCGCGGAGCAAACGTCATCTATGAAAGCGTCTCGGGCGTCCATGTTTCCGGTCACGGCTCCCAGGAAGAACTGAAACTGATGCTGAACCTGCTGAAGCCAAAGTATCTCATTCCCGTGCACGGCGAGCACCGCCACCTCATTCACCATGCAAGGCTGGCCGCAAAAGTCGGCATTCCCGAGGACAACATCTTTATCGTTGAAAACGGCCAGATCCTTGAGTTCACAGCGCGAAGCGCCTGCGTGGCGGGAACGGTTGATTCCGGCCATGTGCTGGTGGACGGGCTGAGCGTGGGCGACGTGGGCAACATAGTGCTGCGCGACCGCAAGGTGCTCTCCGAGGACGGGATTTTTATTGTGGCCATGACCATTGCGAAGGAAAACGGCAGCATTATTGCCGGGCCGGACATTTATTCGCGCGGTTTCGTCTATGTCCGCGAATCGGAGAGGTTGCTGGACGAGGCAAAAGAGCATCTGGCGCAGACACTGACGAAAATTGTCAACGGCAAGAAAACCGACTGGTCACTGGTCAAAAACCAGATGAAAGAATCCCTGTCGCGCTATATTTGGGAGAAAATGCACCGGCGTCCCATGATACTGCCGATTATTATGGAATCCTGATGCCTGCCGCAGGGTTCAGTTCCCGGCTGTGGTATAGGAGTAAACCCATGCGAAATACTACTAGAGAGATGCATGCGAGGAAGTGAACCCGGATGCGGCAACCGCAAAGGAAAACACGAACGCAGAAAACAACAAGGCGGCAACTGCCGCACAGTCAGCCTCCCGAGCTGCCGGAAAAAACAGATGAGGCGGTGCAGTACCTAAGCCAGCTGGGCCAGCTGACCGTCCCCACCCCTCCACCGGAAAGCGACATTCACAGTATTGCCATTATCGGCCAGATTGAAGGCCATCTTACTCTTCCGCCGCAAAACAAAACGACCAAATATGAACATGTCATACCGCAGCTGGTAGCAATTGAACAAAACCCGAAAGTAAAGGGGCTGCTGGTGCTTTTGAATACGGTGGGAGGAGATGTGGAGGCGGGACTTGCCATAGCCGAAATGATTGATACTGTATCCAAGCCTACTGTCTCCCTCGTTCTGGGCGGGGGGCACAGCATCGGCGTTCCCATTGCCGTCAGCGCAGATTACTCTTTTATTACGGAAACAGCCACCATGACCATACATCCCATCCGCCTCAGCGGGATGGTGATCGGTGTGCCGCAGACATATGAATACCTGGACAAGATGCAGGACCGTGTTATCAAATTTGTGACAAAGCATTCAAGGATCAGCGAGGAAAAGTTTCGTGAGCTGATGTTCTGCACCGACCAGCTGGCACGCGACATCGGCACCGTCATGGTGGGGAAGGATGCCGTGGAAATCGGGCTGATTGACGAAGTCGGCGGCTTGGCCCAGGCAGTAAGAAAACTGCGGGAATTGATAGAGTCGCGGGAGAACGGCGGGGTGCTGCACTGATGCTCTGGACAGTAATGCCCCTTGATGTGGTGCTTGCCGGCAGCGACAGTTACAGGCCGTCTTATGTGGAAATAAGGCGGGGACAGGCAGTTCTTCTGGTGGAGGCGGCAGGTGCGAATGCCGGCAAACTGGCTCGCCTGATTTCTTCGGACCCCAATGACTACCTGAAGCCGGAACTGCAGCCGGGTATGAACATCGGTCTGAACGGTTGAGCGTAAACAGCCTGCACTGGCAGGCTGTTTCTGTGCCTTGAGGGAAAAAGCTGGCATTTTTGTGGCAAAATCCCCGGACTGTGCTCATATCTTTAAGCGGGTGATTTATGTGGCGGCTGTTTGCCTGTGCGGCGGTCTTGTGCTTTTTCTCGCCGGTCTGCGCCTGCTTGCCTTGGGACTGGAAGCTTTGTGGGGCACGGCTTTTGCCGGCATGCTGCAGCGCCTGACAGGCTCCCGCCTTGCTGCCTTTTGCAGCGGCCTTTGTTTTACCGCCCTGACGCAGAGCAGTTCGTTGACAACTGTCCTGGTGGTGGGCCTGACTGAGGCGGGGCTGCTCCCGCTGCAGGCGGCCATTGGTGTGATAATTGGAGCAAATGTGGGAACCACCGTCACTGGGCAGCTTTTGTCTTTCAACCTGGCCGACTATGCCCTGCTGCCGGCTGTGCTTGGCCTCCTGCTTCTTGCCTGCGGCGGCAAAAAAACACGCCTGGCCGGCTGGGCGCTGGTCGGCTTTGCCGTGATGCTTTGGGGGATGAAGCTGCTAGCGTCCGCAGTTGTCCCTTTGCAGGAAACACGCTGGTTTGCAACGGTGCTTGCCCTGGCGGCGCGCAGCCCTCTTGCCGGCGTTGCCGTAGGCGCGGCAGCCGCGGCCATTGTCCAGAGCTCCAGCGCGGTGGCGGGAGTCACATTGTCCCTGGCTAGGGCCGGCATCCTGAATCTGTCTGCCGGAGCGGCAATTATGATGGGGGCGGATATCGGCACCTGCACCGACACGCTGCTGGCCGGTTTTTTCAGTGGGAAAACGGGTCGGCAGGCTGCCTTTGCCCATTTATTATTTAACGTCTGCAGCGTAATTCTTTTGTGGCCGGCCCTTCCCCTTCTGCTGCGCCTGGCTGCCGCCTCGGCACAGTCGCTGCCCAGGCAGCTGGCCAATGTCCACACTCTTTACAACCTGTGCGGCGCGTGCCTGATGCTTTTCTTGCTGAAGCCGTTCCAGACATTGGTGGAAAGCTTTGTCGGGTCAGAAAGGCTTGTGAAAAAGAGGATTTTACCTCCTTTTAGCGAAATGATACGCAAATGGTTCTAATGTCGGAATTTTTCCCGGGAGGTCCGTATGGGAATACTGGAAGGCATTTTTCTAGGCATCGTACAAGGGTTGACGGAATTTTTGCCCGTTTCCAGCTCAGGGCACCTGGTAATTTTTCAGCACTTCCTGGGCATCCGGGAAGCGGGCATCACCTTTGAAGTAATGGTACATTTCGGAACGCTTGTTTCTGTCCTCTGTGTTTTTGGCAACGACATTCTGCGGATTCTAAGAAATTTCTACAGAAAAAAACAGGAAAGGCATTTTCTGCTGATGCTGGTCTTAGGGGTTATTCCCACCGGACTGATGGGTATCCTCCTGAAAGACTACTTTGCCGGCTTTTACGAGTCCCCTGCAACTACCGGCCTTATGCTGCTGGTAACGGGTTGCCTGCTTTACACCCTGGCATATCTCCGTCCCGGCGAGAAGAATGAAGCGACCATGAAGGGGATTGATGCACTCCTCATCAGTGTGGCGCAGGGAATTGCCATTATACCGGGCATTTCCCGCAGCGGTGCCACAATTACTTCCGCCCTCTGGCTGGGATTGGACAGGGAGACTGCCGTCCGTTTTTCTTTTCTGGTTTCCATTCCCGTCATTCTGGGCGCTACCTTACTGGAAGCAAAGGATTTGGCCGCAGCGGGTTTTAACAATCTTTCAGCAGGCGTACTGCTGGGTATGCTGGCGGCATTTCTTTCCGGAATCCTGGCTATCCGGCTCTTTGTCAAAGTCCTCCGGTCCGGCAAATTTCATTACTTTGCCTACTATTGCTGGTTTGCTGGTATCATTAGCCTTTTGTTCACCTGGTTAGTCTGAGAAGGTGTGATGGATGGTGGCTCGCAATACCCGTGATGAAATCAGGCAGCAAATCAGGGCCATCCTGATTCTTGCCCTGGCCGCTCTGGCTTTTGCTGCCCTGCTTTTTCCGAGCCAGACCGGCGAAGTAGGAATCTTTTTCAGCAACGTTTTACGCATGCTTTTTGGGGATGTCTCGCTTCTGCTGCCGGTATTCCTGCTGGTAGGCGGAGTGCAGGAAATTCTGCCCTGGAAAATACCGCACCTGAAGCAAAGGAAAGCAGGCTTTCTTTTAGTTCTTGTCATCCTGCTTGTTTTTGCCCACCTGCAAGTCCTGGAAGAATACCGGGAACTGGTCGTGGACCTGGGACATTACAAGGCCTTTTTCCGTCTCGGGCTGCAGCAGCAGGGAGGCGGCGTCTCCGGCGCACTGCTTACCATGCTGTTTTACTTTCTTTTCCGTGATATAGGCAGTTACATAGTCCTTATAGCTTTAGTCGTAATTGCTTTTCTTCTGATAACAAATATTTCCCTGGTGCGGCTGCTGCGGACAGCTGCAAAATGCCTGGCATACATTTTCCACCTACTCTGGCTCGGCATCAAAAGTATAGTTTCCGGCATTGCAGATTTGTTTGTCGGCAGGGAAGCGGAAACCCCCTCCGGCGGGGAAAGCGGCCGGGAGGAGGAAAACGAAGCATTATTCCCGTCCCTTGGCGAAAAAGACTTTGACAGCGAAAAACGGCAGGCGGGCGGGCAGCAGGCTAACATTTTTGACCTGGACAAGCCTGAACGCAGGGAAACTCAAACTCCTGTCATTCCGCTGCCTGTGCCGCAAGCAACTCAGGCTGAAAACATTGAAGACGTAAAGCAGCAGGAGACGCAGGAAAAAACAGCCGGCGAAAAAGCTGCCGCCGGGAAAAGCAAACCAGGGGACGATTATATCCTGCCTCCTTTGAGAATCCTGGCGAAGCCGCCGAAACAGCGCGATACGCAGGCACAGAAAACGCTGGTGGAGCGGGCCAAAATCCTGGAAAAAACCCTGGAGAGTTTCGGCGTCAAGGCAAAAGTCGTGGATGCGCAGTCGGGGCCGACGGTGACACGCTACGAACTGCAGCCGGAATCGGGCGTAAAAGTTAGCAAAATTGTCTCCCTGGCCGATGACCTCGCTTTAAATCTGGCCGCTCCCGACGTTCGCATCGAGGCTCCCATACCCGGGAAAGCTGCCATTGGCGTGGAAGTGCCCAATAAAGTAATTGCTCCCGTTTACCTGCGGGAAGTTCTGGAGGACGAGCAGTTTCAAAAAGCGGAGTCGGTGCTGACCGTGGCCCTGGGCAAAGACATTACCGGCAATGCGGTAGTGGCCGACCTGATGAAAATGCCGCACCTTCTGATTGCCGGTTCCACAGGCTCGGGGAAGAGTGTCTGCATAAATGTTATTATAGCCAGTATTTTGTTTAAGGCGCGGCCGCAGGATGTCAAGTTCGTGCTGATAGACCCGAAAGTGGTCGAGCTGAGTACTTTCAACGGCATACCGCACCTGCTTCTGCCGGTGGTGACGGATGCCAAAAAGGCTTCCCTGGCGCTGAAGAACATGGTGAAGGAAATGACGCGGCGCTATGAAATTTTTGCCCGCGAAAGCGTGAGAGACATTCACAGCTATAACGAGCGGAAAAGGGAACAGCACGAAGAAGATGAAATACTGCCATTTATTGTGGTAATAATAGATGAACTGGCCGATTTAATGATGGTTGCCGCCGCCGATGTGGAAGATTCCATTGCCCGGCTGGCGCAGATGGCGCGTGCTGCCGGCATTCACCTGGTAATTGCCACGCAGCGCCCGTCGGTCGATGTTATTACCGGCGTCATCAAAGCCAATATTACATCGCGCATTGCCTTTGCCGTTTCTTCCCAGGCAGATTCCCGCACTATCCTGGATATGGGTGGCGCCGAGAAACTGCTTGGCCGCGGCGATGCGCTTTTTCACCCCCTTGGTTTGTCCAAGCCTTTCCGGATTCAGGGCGCCTTTATCAATGAAAGGCAGCTGGAGCAGCTGCTGGAATTCATCCGCAGCCAGGGCGAGCCTGAATATGCGGAACAGCTGCTGCCGGAAGAAAATGAAGAAGAAGATTTTTACGAGGAAGATGAACTGTTCCCGCAGGCGGTAATGCTTTTTGCCGAGGCGGGCACAGCTTCTATTTCTCTTTTGCAGAGGCGCCTGCGCATCGGCTACACCAGGGCGGCACGCCTAGTGGACGACATGGAACGGCGCGGTTTTGTGGGCAAGTTTGAGGGAAGCAAGGCCAGGGAAATTTTGATTACACCTGAACAGGCCAGAAGACTGCTATTTGACCGCGAATCGATGTAAAGAGAATTGAAAAGGGGTGAAGAGATGACAGAAATAGGGCAGGAGTTGAGGCAGGCCCGTGAACGGTTAGGGTTGACTGTAGAAACCATCACGGAACGGACCATGATTCCCAAAAAGTACCTCCTGGCTCTGGAAGAAGAAAACTACAAAGTATTCCCCGGTGAAGTATATATGAAAGGTGCGCTGCGCAAATATGCCTCCGAACTGGGCCTGGATGTTCAGGCAATTATGGATCTCTATAACCGCAGCACACAGAACGGGCTGGAGGAAACGGCACCGGCACCCCGTACGGCCAGAAAACGCAAACGCAAGAAGACGGCAATTGGCCGGAACCTGCTTGTGGCGCTGCTTATTCTTTTGCTTGCCGGCTGTGTCTATTTAATTGTACAGAATTTAAGCGAGAGAATTCCGCAGTCAAGTCCGCCTCCTGCTACGAACGACAAGCCTGAACCACAGGATAACGAACCGCCGGCGCCGCCGCCGGAGGATTTGCCGCAAGAGCCCGCGCAGGAGGAGGTCAGCGTAGAGCGGGATACGACATCCGCCGAGATCCGCTATCTTGTCCGCAATGCGGAAACACTGGAAGCAGAAATGACTTTTTCCGGCACCTGCTGGATCAGCGTCCACGAGGACGGCAAGGAAACATATTCAGGGACGCTGCAGCGAGGCCAGACGCGCACGGCTTTCGCCGGGCAGGAGTTGCGCATTCGCCTCGGCAATCCGCAGGTTTTTTCCCTGACCGTTTGCGGAAAGCAGGTGGAATTGCCGGACACGACAAGACCGTATACAATGTATATTGTCAAGCAATAACGGCTAACCTTTTCCGTCAGGAAAAGGTTTTTTGTTCCAGTTCCGGCGTGCATCTTTGACAGAGCTGCTTCTCTCCGTTATACTGGAAGGGTACTTATAGCCCCGGAGGACAAGTCATGTCGGAAGAGATAACTGTTGCCCTGGTTTCACTGGGATGTGCAAAAAACCTGGTAGACAGTGAAATGCTCTCGGCACTGCTGGCAGCGGAGAATTTTACCCTGGTGACGGCTGTGGAAGACGCCGATGTCATTATTGTTAATACATGCGGCTTTATCGACAGCGCCAAGGAAGAATCAATTCTGACTATCCTGGAATTGGCCAAGCTGAAAAAGCAAAAATGCCGGGCGCTGATTGCCGCCGGCTGCCTTGTGCAGCGCTACGGCGAGGAGTTGAGAAAAGAAATCCCCGAAATAGACGGGATTTTCGGCATCAATGATCTGCAGGCGGCGGCGGAGACAATTCGCCGGTGTCTTGCCGGGGAGCGGCCGGCCTACCTTGAGGGCAAATACAGGCTGCCTGATGACGCTCCCCGCCTGCTGGCCACGCCAAAGCATACTGCCTACCTGAAAATCGCCGAAGGCTGCGACAACAGGTGTACCTACTGCGCTATTCCGGCCATTCGCGGCCCTTACCGCAGCCGCAGTTTTGCTTCCATCGTCTCGGAAGCGGAGAAGCTGGCACGGCAGGGAGTGCGGGAGCTGAACCTGGTTGCCCAGGATATCACCCTTTACGGGAAGGACAGGGGGGAAGGGAGGACTTTGCCGGAACTGCTCCGCGCCCTTGCCGCCATACCCGGCATTGCCTGGATCCGCCTGCTGTATGCTTACCCGGAACGAATCACTCCAAAGCTGATAGATGTTATGGCGGCCGAGGAAAAGATCTGTGCTTACCTTGACCTGCCGATCCAGCACGGCTCGGACAAAATTCTGCGGCGCATGGGCAGGAAAACCACGGCCGACAAGCTTTTGGCATTGATCGGGCGCCTGCGGGCGGCCATCCCCGGCATCACCCTGCGTTCCACCTTTATTGTCGGTTTCCCGGGCGAAACGGAAGAAGATTTTGCCTGCCTGCTTGCCTTCCTGGAGGAAGCCCGCCTTGACCGCGTCGGTTTTTTTGCTTATTCACAGGAGGAGGGGACACCGGCGGCAAGCTTTCCCGGACAGGTCAGCCAGGAAGTGAAAAACGAGCGCCTGGCAGTGGCATTAGACAAGCAAAGCAGAATTGCGGCAGCAAAGCAAAAGGCCCTTGTCGGACGGCGGCTGCGGGCGCTTGTGGACGGCCGTTCCGCCCTGGACCAGAATGTCCTGCTTTTGCGCAGCCAGGGGCAGGCGCCGGAAGTGGACGGCTACATCAGGGTGGATGGTGGACATGCTGAAGACGGCTCCTTTGTTAATGTCAAGATCACCGGCTACGACGGCTACGATCTTTTGGGAATCATTGAAACTAAATGAGAAGGCAGGCTGCACTTGCAGCCTGCCTTCGGCCGTTTTTCGAACTATTTCCAGTTGGAAAGCGCTATATCCAATGCTATAATACATTATGTAAACTGCGTAAAGACCGGGAAGGGCGATAGCATGAAAAACTTTAAATGGCATGCAGCCGTGCTGGCTTTTGTTGTTACCCTGGGCATTGCCACCGGTGCCGTATTGCTGCGGCAGCGGCAGATGATAAATACACCCCTGCTGAAAAGGATCAGTGAACTAGAACCTGTGCGGGAGGTGCGGCTGGAAGAAGGCGGGGAGAAAGTAATTTTTGTCACTCTGGAATATGTCGACAACCTGCAGAAAACATACCGGCAGCTGCATGAAGTTATTTCTGAAATGCTCGGTGAGGAAGCATACCGCCTGGTGCTTGTTGACAAGAGAAGCGAGCCCCTGGAGGATGCTTATTATGCCGTCCATTTTGAGCTTTATGAAAGCGAGCAAAAGGGCAGCTTTGCTGCAGCCGGAGCGGCCGTCGACGCCAAGCTTGCCGCCCTGGGGCTTGATGACTACCGCTTTGCCGTGGACGATAAGTATATCTACCTGCAGCTGAAAAAAGGCGATGCCTGGCTGTATGAAATCATCGAGCGACAAAACAGGGGGGCAGGTGAGCAGGCATGATCCGTGAAGCAGTATTGGGCGCAGCTGCTGCCATCCTGGTTGTTTTGCTTTGGCAGGGAGTGAACGTGGGGCCGTTGTTTTTCCTTGTGGCCATGTTTGCTTTTCTTTCCTACCTAATGCAGTCGCGCAGCGGCGGCTCCACTGTAAATTTCACCATGATAGACAGGGAAGCCCAACCCGGGACGGTCACATTTGACAGCATCGGCGGGCAGCAAACGGCCAAAAAGGAACTGCTGGAGGCCCTTGACTTTGTCCGCTTCCCCGAGAGGGTGGCCAAGATGGGCATCCGCCCCCTGAAAGGAATTCTGCTTGTCGGCCCGCCCGGCACGGGCAAAACCCTTCTGGCCAAAGCGGCTGCCGCCTATACCGACTCGGTCTTTTTGGCAGCCAGCGGGTCCGAATTTATCGAGCTTTATGCCGGCGTGGGGGCGCAAAGAATCCGTCAGCTGTTCAGCCGGGCAAAAACGGCGGCAGAAAAAGAAAGAAAAAACAGTGCCATCATTTTTATTGACGAAATAGAAATCCTGGGCGGGAAGAGGGGTTCCCATACTTCCCACCACGAATATGACCAGACCCTGAACCAGCTCCTTGTGGAGATGGACGGCATGGCAACAAACGGCCGGGTCAGGACGCTTCTGATCGGGGCCACGAACCGTGCCGACCTGCTGGACAGCGCCCTGCTGCGTCCCGGCCGCTTCGACCGCATCGTCCAGGTGGATTTGCCCGACCTGGCGGCACGCAGGGAAATCCTGCAGCTGCACGTTAATAACAAACCGCTTGCCTCTGATGTCGACCTGGAAAAAGTGGCACGGGAGACATTCGGTTTTTCCGGCGCCCACCTGGAAAGTGTGGCCAATGAGGCGGCCATCCTTGCCATGCGCGAAGGGGCGGAGAAAATTACCCAGCGCCATTTCACCGATGCCATTGACAAGGTCATGATGGGCGAAAAGCTGGAACGCAAGCCGGACAAAGAAGAATTGTGGCGCGTTGCCATACATGAAATCGGCCATGCCATAGCCAGCGAAATGCAGCGTCCCGGCTCCGTTTCCACCGTGACAACAACATCCCGCGGCAAGGCGCTGGGATATATGCGCCAGAGCCCCGAAAAGGACAGCTACCTTTACACGCAAAAGTATCTGGAAGGCCAGATTGCCATCATGGTAGCCGGGGCGGCCGCTGAAGAGACAGTCCTGGGCGACCGCTCCACCGGCGCTATCAATGATTACCAGCAGGCCGTAAAAGCTGCCAAGCAAATCATTGCCGCCGGGATGAGCAGGCTCGGTGTTGTCTCGCAGGAAGACGTGCCAACCGCGGAAATGCACGCGGAAATCCAGCGGATAATAGCCGCAGAGCAGGAAAAAGTACGTGCCTTCTTCCAAATCTGTGACGACCTGATCCGCGAGCTGGCAGAAATCCTGGTCCACGAAGAAAAAATCAGCGGCGACTTCATCCGCCGCCGCCTGGAAGAAGAAAAGATTCTTGTCGCCTAAAAGCAGCCAAAAGCTGCTTTTTTTTTATAGAATATGTGCACAGTAAGAAATTAATTTTATGTTAAACGAAGTAAAAAGTCTTATGTTAGTTTAAACTCCGCTTTCATCAAACCATCTTGCTTTTTTATACAGCATGGTTGTCCCTATATCGACAGAAAGCTTGTTTTTTCTAACATCTGCCTAGAGGAGTTATGCCATATTATAAAGAATGTATTTATTTGGAATGTATTGGATCCCTTACCTATGCGGGGAAATTTAGGAGAATAAATGCTTTATTTAAGGTGAGCTATGGCTACTCTAATCCGAATCAAACCCTGCAAGTATAAATAATTTGGGAGAACGAACAAGAAGGGAATGGGCGTTATGATAAATTTGGAAAAATTTCAGGCTATACTTACTCAATATAAAAAAGATTTTGTTCCAAAAGTATGGAACGATGAAAAATATAAATGGGAAGCTGTAAAACATTTTCAAGATAATTGGGATATAGACGCTCCTGATTTTTTAAATATGTTTTTACAATCAACTAGTAGGACCCAAAATCTACTAGCCTCACTAAATCATTATCCAAGAGAAATGATAAAAGTTTTTGCAGAAAAAGAAGCGGAAACTGTTCGATCAATGTTTCTTAATCTCTTTGATGAAACCAAAGATTTGGCAGAGCGTGTGGAAAATTTTTTGTCTACCTCAGATGTTTTGCTTAAAAAATACAGCAAAGGTAAATCACATTTTCAGAGTACTTATTCGGTTAGTACTTACCTTTGGCTTCGTTACCCTGATAAATATTATATTTATAAATTTTCTGAATGTCGTTCTGCGGCAATTGCACTAGAAAGTGATTTTGTACCTAAAATGTCTAAAAAAGGACATTCAATTGATAATCTATTAAAGAGCTTTAATCTATACGACGAAATCTGTTCGGAATTAGCTAAAGATAAAGAGCTAGTCCAAATATTAAGATCCGTTCTTACAGACAGTTGCTATCCTGATATAGAGCTAAAGACACTAACTATAGATTTTTGTTTTTATATTGGTAGGTTATATGCAAAAAAATCTGTGAAGGAAAATGAGTGGTTTCCAATTGAATACAACCCAAATATTTCTACCGAAAAATGGTTAGAACTACTCGCAGACAAAAATGTTTTTAATGAAAACAGTCTTGCTATTATGAAACGAATCAAGGACTATGGTGGTGAGGCTACATGCAAGCAGCTTGCGGCAAAATATGGTGAAACAGCAAATTTCTATAACTCTGGCTCTTCGGCATTGGCGCAACGAGTTGCTAAGGTGACCGGATGCCCTGTTATAAAAGATGAAGCTGGAAATACAAGATGGTGGCCCATATTATATATTGGAAAATATGCAGATAAAAATATAGAAGGGAGTTTTGTTTGGAAGCTCCGGGAGGAATTAAGTAGAGCATTAGATCAATATGACCTATCGCATATACCACTGTATTCCAGCAGCAATAGCAATAATCATAAAATAACTTATAAGGAATACATTAATTTCTTTGACCAAAAATTCAATTCTAAGCAATATTCATATATGATGGTCACGTTACTTGCTTTTTTAGACAATGTAAATAATACCGGATATGCTGATATGGGTAATGTTGTTGAAAGCTTTAAACAGTTCTATTTAAATCGCGTTAAAGCCGGTAAAATACCTGAAAAACAGACTGCCAGGATGTTTAAGGTCGAGTCTTTAAATAACTCTGATATTAAAAATATAATGCTAGAGCAACCACTATCTGCTTTACGCGATTTAATTGATTATGATGAACACACTAATACATTGCATTTTAATAAAAAGCGCGGTTTGGAAATAGATTGGAAAACGAAAAAAGAACTGCGTAAAGTTGCTCACAAACATTTATACAACTACTATAAGAAATTAGATAAAAACTATTTAACTTTAGATGATCTAAACAGTTTGCAGCAAGGATATGCTGTAACCGCTAAAGATGTGGCGGCACTTTCGGGACAAAACATTGTAAAAGGGATTCACCCGATTAATGATGATGCACATAAGAGTGTAGTCATTCTATGTACTTTTTCTGGAGGCTTTTATGCAAACAGTTGGCTTGATGAACATGAGACAGTTTTAAAATACTATCTTGAAGGGCGTACAAAAGAAGACGGAACAAGAATATATAATGAATTGTCTAAATCAAACCAAGCCGTATTGTTATCACAAAAAGAAAAATATCCCATACATGTTTTTACAAGGGATAGAAAAGATGAGATGTTTCATTATGAAGGTCCTTTTGTTTATGATAGGGTCGAAACTGAATCAGATGGTAGCAAGTATTTTGTTTTAACAAGACTAATAAACAGAGCAGGCCAAGAAATCATACCTGATAGCGGTTCACAGATACAGGAAAAAGCCAAGGAGATAATAAAAGATTTAACTGTGCCGGATGTTTTAACTCATATTTGTGAATATATAGCAGCGAGGGGATTTGTTTTTGAAGAGAAACAAATTAAAAATTTCTATTTATCTTTAAAAACTAAACCATTTGTCATTATAGCCGGTATTTCTGTGTTAATGGCCATGATAAAATCGACATAAATGG
>JAAYMN010000040.1 GCA_012521345.1 Bacillota bacterium
CCGCCGGTGGCGGCGGCGGCAATCATCAGCGTGCCGGCCACAATCCGGTCGGGGATCACACTGTATTCAATGCCGCGCAGTTGCGTCACACCGGTGATGCGGATCTGGTCCGTGCCGGCGCCGCGAATTTTGGCGCCCATTTTATTGAGCATATTTTGCAAATCAACTATTTCCGGCTCCTTGGCCGCATTGCTAATTACCGTCACCCCGCGGGCATAAACGGAGGCCATCATAATGTTCTCCGTTGCCCCCACGCTGGGATAGTCAAGGTGGATCTCCGCCCCGGTCAGGCGGGAACAGGAGGCGTAGATAAAGCCGTGTTGCTCCCGTACCTGGGCCCCCAGCTTTCTCAGCCCTTTCAGGTGCAGTTCTATCGGCCGCTGTCCGATGGCACAGCCGCCGGGATGGGAGATGCAGACCTGGCCGCAGCGCCCCAAGAGAGCACCCATCAGGAATATTGTGGAGCGCATTTCCCGCATCAAATTTTCGCTGACGGCAAAACCGCTCAAATTGCGGGTGGATACTATCATATTGCCGCCGCTCCAGCTTATTTCCGCCCCCAGGCTGCGGAGGATATCAACCATCTTCACCACGTCCCTGATATGCGGGACATTGGTCAGGATAATAACCTCGTCGGTTTTATTCAGAACAGTTGCCGCCAGAATCGGCAAAATGGCGTTTTTTGCTCCTCCAACCCGGACAGTCCCCTCCAGGCGTCTTCCCCCGCGGATTACATATCTGTCCATAACTCCACCTTCCCCGTTAGTAACCGAGCAGACAGATCTCCAGTTCCAGTTCAATGCCGAACTTTCCGGCCACCTCTGCACGTGCCTTTTCGATTAAAGCCATGACATCGGCGGCAGTTGCCTGTCCGTCATTGACAATAAAATTGGCATGTATGGCAGAGATCACCGCTCCTCCCACCCGGCAGCCTTTGAGGCCCGCGGCTTCAATCAGCCTGCCGGCAACTTCACCCGGCGGGTTCTTAAAAATACTTCCGGCATTGGGTTGATGGGGTTGGTGTTTCCGGCGAAAAAGATAATCATCCCGGCACTGCCTCTCCAGCTCTTCCCTGTCTCCCGCTGTCAGCTGCAGTGTAACGGCACAAACAACATGAGCAGGAGGAATACTGCTTTTGCGGTATGCCAGCCCCAGAGACTCCGGCAGGCAAGTATGTAATTCCCCGCTTTCATCCATGATTTGTGCTTCAGCCACAACGTCGCCGAGGGACGCGCCATGGGCTCCTGCATTGGTTACCAGCGCGCCGCCCACCGTTCCGGGAATTCCGGCGGCAAAAGCAAGACCGGCGCAGCCGCGGCGGACGGCTTCTCTGGCCAGATGAGCCAGCGATACAGCCGCCCCGGCATGGATGGTCATGCCGTCAAATTCATAGCGGCAAAAGTCACCGGCAAGTCGAATAACTGCCCCGCGGAAACCGGCATCATGCACCAGCAGGTTGGTGCCGTTTCCCAAAAGAAACCACTCCACACCGGCCTGGCGCAGGCACGCCAAGGTGAAAGCCAGTTCCTCCCTTGTTGCCGGCTCCACAAAAAGATCGGCCGGGCCGCCAATTTTAAGGGATGTATGGCGGCAGAGCGGCTCTTTTGTCCTGACAGCTCCGGTTATCTTGGCAGCAAGCTTCCGGGCGATCTGTTCCATGTGCACCTCCGCATTTAACCCTTAGCCGTAATTTATAGTATGGCAAAGGAGCTGATTGTGTGTTTCCGCAGGACGTTTCGCAAAAGATTTCTTAGGCGACAGTCTAACGGCGGCAGAGAGAACTGATGACAGCAGCCATGCGCGCGGCTGCATCCGGTACACCTAAAGCTTTGCTGGCTTGTGCCATGGCGGCAAGTCGTTTCCTGTCGGACAATAATTCGACAAGCAGCGTAGCCAAACCTGCCGCCGACAACTCCTCCTCCTTTATCAGCACGGCCGCCCCTTTGTCTGCCAAAAGCCTGGCATTATGCTCCTGATGGTTGCTGGTGACATTGGGGGACGGAATCAGGATTGACGGCACTCCTAGCGTCGTCACCTCCGCCAGGGTCGTGGCGCCCGCCCGGCTTACCATCAGACTGGTGCGGGCTAAAAGCATGGGCAGCTGGGCATGGTAGGGCAGCAGATGGAGGCTCGTACGGTAACGCTGTTGCAGGCGGGACAGTTTTATCGACAGTTCGGCAAAGTAGCGCCTGCCTGTAATGTAGACGACCTGCACCTGGCAGGAGGCAAGCACTGCCTCCAGGGCGGCGGAAAAAGCCTCATTAATCCTGGCAGCCCCCTGGCTGCCGCTGACACAGAGCAGGACAGGCCGCCTGTCGTCCAGCAACGGTTCGGCGGGTGGCGGCGCCCCTGCTGCCCTGTAAGCATCAGTAGCCCTTGGGTTGCCCGTGAGAACAGTTTTCTGCCGGTTGGGGAAATATTTTTCACTGCCCGGGAAAGAAAGGCAAACACAGCTGGCCAGGCGCGACAGCCAGACATTGGTCAGTCCGGGGATGACGTTTTGTTCATGAATCACGGTGGGAATCCCCGCGAGCCATGCCGCCAGCACCACCGGCCCGGCCACATAGCCGCCCGTTCCCACTACTACATCCGGTTGGAAACGTTTAAGCAGGCGGCGTGACCGGAAGACCGCCGCCCCGGCCAGGTATAAAGCTCGTCCCAGCTTAAGGGAAATGCGCCGTGTGAGGCCCTCAACCGGAACAAGTTCCAGGGGGAATCCCTCCGCCGGCACAATTTGCGCTTCCATGCCCCGTGCCGTTCCCACAAAGAGCACATCGGCGCCTTCCTTTTCCCGCAGGTACCGGGCCAGGGCCAGGGCGGGGTAAATGTGTCCGCCCGTCCCGCCCCCGGCAAACAAGACTTTCACAGCCATCTCCTCATTTCGTATATTTGGAAATATTTAAAAGAATTCCGATGCTGCACAGGGTGAAAAACAGCGAAGAACCACCCGCACTGATCAGCGGCAAATTGATTCCCGTCACCGGGATGGAACCGGTGACCACACCGATATTCATCAGGGTCTGCAGGCCGATCATGGCGACAATGCCGGCCGCCAGCAGGCTGCCGTAAGCATCGGGCGCGGACAGGGCCACTTTAAAACCGCGCCAGAAAAGGAGAAAATACAGCAGTAAAATGGCGCTGGCGCCGATAAACCCTAGTTCTTCACAGATCACGGAAAAGATAAAATCACTGTGCGGTTCGGGCAGGTAGTACATTTTTTGCCTCCCATGCCCCAGACCTACGCCAAAGAGGCCTCCCGGCCCAATGGCATACAGGGATTGGATGATCTGGTAGCCGGTATCCAGGGGGTCGGCCCAGGGATCAAGAAAGGAAAGCCAACGCTCCAGGCGGTAGGGCTCGCTGCGCACCATGTAAACAAGCAATGGCACGGCGGCAAGTGCAACCATAACGATATGGTGGATGCGCATGCCGGCGGCAAAAAGGATGATCATGACAGTGCCGGCAACGGCAATGGCCGTCCCCAGGTCGGGCTGCTTCAGAATCAAAGCAAAAATGACACCCATGAGCGCCATGACTGGCAGCGGCCCGCTGGTAAATTTCTGCACCTCCACATCCCTGCGGGACAGATATGCGGCGGCAAACATGACCAACGCAACCTTGGCCAAGTCAGACGGCTGGGCTGTAAACCCTCCGATGCCAATCCAGCGTCTGGCCCCGTATATTTCCACCCCGACACCGGGGATAAAAATGGCCAGCAGCAGGACAATGCTTGCCAGCACTGCTAGATTGGTCCAGCGTTTCAGCTTCCAGTAGTCATAATTGCTGAAAAAAAGCATCCCGGACAGGCCCAAGGCAGCCCACATCACCTGCCGGCGCAGGTGATAATACGGGTCATTTCGTTCGCGCAGCATGTAGTAGCTGGCGCTGAAAACCATGACGATGCCGATTGCCAGCAGCGTCATAGCTGTAAACAGCAGGATGAAATCCGCTTCATTCTTGCGGAGATTCCGGTCTTGTCTTCCGGCCATTCGTTTGTCCCCCCAAAGCCCGGACTGCTTTTTTGAATACCTCTCCCCGCTCCTCAAAATCCCGGAACATATCCCAGGAGGCACAGGCGGGCGACAACAGCACCACGTCTCCCGGCCGGGCCATCCCTGAGGCCAATTTCACCGCCTCTTCCAGCGTTGCGGCAAAAGTATAGGCATCAAAACCCGCTTCGGCCAGCGCCCTGCCCAGGCGCTCCGCCGACTGCCCGATAAGCACGGCATGGCCTACTTTTCCCTGCATGACTTTGGCCAGCGGGGTGAAATCCGCTCCTTTTTCATAGCCTCCTGCAATGAGGATAATCCTTTTGGGAATTGCCTCCAGCGCCTTAATAGTTGCATCCGGATTTGTTCCCTTGGAGTCGTTGATATAGTCCACATCCGCTACTGTCCGCACATACTCCAGGCGGTGCGGCACCCCGGGGAAAGATTTCAGAACATCGGCGATTACATCCGCCTTTACGCCGCCCAGCCAGGCCAAAAGTGCGGCAGCCAGCGCGTTTTCCAGGTTATGTGCACCGGGGATGGCAACATCCTGTGTCCGGCAGATTTCTTCCTCCCGCACCCCGTCCCGCAGGACGATGAAACCGTCGCGGACATATGCGCCGCGCTCCACTTTCCTTTTGCGGCTGAATAAATAAATGCGGCTTGCCGGCCGGTCTGCCAACTGCATTGTTCCCGGGTCATCCGCATTGAGAACAACGGCATCGTCCCCGTGCTGATTGGCAAAGATCCTGGCCTTGGCTTCGGCATAGGCGGCAAAGGAGCCGTGGCGGTCCAAATGGTCGGGCGTTAAATTCAAAATGGCGCAGAGATGGGGGCGGAAAGTCAGCGTTCCTTCCAGTTGAAAACTGGACAGTTCAGCTACAATCACATCATCTTTCCCCGCTTCCTGGACAACATCCGCCAGTGGCAAGCCAATGTTGCCGGCGGTAAAGGTTTTTCTGCCCGCCGCCTTATATATTTCCCCCGTCAGGGCCGTGGTGGTGGTCTTCCCGTTGGTGCCTGTCACTGCCACCAGCATTGCCTTCATTTTCCAAAAGGCATACTCCACTTCCGTGATCACCGGTATCCCCAGGCGGGCAGCCTCCTCAAGGGGAAGCAGGCCTGCCGGCACACCCGGATTTTTGATCACCAGGGCTGTCTTGTCGTCCACAAGCCCTGACGGATGGCCTCCGCCCACAAACTGCACTTCCGGATGCTGCGCAAGAAAAATACGCTCCTTTGGCCGCAGGGCGGCCTCTCCCCGTTTGTCATTGACAGTCACCAGCGCCCCGTCCGCCAAAAGTTGCCTGATACTGGCCAGTCCGCTGCGGGCAAGCCCGATGACAACCACTTTTTGTCCCGCAAGTTTTATCACGTGCTTCCTTCCTTCCGCTTTGCTTATAAGGCGCCCACCTGCAGCAGGCCGATGACAGCCAGGATGAAACCTGCCGCCCAGAATCCTGTCACCACGCGCCACTCGCTGTAACCGCCCAGTTCATAGTGGTGATGCAGCGGGCTCATGCGAAAAACCCGCCTGCCTGTGCTTTGAAAAACAAGCACCTGGATAATTACAGAGAAGGCTTCTATGACAAAAATGCCGCCGATAATCAGCAAATACAACTCCGTTTTTGTCAGCACTGCCAGGGCCGCCAGGGCGCCGCCCAGGGACAGCGACCCCACATCCCCCATAAAGACGCGGGCAGGGTGGAGATTATAGATCAGAAAGGCAAAAACGGCGCCGATCATGGCCGCGCAATACTGGGAAAGGGAAGCTGCTTCCTGCTGCACGGCAATCAGCAGGTAGGCAAGCAGGGCCAAAATGGCTGTTCCACCGGCCAGTCCGTCCACACCGTCCGTCAGGTTAACCGCATTGGTAAAGCCCAGGACAAAAAAGAGCAGGAAAAAGGGATACAGCATTCCCAAATCAAGCGTCCAGTCGGTAAACGGCACCAGCAGGACGGTGTCGGCCAGCCCGCCATACCGCCAGGCGACAAAAAAAACCAGGACGGTGAGAAACTGCCCAAACAGCTTGCTGCGCGCTTTCAGCCCCAGCGACTGTTTTCTTATCACTTTTAAATAATCGTCAATAAAGCCGATAAGACCGTTGCCCAGCATGAGAAAAAGCACAAGCAAAAGGGGCAGGTCCCGCGGGGCAAAAAGCAGGGTGGCAGGCAGCGCGGCTGCCAGGAAAATGATGCCTCCCATGGTGGGCGTTCCAGCTTTTTTATAATGGCGGCGCGGACCTTCTTCCCTGATCTGTTGGCCGAATGACAGCTTGCGCAGCAGGTTGATAAAGATGGGAGCCAGTACCAGTCCGATAAGAAAAGCAATAAGTGCGGTCTGAAGCAAAGCCAGATTCATTCTTCTTCCTCCTGCAAATGCTGCAGTACTTTCTCCATGCGCATTCCCCGCGAGCCCTTCAGCAGGACGTAATCGCCCTGCTCTGCCAGCCTGCGCAGCAGGCGGGCTGCTTCGGCATGCGAGGCGGGGTGGTAAATGTTTTCCCACGCCATGCCGGCCTCCTTTGCCCCACGGGCAATCCAGGCAGCCCGCTCGCCCAGAACAAGCAGCGCCCTTAAGCCGCTTGCCGCCGCCAGCCTCCCCACCTGCCGGTGCCCCTCTTCCTCCATCTCACCCAGCTCCAGCATGTCACCCAATACTGCAATTCTACCCGCGCCGCCCGCGAGTTCCTGCAAAAGGTCCAGGGCGGCGGCCATGGAAGTGGGGCTCGCGTTATAGGCATCATTAATTACCCGGACGCCTCCCGGCAGAGCAACGATCTCCTGTCGCATGGCTGTCGGCTGCATAACAGCAAGGCCCTCCCTGATTTCGTCATCGGTCAGCTGCAGCAGCCTGCCCACAGCAACAGCCGCCAGGAGATTGTACACATTATGCCTGCCCGGCAGCGGCGGCTCCAGCCGCAGGAGCGGGTAGCCGGCCTGCTCGATCAGGACGCTCTTCCGCCCACCCGCCCCCTCCACTCCGCGGCAGCGGACAGCGGCGGCTTCGCCAAAGCCGAAAGTAATGACCGGGCATGGCAAGTTTTTAATATGAGGCACAAGCAGCGGTTCATCCCCGTTGACAACGGCGGCCCCTTCCGGCGGCAAAGCCAGAAGCAGTTCGCTTTTCGCCCTGGCAATACCTTCCCTGGTGCCGAGCATTTCCAGATGGGACTCGCCGATATTGGTAATCACACCCACAGTCGGTTTGGCCAGGTCTGCCAGCCGGGCGATCTCACCGAAACCGCTCATGCCCATTTCCAGCACCGCCGCTTCCGTGTCCGCCTCCAGGCGGGTCAGCATCAGCGGCAGCCCGATTTCATTGTTCAGGTTGCCTTCCGTCTTCAGCGTGCGCAGCCTGGCGGACAAAACAGCGGCAATCATGTCCTTGGTGGTAGTTTTGCCCACCGAGCCGGTCACCCCTATCACCGGCAGGCTAAAGCGCCGGCGGTAGGCTGCAGCCGCCTGCTGCAGGGCAGTTAGCGTGTTGTCAACGGCAACGACAAACAAGCCCGGGGGCAGCGGCAACGAGTAGTCACGGCTGACAAAGCAGCCGATGGCGCCGTTTTGCGCGGCATGCTGCACATACTGGTGCCCGTCGGCATGTTCGCCTTTTAAGGGAACAAAGAAATCGCCGTCGGCAGCCAGCCGTGAATCAATGACAAACCGGCGGATATTGCGTTCGCTGCCCTCCTGCAGTATGGTGCCGTCAACAGCCGCCGCCACCGCCCTGCAATTCATCTCCATGACGCTCCCGACTCCTCTGCAACCATTCCCGTACGACCTGCCGGTCGTCAAAGGGAATACTGTAATCTCGAAAAACCTGGTATGTTTCATGCCCTTTCCCGGCAATAACCACCACGTCGCCGGGACGGGCCATCTCCAGCGCATGTTCAATAGCTTTTCTGCGGTCGGTCAGAACCACATACTCATGTTTTGCCTTTTCCTTCTCCAGCCCTGGCAAGATTTCCGCAATAATCTGCCATTCATCCTCCCCGCGCGGGTTGTCGGAGGTAACAATGCAATAGTCGCTGTAAATACCGGCCACTTCTCCCATTAGCGGCCTTTTGCTGCGGTCCCGCTCCCCGCCGCAGCCAAAGACGGTCAGGACCCGGGCGTGGGCAAATTCCCGCACCGCCCGCAGGATATTCTCCAGGCCGTCCGGTGTATGGGCATAATCCACAATAACGGTAAAATCCTGGCCTGCGTCAATCAGTTCGAAGCGCCCTGGCACCCCCGTTACCTCTTCCAGCACCGCTTTGATATGCCCGAGGCCCAGCCCTTCCAAAAGGCCCACGGCAATGGCCGCCAGGGCATTGTAGACGGAAAAAAGACCGGTCATTTTCAGCTGCAGGGAAAGGCCCCCCTGCCATGTATCCAGGCGGAAACGGACCCCCTCCCTGGTTACACGGATATCCGACGCCCTGATGTGGCAGTGCCGGGAAAGCCCGTAAAGCAAGATTTCAGCCGGTGTCAGGGCGGCAAGCTGCCGCCAGTTGGGGTCGTCTCCGTTCAGCACAGCCCTTTTCATCCTGCCCCGCTTGGCCGGCATGGACCCCAGCCAGGCAAAAAGCCTGCTTTTGCTTGCCAGGTAATGCTCGAAGGTCCGGTGAAAATCCAGGTGATCCTCCGTAATATTGGTCAGCACCACTGTATCGAAATCACAGCCAATGGTGCGATACCAGGCAAGTGCATGGGAAGATACTTCCATAGTAGCATGGGTAACACCTGCTTTTTTCATTTCATGCAGGTAAAACTGCAGGTCCGAGGCTTCCGGCGTAGTGGCAAGGGACGGAAACTCCTCGCCGCGGATGCGGTAGTTGACTGTGCCGATTAAGCCGGTGGCTGCACCGGCGCTCTGCAGCAAAGCATCAATTAAATAGGTGGTAGTCGTCTTGCCGTTGGTTCCCGTTACCCCGGTCAGAACCAGGTCACGGGAAGGAAAGTCATAATAACAGGCGGCCAGCAGCGCCAGGGCCAGGCGCGTGTCAGGCACGCGCACCACTGTGGCATCGCCGGCGTCCATACCTTCCAGGTCGGTTACAACGGCGGCAGCGCCCGCCGCCACTGCTTCCGCCACATAACGCTTACCATGGGTTCGTGTGCCGGGCAGGCAGACAAACAAATAACCGGGCCGCACGCGGGACGAGTGGTAGCAGATCCCGCTGATCAGCCGCTCCCGAGGGCCCAGGACTTCCGCATGCAGCAGGCAACCGACGAGCTGGGCAAGCGTTTTCATCCTGCTATTATACCCCCCGTAGCAATTTGTCACACATGTTTTGCCCACAGACAAAAAGGGGGTGAAGTTTACTTCACCCTTACCGTTCTACCTCGCCGGGAGCGGCAAACTCCACGTAAACTATACTATTTTTTGCAACCTTGGTCCCGGGCTCGGGATTTTGGCTGACAGCCACACCGGAGCCGCTGCCGTTTATACGCAGACCAAGCCAGCCAAGAACTTCAGTGGCTTCGCGCATGGTTTTTCCGCTTAAATCGGGGACGATTACACCGTCATCGGTTTCCATTCCGCCCAGGTAAACAAGCACTGTTGTTTGCAGCGGCACTTTGGCGCCCGCCTTTGGCGTCTGGTTGAGGATGGTGCCGCCCTCGCCCACGTAACGCACCAGAAGTCCAGCCGTATCCAGCAGGTTGCTGGTCTCCTCATCCAGTGTGCGCCCTGTCAGGTCGGGCACTTCCACCAGCTCAGGGACTATTTCCGTGGGCGTGGTGGAAGGCGGGATATTCATATATTTCAGGATGCTCTCCATCATCCGCCTGAACATGGGAGCGGAAACCTGTGACCCCCACTGGGGACCGGTTTGAGGTGCGTCCACCGCTATATAAAGTACAATCCTCGGGTCTTCCACCGGGGCAAAGCCGATAAAAGAAAGAATATTTTCACCGTCAATATAGCGGCCGCCGGCCACCTTCTGCGCCGTTCCCGTTTTGCCGCCGATGCGGTAGCCTTCCAGGTAGGCATTTTTACCGCTGCCTTCCCGGACGACCAGTTCCATAATGCGCTTGATTTCCTCGCACGTGGCTTCCGAAATCACCCGCCGGACCACCTGCGGCTCATTTTTCGT
Source organism: Bacillota bacterium (assembly GCA_012521345.1). Taxonomy (GTDB): domain Bacteria; phylum Bacillota; class Dethiobacteria; order Dethiobacterales; family Dethiobacteraceae; genus DUUE01. Next base: position 10,072 of record JAAYMN010000040.1, read on the forward strand.
TACATTGCCGTCGCTGTCTCGCAGCTCTTTGACCACATACGGCTTCATCAGGTAGCCGCCGTTAACCATGGCACAGACAGCCGCCGCCTGCTGGATGGGAGTAACTGAAACCCCCTGGCCGAAAGCGGTAGTTGCGGCTTCTACCGGTCCGTACTGCTCCGGTGAAAACAAAATCCCGGTCCCTTCGCCGATCACATCGATGCCTGTTTTCTGACCGAAACCGAAGGCTTTCACATACTCCATCAGCTTGTCGGCGCCGATCCTGTTTCCCAGTTCAATAAAACCGGGGTTGCATGAGCCGAGAACCACTTTTGTAAAATCAACCGCACCGTGGCCGCCGCGGCTGCGCGTCCAGCAGCCAATGGTTGTGCCGGCCACAACGCTGTAGCCTTTGCAGAAAAAACCTTCATTGGCATGGAAATGGCCTTCCTCCAGGGCGGCTGCCAGCGTGACCAGCTTAAAGGTTGAGCCAGGTTCAAAGGTATTGGAAATGGGCGTCAGTTTCCAGTTTTCCTGCGGGTAGTCCGCATAATTATTGGGGTCGAAGTCCGGCTTGCCGGCTATCCCCAGGATTTCACCCGTTTTGGGATCCATGGCAATGGCAACAATGCCCTTGGGCTCCGACTCTTCCATGACACGGTCCATTTCCCGCTCAATAATATATTGAATGTTCTGGTCAATGGTGAGCACCATATCCATCCCGTCTACAGCGGGAATAAACTGCTGCGTACCCTGGGGCAGCCGGCGTCCCTTCCCGTCCGCTTCCAGCTCAATGCGCCCGTCCTGCCCCCTCAATTCCTTCTCATACTGGTTTTCCAGGCCGGCCAGGCCTTCATCGGTCCCTACAAACCCCAGCAGCTGCGACGCCAGTTTGCCGTTGGGATAATAGCGCTTCGGCTCGGGGGTGAAATAAAGCCCCGCAATCTCCAGCTTGCGGATTTCCTGGGCAACATCCGCGTCCACTTTCCGTTTTAAATAAACTGAATCCAGCGGTTTTTGCAGCAATTCCAAAAGCCGCTCTGCTTCCACTTCCAGAATGGGAGCAAGCAGGCGCGCAGCTTCTTCCTTGTTTTCTACCTGCCTGGGACGGGCCAGAATGGACAGCGCACTGGCGCTGCCGGCCAAAAGCTTCCCATTCCGGTCCAGAATGTCCCCGCGCTCTGCGCGGACAGTATTGCTGCGCGTCCATTGCTCCCAGGCCAGGCTCTGCAGTTCCGCTGCCCGCACTATCTGCAGGTAACCAAGGCGGACAATCAGGGCGGCTACAGCTAGTGCCATACAAAAGAAAAGGAAGATTAGTCTTTTTTTCACAGTGATATTCGATACCGTTCGCCTGTTCAAAGCTAACCCTCCCGGAACTGCAACCATATATAATTATAATTATGTACTTAAATCAAGTAGGGTGGAAAACATGCCTTTCACTGCTCCTGCCGCGCTTCGGCCTTTAAAATAATCATCTGGTCCCGCCCCGGGTACTGCATGCCCAGTTCATAAGCCATAGTTTCTATCCGCTCCGGAGCGCGCAAGGACGCTATTTCTAATTCTAGATGTTTATTTTCTTCCTGTAAAGCAGCAAGTTCCGCCGCAGCCAACTCAACCTGCCTGGAAAGATCCACTACGGTAAGATAATGAGAGAGCAGGGCGACAGACGCCAGCGCACAGGCCAAAACAAAAGACAGCATCTTTAATTTCCAGGCAACAGTCAGTCTGGTCCGGGGGCGCACCACCTCCCGGAATCGTGTTATTTCTTCCTGTCGCCGGCCGGGAACGCTTCTTTTTGCTACTATCAACTCTATTCACCCTTTCTCCCGTTTAGAACTTTACCGCCGCACGCAATTTGGCACTGCGGGCACGCGGGTTTTCCGCCACTTCCGCCGCCTGTGCCTTGATTGGCTTGCCCGTCAGCATTTTTATCTGCGGCTTTTTCCCGCAAACACACTGGGGCAGTCCCGGCGGACAGACACAACCCGCAGCTGCATTGGCCAGTATTTTTTTCACGATCCTGTCTTCCAGGGAATGGAATGTAATCACCGCCAGGCGGCCGCCCGGACGCAGGCTGTCCAGCGCCGCATGCACGGCTTGCTCCAGCGCGCCCAGTTCATCGTTGACGGCTATGCGCAGTGCCTGAAAGGTGCGGCGTGCCGGATGGGGACCGCGCCGCCTGGCCCTGGCGGGTATTGCCGCCTTGATTATTTCCACCAGCTGACCGGTGGTTTCAATGGGGCCTTCCTTTTCCCGCCTCTCGACGATAAAGCGGGCAATACGCTGCGCCCACAACTCTTCCCCGAAATCGCGCAGTATACGCGCCAGTTCAGCCTCAGGCAGTTTGTTTACCAGGTCCCGGGCCGAAACTTTGCTTTTTTGGTCCATACGCATATCAAGGTCGGCATCCACATGGTAGGAAAAACCACGTTCCTGTTCATCCAGCTGATAGCTGGAAACCCCCACATCCAGCAATATTCCGTCAACAGCCGCCACTTCAAGTTCTGCCAGAATGGCCTTTAATTCAGCAAAATTGCGTTTCACAAAATCTATCCTGTCCAGCCAGGGATGCAGGTTCTCCCTGGCAGCCAGCAAAGCCGCTTCGTCCCTGTCAATGGCAATCAACCGTCCGGCAGGCATGATCCTTGCCGCTATTTCACGGCTATGCCCGCCGCCGCCTACCGTACAATCCACAAAAATTTCACCCGGCTGCGGATTCAGCAAAGCAATTGTTTCCCGCAGCAGTACAGGTTTATGGTCAAACCGCATGCCGGACACATCCTCACTGTCTTTTCTGTGCGCCTATTTTCCCCCTTACGCTAAAGCTCTATATCCATAATCTTTTCAGCGATGCTTTCAAAGGATAAGCCGGTTTTCTCACTGTACTGGTTCCAGACTTCCTGGCTCCAGATTTCCACCCGGCTGGATACGCCGATAACCACCACATCCTTCTGCAATTTGGCATGTACACGCAGGTTATTGGGTATCACAACGCGTCCCTGTTTATCCAGTTCACATTCGGTAGCCCCGGAAAAGAAAAAACGCATAAAAGCACGGGCATCAGAGCGGGTAAAGGGGAGTGCTTTCAGTTTTTGCTCCAGCTGGGCCCACTCGGAAAGCGGATACACAAAAAGGCAGTTATCCAGGCCACGGGTCATGATAAAGCGCTCGCCCAGTTCTTCACGAAACTTTGCCGGCATGATAATGCGGCCTTTCGCATCCAGCATATGCTGGTATTCACCCATGAACATGGCATCCCGCCCTCTTCCGGGAACTCTCCTCCACTTTCCTCCACTTCATTCCACTTTGACTACAATTCAACGGTAATTAGTGAAATCCTTCCTGACGGCAAATTTTTTTTAATATTTTTTAATAAAAAAGTTAATAAACTGCCGCTTTAGAGCAAAAAAAAAGCCCCTGCACGGGACTTCTAGACTTTTACCAGTTTTGCCTGCTCTTTTTTTAAAAGTTGCGATGTAATAACATACTCGCCGCACTTGGGGCACAAATTACTGCCATCCGGCCCTGCTGCGGGCCACTCGGTCAGGCCTTGCAATCCGCACCCCAGGCACAAAAACTCTACCTTCCCGTCACTGTTTTCCATCTGCCGCCTCCTCGCACTGACTGACTTCTGTCCAAAACGGCGGAACAACCACGGGCAAAAAAGTGGTACTACCATAATATGCAAAAGCTTTTGGGGGAAGACTGGAAAAAATCAGCATTCACGCGGCTTGCAGATCAGTTCCTTGATCCGCCCGTCAAAGAAATCCCTAGCATGGGCGGGACGGATAACAAGAGCCGTGTCTGCACCGCTTCCCGTACCACCGATGGCAATCACGTCCTCGCCGTACGGGATCATGCCTGCATCCAGTGCCATAACGGCAATTTCAACACAAACTTTGATGCCCTGTCCCAGCATCCGCAGCGTTGCCGCCACAATCCCGCCCGGATAGGTCCCGCCGAATTTGTTTTCCACGCCCCGGTCAATGCCGCCCAGAAGATGCGTTGTGGTGAGTACGGAAACACCGGCTGCCAGAAGCTCCTGCCGCACCTTTGGGTCCAGCTCCTGCACGCCGGGACGAAGAAACCCCGTATGATGCGTTACGCAGACCACATTGGCTTCGCCTGCCAGGGCGTGCAGCATTTTGGCTGTCCGGCCGGAATTGGAAGCCACCACAAAATGCCTGATTCCCAGTTCCTGCGCCCGCGCCACTGCCAGCCGCAAAGTTTCTTCCGTGTTGTGCGGTCCTTTCCGAGCAAACAACATGGACGCTTGTCCCCTTTCAGAAAAGTATTTGTGCTTTTGGAAAAAATATTCGCTTCCTTGCTGCTGTTTCCTGCCCTGTGTCCGGCTGCCAAAGGATAACTGCCTACAGCCACTTTGCCAGCAGGCTGCGCAGCTGCTCCGCGGAAGCAAACGAACCCACCCCAACAAAACGGATAATCCCCCGCCGGTCCAAAATCAGTGTTTTCGGTATATACTGCACTTCATAGCGTATGCCGATTTCATAATCAGGATCCGTGACAACCGGGAAAGTAAGGCCATGTTTCTGGGCAAAGTCAGCCGCGATAAGGGGGCTGTCAAGATTGACGGCCAAAATGGCAAAGCCCTTGTCGCGTAGTTCTTCATATACCTCCTGCAGGTAAGGCATTTCCTCACGGCATGGCCCGCAGCCGGCGGACCAAAAATTAAGCATGACGACCCGCCCCCGCAGGTCGGAAAGACTTATCTTGCTGCCGTCAATAGCCTGCAGGGTAAAGTCCGGCGCTCTTTTGCCCTCCTCCAGTCCTTCCGGCGGACGCAGATATCCCAGAACCGGGATGGCAGCTGCAATGAGCAAAATGACAATGATGAGCGGAAGAAATCTTCTCATACGGCCTCCTGTCTTAGTAAAAAACTAGCGCCAGCCTGTTGAGCCAGCCGGAAAAGACTGCCAGGCCGAAAAGCACAAGCAAAATGCCAAATCCCCGCTGCAGTGCGGGCAGATAGCGCGCAAGGAAGTCCACAAAGCGGGCAAGCTGTTCCACAAGCAAAGCTGCCAGCATGAAAGGTACGGCCATGCCCAAAGAAAAGGCAGCCAGCAACCAAACCCCGGCACCGCTTGCTGCCGTATAAGCCAGGATCGCCCCTAGCACCGGCCCGACACAGGGCGACCAGCCGGTGGCAAAGGCAACGCCCAGCACAAGCGCTGTCCCGGGGCCTGCCGCCTGCGGCCGGTAATGCAGGCGCTTTTCCCGCAGTAAAAACGGCAGCGGCAGAAACCCCGCCAGATACAGGCCAAAAAATATAATCAGTCCGCCCGCCAGGCGCTGCAGCAGAGGCTGGTTGGCGGTAAAAAAAGCGGCAAACCAGCTTGCCAGTACTCCGAGCAAAAGAAAGACTGCACTGAAGCCCACGACAAAATTAAGGCTGTTAAACAGCACCCTGTATTTCTGCGGAATCCCGTCCGCACCGGCAATAGAGCCGGCCAGAAAGCCGAGGTATACAGGAACAAGCGGCAGGTGGCACGGGGAAAAAAAAGAAACAACCCCGGCAAAAAAGGCAATCATGAAAGACAAGTTTCCTTGTTCCATAGATACCTCCTCGGGGTATATTGGCTGCTTTCAATTATGCCGGCTGCCAAGCGTTTTGTCAAGACGTGTTTTTTCTCTTTCAGCCAATGTATTTTGCCAGCATTTTCATGGCGTCATCCACAAAAGCATAATCCTGCTCGCCCCGGACAGCTGCCTCCAGACAGCGGCGGAAATGGGTCTGAAAAACAAGTGTCCCCACTTTATTGACCGCAGCCTTAACGGCAGCCACCTGCATCAGGATTTCGGAACAATCCTGCTCCTCTTCAATCATTTTTCTGATTCCCTTGACCTGGCCTTCAATCCTGTTCAGGCGGTTAATAATTGACTGGCGTTCTTCTTCCACCATTTCACCTCGCACTCCAGCCTGCTTACAGTCATTATAACCTCCCGGGAAAAACCGGACAAGTAAAAAAGAAACCCCACCATGCCGTGATTCACCGTGAGTTTTGAACTGCTCTCTCTACAGGTGGGTGCCCTCCTGTGTACTTTACATGTCCTTTGCAAGGAAAGGCATATGCGCCGCACACAGAGTCAGGCTCCCCTTTAAATGGTGTTAGCTCAAAACTTAATACGGCTGACACAAACATAGCAGGGTGTAAGCACATTTGTCGTTTTTTTCTGTGTTCATTATAGCAAGTTATTTTTCCGCAGGCAAGTGGGAGTACACCACATAAGATGTGACATTTTGCCATAAAAATAGACTAAAAACAAGAAAGGATGTGCACACATGACATTTGAAGCACTTACTACCATTATTGTGCTGGCCATTGTGGTTGAATTCTCCACGGAAATCATCAAGTCGCTCTTCCCGCCGGTGCGGGGTCACTACAGCAAATTAATCGCCATCTTGCTGGGTATGATTCTCTGTGTTGGCACCTCAAGCGGCTTGCTTTCCCTCTTTAACATTATTCCCTTCCACCCGCTCCTGGACTACCTGCTGACAGGACTTATTATTTCCCGCGGTTCCAACATTATCCATGATCTGGTCTCCAGGTTAAAACCGGCCCAGGCCAAACATTAAGCTTTGGCCACCGTGCGGATATGCAGTTCCCGCAGTTGTTTGTCCGCAACAGCCGACGGCGCACCTGTCAGCGGGTCGCTTCCGCTGGCAGTCTTGGGGAAGGCAATAACATCCCGGATGGACTCCCGGCCGGCCATGAGCATGACCAAGCGGTCCAGGCCGAAGGCAATGCCGCCATGGGGCGGTGTGCCGTACTCAAAGGCGTCAAGCAGAAAGCCAAACTGCTCCCGTGCCTGCTCTTGGCTGAAGCCCAGCGCTTTAAACATTTTTTCCTGTACTTCCCGCTTGTAGATCCGCAGGCTCCCGCCGCCAACCTCAACACCGTTCAGCACCATGTCATACGCTTTGGCGCGCACTTTGTGCGGTTCGCTGTCCAGAAGCTCCAGATCCTCATCCGCAGGCGAGGTAAAGGGGTGGTGGTTTGCCACGTAGCGGCCTTCTTCCTCGTCATAAACCAAAAGCGGGAAATCGACAACCCATAAAAAGTTCCAGCGGGAGCTGTCCACCAGGCCAAGGCGTTCGGCCAGATGCAGGCGCAGCGCCCCCAAGGCCTGGCAGGCCGTATCATACTTGTCGGCCACAAAAAGCAGCAAGTCGCCCGGCTCCCCTGCCAGGCGGGCCACCACGGCATCCAGGACTTCCTGGTCGAAAAACTTGGCAATGGGAGAACGGACGCCGTCCTTTTCCACATAAAGGTAAGCCAGTCCCTTGGCGCCGAAGCGGGCTGCATAAGCCGTCAGTTCGTCAATTTCCTTGCGGCTGAAAGCAGCGCAGCCTTTGGCGTTGATGCCTTTCACCACGCCGCCGCCTGCCACCGTCTGCCTGAATACTTTAAAGCCACATTCCGCCACCAGGTCGGAAACGTCTTTCAGCTCCAGGCCGAAACGGGTATCCGGCTTATCGCTGCCAAAGCGCTCCATAGCTTCCTTGTAGGAAAGGCGCGGGAAAGGAAGGGGTATTTCCACCCCCAGCGCCCCTTTAAAAATGTGGGCAACCATCCTTTCCATCATTTCCAGGATCATTTCCCGGTCACAGAAGGAAAGCTCTATATCAATTTGGGTAAATTCCGGCTGCCTGTCCGCCCGCAAGTCTTCGTCCCGGAAACAGCGGGTAATCTGGAAATAACGCTCAATCCCGGCCACCATCAACAGCTGCTTGAACAGCTGCGGCGACTGCGGCAGGGCATAAAAAGATCCGGGGTTTGTCCTGCTTGGCACCAGGTAGTCCCTCGCACCTTCCGGAGTGCTTTTCGTCAGCATGGGAGTTTCCACTTCCAGGAAACCTTCCCTGTCCAGAAATTCACGCGTCAGCTGGCAGACACGATGGCGCAGCATCAGGTTTTTCAGCATTTCCGGCCGTCGCAGGTCCAGGTAGCGGTATTTCAGGCGGACATTTTCATCCACTTCCACACCGTCATCAAGATTAAAGGGCGGCGTTTTTGCACTGTTTAGAACTTCCAGGCCGGCGGCATGAATCTCCACGGCGCCGGTTTTCAGCTTGGGATTGACCGCCTCGGGCGCCCGGGCCACCACCTCGCCGCGCACGCTTAAAACGTATTCGCTGCGGATGCTCTCCGCCAGGGCGAACATAGCCTGGTCCCTTTCATAATTGAACACAACCTGCACCAGGCCGCTGCGGTCCCTAAGATCCACAAAAATCAGCTTGCCGTGGTCACGGCGCCGCTGCACCCAGCCGTTTACCACCACTGTCCGGCCTATATGCTCTTCCCGGATCTCACCGCACATAATTGTCCGTAGTTCCATTTTTAGTTTTCCTCCTTCAGCCGTTCCGCCAAATAAGCACAAAGTCCGCCAAGTGACACCGCTTCCTGCATGCCGCTCTGCATGTCCTTTACGGTAGCCTGTCCCGCCTGCAGTTCAGCTTCACCCAGCAGGACGACATAACGTATGCCCTTTTTATCCGCCAGTTTTAACTGCGCTTTGAGGCTGCGGTTTAAAAAATCCATCTCCGCCGCAAGACCGGCTTTGCGCAGCTCCATGACATACGGCAGCGCTTCCGCCGGCGTCACTCCGGCGGTTGCCACAAACACGTCCGGCGCCGCAGCTTCTGCTCCCCCGGACCCTGCAGCCGCCAGGGCCAAAAGCACCCTTTCAATGCCGATGGCAAAACCGATTCCGGGAATATCGGGGCCGCCAATGGTGGCAACCAGGTGGTCATAACGTCCTCCGCCGCAGATGGAACTCTGGGCTCCCAAGCCGGGAGCCATGATTTCAAAAGCCGTTTTGGTATAATAATCCAGCCCCCGGACCAACCGCGGGTTCAGCACATATGCCACACCCAGCGCATCCAGCGCCGCCCTTACTGCTGCAAAGTGCTCCCGGCACCCGTTGCAGAGTTCATCTGCCAGCAGGGGCGCTTCTTTTGTCACTGCCTGGCAGCGCTCGTTTTTGCAATCCAGGATGCGGAGTGGATTTTTTTCATAGCGCTCACCGCAGTCCGGGCACAGTTCCTTCACCTTCCCGCGCAGCGCCGCCCTCAGGCTCTCGCGGTAGCGGCTGCGGCACTCCGGGCACCCTACACTGTTTAAATGCAGTGTAAGCTTGTCAAGCCCCAGTGACTGCAGGAAAAAGAGCGCAAGCATGACAACTTCCGCATCCAGGGCAGGTTCCTGCGAACCGAAAGCCTCCACCCCGAACTGGTGAAACTGGCGGTAACGCCCGGCCTGCGGGCGGTCGTAGCGGAACATGGGGCCTGTATAAAAAACTTTAACCGGCTGCGCTTCTCCCTGCATTTTGTGCTCCAGGTAAGCCCTGGCCACAGAGGCGGTCCCTTCCGGCCGCAATGTCAGGGATCGGCCGCCCTTGTCCGTAAAAGTGTACATTTCCTTGGCCACAATGTCGGTTACCTCCCCCACTCCTCGCAGAAACAGTTCCGTATGTTCAAACATGGGGATGCGGATTTCGCTGTAGCCGAACAAGCGGCATGCTTCCCTGGCTTTTTCTTCAAAAAAGCGCCACTGCGGCACTTCAGCCGGCAAAATATCCTTTGTCCCCCGCGGTGCTTTTGTCAACACACATACCGCCCCCTTCAAGTACAAAAACATTCTATCCATTCAGGAAAGCATTGTCAACCTCGGGAGCCGCCGCACAAACCGGCAGGCCGGGCCCCCGGGAATTAACACTATATTACGCAGCCATTTTCCTTTTTCCTGCCAAATGCTGCGCAGCATATGCACCTGGCGCAAGCGGTAAAGCACGGGCACAAGCAGGAAAATTCCAGGCAATCGGCAGGACTCTCGGCTTTGCGGGAGAATTTAACAAATAGCAGAAAACAACAACGGGAGGGGAGTTATTTTTTTGGCTGCAGACATTTTAATTAAAACAGTCAATCTGACAAAACGCTACGGCAACGCAACGGTAGTGGACAATCTGAACCTGGAAATCAAAGCCGGCGAAATTTTCGGCTTCCTGGGACCGAACGGCGCGGGCAAGACGACAACCATCCGCATGCTGACAGGCCTCCTGGAAGCCACCTCCGGCGAAGCATACATCTGCGGCTACCATATTGACCGTGAAGCCGCCCTGGCAAAGGCCATGCTGGCCTATGTCCCGGACCAGCCCAAACTGTACGGCAAACTGTCTGCGTGGGAGTTCCTGGAGCTGGTGGCGGCATTATACCGCATGCCCAAAGAGAGTTCACGGCAGCGGGCGGAACAGCTTTTGGCCATGTTCGGCCTGACCGAGCGGGCCGGCGACCTGCTGGAAAGCTTTTCCCACGGCATGCGGCAAAAAGTTGTCCTGGCAGCCGCCCTGATTCACCAGCCGCGTGTCATCCTGCTGGATGAACCAACGGTGGGGCTGGATCCGGCCAGCGCCCGCCTGCTGAAAAACGTGCTTCAGGAAATGGCGCGGCAGGGTGCCGCCGTTTTTCTGTCCACCCATATCCTGGAAATAGCGGAAAGAATGTGTTCCCGGGTCGGCATTTTAAAGGAAGGCAGACTGATTGCCCAGGGCAGCACGGAAGAACTGCGGCAGCTTGTTGGTTCTGCAGGTGAAAGCCTGGAAGACATCTTCCTAGAACTGACAGGAGGCCAGGAAACGGTCGAGCTGATTAAAGGTCTGGAGGAGGGAAACGAACGGTGAAAACTGTCATCCCCCCTCCGCTGACCCAGCCGCCGCCCGAGGAAAGCTTTTTTACTTCTTTTCTTTTACTTCTGAAAACGCAGCTGCGTGTCAGCATGAACAAAATCAGGCACTGGCCCGTAGCCGTCTGGCTGGCGGTTGCCTCTTTCGGTCTGGGCTTGGCCGGAATCATAGTGTACCTGGGTGTGCTGGCCTATCGCGCCATGCTGACCATGACACCGGAGACGGCGGGAGGATTTTTGTCACTGCTTCTTCTGATCTGCCTGGGCGGACTGATCTTTTTTGGCATCACGGCTGCCTTTGTCACATTATATATGTCGGAAGACCTGGAGCTGCTTTTTGTTTCCCCCGTACCGCTGCGGGCCGTCTTTGCCGTCAAGTCTGTCCTGATTGCCGCCAGCAATTTTCTCACCGCATTGCTTTTTGCCTTTCTGCCCGGAGTTTTCTACGGCTTGCTTTATAAAGCGGGAGCCTGGTATTATTTACTTGTCCTTTTGGTCGGCCTGGGACTGTGGCTTTTGGGAACAGCTTTTGCCGAACTGCTGAATCTTGTGGTCATGCGCCTCGTCCCGCCCCACAGGAGCCGCGAGGCGGTAGGCTTGATCGGCGGAGTCGCCGGTGTTTTTATTGCTCTTGTTTTCCAAATACCCAGTCTGGTCATGGCAAAGGGAGGAAGGCTGGATATTGGCAGCTGGCTGGCAGGCCGGCAGCCGCTGCTGCAGGCAATGCAATACTTCCCTTGGGGATGGGGAGCCAGGTCACTAACGGCGGGCATTACCCGGGATATCCCTGCCGGACTTGGCTGGAGCCTGCTTTTGCTGCTTTTGGGGGCGGCCGTCTTTTTCGTTTCTTTCACCTTTGTGGAACGCGGTTTCCGCCGGGGCTGGGTTTCCCTCTCTTCAGGCGCAGTCCGCCGCGGGCGGCAGGTAAAACAGCGAGTTAAAACCGGCAAAGGTTTTTCCCCTGTTGCCCTCACTGCCCCGGCGCCCGCCGGGCAGGCGCCGGTGTGGCACGGCATGTGGGCGGTGGTAAAAAAAGACCTGCTTTATCTGAAGCGGGATACGCGGGAATGGTTTGGCTACCTGGTACCGTTAATTATTATGGTTTTCTTTATTTTTCAGTATCTTTTCCTGCAAGTAAGCACGGCCCGGTCTTCCCTTGTTTCAATATTGTTTATGTATACACTGATGTTCAGCGGCAATATGGCGCTGCAGGCTTTTGGCAGGGAAGGTGAAGCAGACTGGTTTCTCAACAGCGTGCCCCTTTCCGGCTGGCCTGTGGTCTGGGGGAAGCTTCTGGGCGCCCTCCTGCCCACACTGGTTTTAATGGAAGCGCTGCTGGCCGGAACGGCAATTGCCATCGGCCTCTCTGCTTCTATGACCCTGATGCTGGCGGTGGGAGCAGTGCTGCTCTCTTTTGGTTCAAGCGCCATCGGGCTCTTTTACTCCATCAGCAACGCCCGCTACAACCCGGACAACCCGCAGCAGCGCATATCCCCCGGAGCCTCTTTCATTATGTATCTGATAAATCTCATCTTTCTGCTGCTTTTGGGGCTGGCACTGCTTTATGTCATTCCGCCGGCCGAATTCCTTGCCGTCCTGCCGCTTTTGTCCGAGATGCCTCCGCCCTCCGGCGGCTTTCTTGGGTTTTTGCTGAAAATCCTTAAATTTATCGTCAGTCCCTTTCAATGGTCCGCACCTCTCCGGATATTCACTGGGCTTTTGGCGACGGGGGCCGTCTGGTCCGCCTTTTTCTTCGGTTTTATGGCGGCAACCGTCCGGCAGAGCAAAAAAGGCTTCCATGTGGCAACAGTCACCGGCACCGCAAGGCGCAACAGGAAAATGCAGAAAAAATAACTGCCTGCCGGCAGTCATAGTTTCTGTGCATCTGCTTGACAGCCCGGTTCCTGCAGCAGCAGGAGCCGGGTTTTTGCTTTGTCAGCTCTCATCCCCGACGTCCAGACCCCAGATGCGGAAAAGCTCCCGGTAGAAAGGCGGCCGGGGGTGATCCGGTTCGATTTTCTCGGCGCGTTGCCACCTGCCCATCCCAATGGCAGACAAAAATTCCAGCCCGGAAATAATTTCGTCCAGCCTGCCTTTGGGCAGGGAGAAGATAATTTCCCCGTCTTCAGCCAGCGCCCTTTCTATGTCGCCGGGATCGGGGAAGGTGATTCTAAACTCGCCGTTTTTCAGGACAGGTATGGTGGAATAGACGCAGGAGTCGATTGCGTCAAAGGTGGATCTCACCAGCTCGCCGCGCTTGCTTTTTACCGCCAAAAGCAGCTTCTTCAGCTGGTAGCTGTCTGTGTAAATTAGGACAATATCTGGTTCATAATTGACTTTTGTCAGCGGCCCCACAACCATCCCGGCATACTTGCCGTATTCCAGGCGGGGAAAGTTTTGTAAAAATTTTTTGGCCGCTTCCTCGTCCGCAATTCCCAAATAGCGGGAGACAACGGGATAACTTTCATGCTCTTCATGGAATTCCACCAGGCCGAAAGCAATCAGGGGAGCCCAGCACCAATGGTCCTCCCGGAACATGGCAAATGTCCGGTCCTCACGGCGGGCCAGGGCAAAAACCTGGCAGAGTGAATAATGCACCTGCAGGTCTTTTTTAGGCCTGACGGCGCCCGGCGGCATTTCCTCTTCCGTCTTCAGCAGTTTTAAAGCAAGCGGCGAAGTCGGCATAGACAAAAGTTCCTTCAGCGCTGCGCCGTACTGCCGGTATTTTTCATAACCAGCCAACCTGCCAAAACCTCCTTTTCTTTTTTTCTTCCTGCCCGGGTTTACTGTTTCGCTGCCTGTTTCTCGTTCTCCAGGACCTGATAATGCAGGTAGCCGCCGTTCAGGCTGCGGACCTGCGTGAAACCGTGCTGCACCAGAATCCGGTAAGCCAGGTAGGAACGCAGACCTGCCGCGCAGTAAACGATAGTCTCCTTGCTTGGGTCCAGTTCGCCGAGGCGTCGCCGCAGCTGCCCCAGGGGAATATTGACGGCGCCCGGTATTTGCCCGTGACTGCATTCGCCCGCCTCCCGCACATCCACAAGCTGCCTGCCTTCCCCGGCCCCGGCAAGCAACTCTTCCGCGGTTATAATTTGCACGTCGCCCGCCAGCATGTTTTCGGCAACATAACCGGCCATATTCACCGGGTCCTTGGCGGAGGAGAAGGGCGGCGCATACGTCAGTTCCAGCTGCTTCAAGTCCGCCACGGTTGCATGCAGGCGGATGGCTGCAGCCAGCACATCAATCCGCTTGTCAACACCTGCGCCTCCCACCGCCTGCGCCCCGTACAGCTGCCCTTGGCGGCCAAAGAGCAGTTTGAGCACCATGCGGGAACTGCCGGGATAATAATCGGCATGGGAAGCAGGATGCAGGATGCAGCTGCAGTAGGAGATACCCGCTTCTCGCAGCGCCCGTTCACCGGCTCCGGTAGCGGCGACCGTCAAAGCAAAAGCTTTCAGGACGGCTGTGCCCTGCACGGCTGTAAACTTCTCCGGACGTCCCGCAATGTTGTTGGCAACAATCCTGCCCTGCTTGTTGGCCGGGCCCGCCAGCGGCAGATGGATTCTTTTGCCGGTCACAAAATCAGTCACCTCGATGGCGTCGCCTAAAGCATAAATATGCGGGTCGGACGTCTGCAAGTATTCATTGACAATGATCCCGCGATCCACCTCCAGTCCCGCCTCCCTGGCCAGCCGGACTTCAGGACGCACACCGGCGGCAAGCAAAACAAAATCAGCCTCCAGCACCCGGCCGCTTTGGAGAGCAACGGCAATGGCACTGCTTTTGCCGTCCGCAAAACCGGCAACTCCGTCACCAAGCACAAGCTCGACACCTTTCTGCCGCAGGTGCTGCTGGACATGCGCCGCCATCTCCCAGTCTAAAAAAGGCAGGATCTGCGGCGTCATCTCCACCAGTGCCACGTCCATGCCCCGGACATGCAGGTTTTCCGCCATTTCCACACCGATAAAGCCGCCCCCAACAATAACCGCCTTCCGCGGCTTCCGTTCCCGGAGAAAGCGGTAAATCCTGTCCGTCTCCGGCACAGTGCGCAAAGTAAAAACAGCCGGATGCTCGATGCCTGGAAGCGGCGGCTTCAACGGTTCCGCACCCGGTGACAGCACCAGGTAATCATAATCTTCATAGCTTCTTTCACCGGTCAACTTGTTTTCAATTTCCACCCTGCGCCGCGCGCGGTCAATGGCGACAGCTTCACAGGAAGTACGCACATCGACATTAAACCAGGCCATAAATTTTTCCCGTGTCATCACAAACAGCCTGTTGCGGTCCTTGATAACACCGCCAATATAGTAGGGAAGGCCGCAGTTGGCATAGGAAATATGCTCCCCGCGCTCCAGGAGAATAATTTCACAAGATTCATCCAGCCGCCTCAGGCGGGCCGCAGTACCGGCGCCTCCGGCCACGCCGCCCACAATAACTACTTTTTTTCCCATCTTTATTATCCTTCACTCCCTCGTCTTCTGCCGCTTGGGTGCAGGTGCAACTGCTGCAAAAAGGAAAAGGCAGCCAAAAGGGTTCAGAGCCCGCTTTGCTTTTACTTTTCCACACAGTTCGCTTCTTTTCCTGCCTCGGAAAAAGAGGCGGCCGTCCATCCGGCCGGCCGCCTCATGCGTAAATTTAAGTTGAACTTTTTTCATACAGAATGGTACTTAAGTAGCGTTCACCCGTGTCCGGCAAAACAACCACAATGTTTTTCCCGGCGTTTTCCGGCCTTGCGGCAACTTTAGCCGCCGCTGCCGCCGCTGCCCCGGAAGAAATGCCCACCACCAGGCCTTCCGTCCGTGCCAGCAGGCGGGCGGCTGACACGGCCTCAGCAGTGCTGACGGTGATGACTTCGTCATAAATGTCCGTATTTAACACCTCCGGGACAAAACCGGCACCGATGCCCTGGATTTTGTGGGGGCCCGGCTGCCCGCCCGAGAGGACCGGTGAATCTTCCGGCTCCACCGCAACAACCCGAAGCCTTGGCTTTTTCTGCTTCAGCACTTCCCCTACCCCGGTAATGGTGCCGCCCGTACCGACCCCGGCTACAATAATATCAACATTCCCGTCCGTATCCCGCCAGATTTCAGCCGCCGTGGTTTCCCGGTGGATCCGCGGGTTTGCCGGATTCCGGAACTGCTGCGGCAGAAAGGCATTTTCCATGCTGTTGGCCAGCTCTTCCGCCCTGGCTATGGCGCCCTTCATTCCCAAAGCACCCGGTGTCAGCTCCAGTTCCGCTCCCAGGGCGGCAAGCAGGTTGCGCCGTTCCACGCTCATCGTCTCTGGCATGGTCAGAATGAGGCGGTAGCCGCGGATGGCGGCAACAAAGGCAAGGGCAATGCCTGTATTGCCGCTGGTCGGCTCGATGATTACGGAATCTTTTTGCAGAAGGCCGGCTTCTTCTGCGGCTTTGATCATGGCATAGCCAATGCGGTCTTTCACACTGCCCAGCGGATTAAAATACTCCAGCTTGGCAATAAGCTTTGCCGCCAGTTGCTTCTTCCTACAGAACCGTTCTAGTGCCAGCAAAGGCGTATTGCCAATCAGTTCAGTCAGGTCCCGGGCAATTCTGGCCATAAACATTCAGCTCCTTTTAATAATGATATTCCTATAGGTCTTATATGATTTTAATAAAAGAAAGTTCCCCTGTCAAGAAGAAAAGCCGCAGGCAAAATACCTGCGACCTGTTTTCGTACTGCGAAACGAGTAAAAATATTATTGTTGCCGCGCACGCCTGCGCTCAAAAAACAAAAGCAAGGCGGACAGGGTAAGGCCGTACAGGGTTGCTCCCGTAATATTGCCCAGTACAGTGGAGTAGTTAACAGGCACGGTACCCTGCACTTTATAAAGCATGGTTATCCCGTAGATAAGAAACCAGACTGCGAGTGCGTACACCACGCCTTTAAACAGCAGGTAGGCCGGGCTAAACAAAAGGATCAGGTAAGTAAAAAGAATCCCCAGGATGCCGGTAAAAAACAAATGGCTCGACACCGCAAGAGCAAGATCAATAGTACCGGCAGGCTGTTTGCCCAGAATCATAATGGCCGCCCATTCCCAGAAAGGCAGGCTGGTCAGTCCGGACAGGTAGAACGCCAAGCTTCCCAGGTTCATGACAATACCGCCACATACACCTGCCACAAAGCCGCGGAGAAAACGGTCGTGCACAAGCCGCACCCCTTATTTCTTTTTACCATAGTATTTGGCAAATCCGGGCCGATAATTCTTCCTCTCCGGAGAGAAACAAAAAAGCCGGCCGCGCCGGCTAGAAAGTGCAGTAGTCGGGAAGCTGGTAGTTTTCCGCCACCAGTGAGGTGATGGAAGGCGCTTCCCCGCAGACGGCACACTGCCTGTTGCGGGAAACAGTCACCTTCACAACATCCATGGTCAGGGCATGATAAAGCAGCAGCCGCCCCACAAGCGGTTCTCCCACGCCAAGCAGCAATTTAATGGCTTCCGTAGCCTGGATCATGCCGATCAGGCCGGGTACCACGCCGAGGACGCCGGCTTCCTGGCAGCTGGGCACAGCCCCGGGAGGCGGCGCCTCCGGGAACAGGCAACGGTAGCAGGGCCCGGCGGGCGGATAAAAGACAGCCGCCTGGCCTTCAAAACGCAGGATGCTGCCGTAAATAAACGGCTTTCCGGCCAGAACGGCCGCATCATTAACCAGGTAGCGGGTGGCAATATTGTCACAGCAGTCAATCACCACATCATACTGTGGCACTATGTGCGGCAGGTTTTCCGTGGTGGCATATTCGGGATAGGTAATGACGGTAACATCAGGATTAATGCTGTTCAGTTTTTCTTTTGCCGAGGCGGTTTTCGGCCTCCCGATGTCATCTGAGCCGTGGATGATCTGACGCTGCAGGTTGCTCAGGCTGACTGTATCGCCGTCCATAATGCCAAGTGTCCCCACACCTGCTGCAGCCAAATAAATGGCAACGGGAGACCCCAGCCCGCCGGCCCCCACCAAAAGTACCTTGCTTGCAAGCAGTTTTTCCTGTCCCCTGCCCCCCACTTCAGGCATAACAATCTGGCGGGCATAACGATGGATCTGATTTTCGCTTAACATCATTTCACCGCCGTTTAATTACTAATAATCTGTCTAGTCCGGCCGGTTCCGGGCGCCGTCTTTTTCCACCAGCAGGCGGAATGTCCCGTCGGGCTGCTCCGACAAAGCAAGAACCTTATGCCCGTCGTGTTCCACACTGCGCGGGACGTTCTGGACGGCCACTTTTCCGGCAAGGATGACTTCAAGGATTTCGCCTGCCGCCATTTCCTCCAGGGCCAGCTTTGTTTTTACAAAAGTAATGGGACAGAAATCGGCAGTCACATCCAGCTTTTTTTTCGGCTGCATTCATCTCCCTCCCGCCCGGTCATACATACTATTCCCATCGGTATGTTTAGGTGGCAACACATTATATTCGCCGTGCGGTGGAAGTATCCTTCTCCAGCCGTTTTTGCCCGTTCATGGCCGTCCCGGCGGTATTTCAGCGGCAGTTTCTGCAGTAACCGTATAACTGAATGTCATGGGCAACAATTTCATAGCCGGTATCCGCCGCCACTTTGGCGGCAAAGTTATCGAAAGGACATTTCACAACGCCGACAGTCTGGTGGCAGGAAAGGCAGACAATGTAATGCCAGTGCTCCTCGGTATTCATCACATAACTGTATTCATTGTCCCGGACACGCAACTTGCAGATAACCTGCTGCTGCGTAAGCAGGTCCAGGTTCCGGTAGATGGTCGTTAAAGCAACGGAAGGGTGCTGTGCCTTGACCATCTCATATATTTCCCTGGCAGACAGCGGTTTGGCTGTATTCTGAATAACATTTAGGATAGCCTGGCGTTGTTTTGTTTTCCTGGCCATAAATATCTCCTTTCTCCCGCTCCCTTTTATTGTATCCGGCTTCCCCGCCCCTGTCCAGCGGGAGCAAAAACACTTCCCTGCTTATGCCGTTTTATTGACTTCCGCAAGAGCGCTACTTTATAATAAATGCAAGTGACTTGCATTTTCAGCGGTGAAGGTGAAGACATGATGCTTACCGGCAAAAAGTTTTTGCTTCCGGTTTTGCTTTCCTGCCTCCTCCTGCTGCTCTGCGGCTGCAGCAGGCAGGAAAAAAGTGACGGCCTGACCGTGGTCGCCTCATTTTATCCAGTTTATATTGCTGCCGCCAATATTACGGACGGGGTGGAAGGAGTGGAATTAGTAAGCCTGACGGGGCCGCAGACAGGCTGCCTGCATGACTACCAGCTCTCCCCGCAGGAGATGATTGCCCTGGAGACGGCAGATCTTTTGCTTGTCAACGGCGCCGGCATGGAAGCTTTTCTGGACAAGGCAACCTCCGCTTATCCGGATCTTAAGGTAGTGTCAGCCAGTGCCAACATTGAACTGCTGCCGGA
>JAAYMN010000041.1 GCA_012521345.1 Bacillota bacterium
ATGATCGGCGCCAGGGAAATTGCCATGATGAAAGACGGCGTCCGCCTCATCAACTGCGCCCGCGGCGGGCTGATTGAAGAAAAAGCTTTATATGATGCGCTTGTGTCGGGGAAAGTAGCAGGTGCGGCCCTGGATGTGTTCGAGGAAGAACCGGCCGTCAACAATCCCCTTGTTCAGCTTCCCAATGTCATTGTAACGCCGCACCTGGGGGCTTCTACGGAAGAAGCGCAGATTAACGTGGCCGTCCAGGTGGCCGACCAGGTTCTGAAAGCGCTCTATGACGAACCGCTTGTCAGTGCGGTGAACGTACCTGTTATCCCGCCGGAAACCATGGCGGCCGTTACTCCTTTTGTGCCGCTGATGAAAACGCTTGGCTCCTTCTATACGCAACTCTTTAACGGGCAGATTGAGCAGGTTGAACTGGTCTACAGCGGCGAAATCGCCAATTATACGGTTTCAGCCCTGACCACATCCTTCCTGATCGGCCTGCTGTCGGTGATCCTGGGCGAATCGGTCAACTATGTCAACGCCCCGGTAATAGCAAAGCAGCGCGGCATTAAGGTGCGTGAGGTCACCAGCACCACGGTGGAGAACTACACCAACCTGGTAACTGCCAATATCAAGACAAGCGAGGGCACCCACACCGTGGCCGGCACCCTCTTCAACAAAAATGATATCCGCATTGTCCAGATCGGCAAATACCGCATTGAAGTCGTTCCTTCCCGCTACATGCTGGTTGCCATTTACCAGGACAAGCCCGGAGTCATCGGCCGTTTCGGCATCACCCTGGGCGAAAGCAATATCAACATTGCCGGCATGCAAGTAGGCCGCCAGTCCATTGGCGGCGAAGCGGTAATGGTGGTCCAGGTTGACAGCGCCGTGCCGGAAGCAGTCTTGCAAAAGCTGCAGGATCTGGAGGCAATCCACACCATTCATTTTGTCAAACTTGATTAATATATTTCAGCATTGAGACTGTAAAGCTTCCTGCCCCCGTCTGTATACAAGGCAAAATGCAGACGGCGGCGCGGGAAGTATTTTTTTGTGCAGGAGAAGGCATGGATGGCGCCCTGGTCCTCCCTGCCAATTATTTTGCAGGTTAAATAGCGAAATAGTATTAATTCCGCCGTAAAGTTATAGCAGATGGCATAAAGTTCCCCCGCCTGCAGTGCAGCCTGCGGCACAAGCCCCGCCTGCTGCAGTGCCTGCAGAAAGGCTGCCCTGTCCCGGTAAAGGACAAGCCTCGCTCCCGGCCGCGCGTCCGCATAACCCTTGCGCTGCCCTACTGTCCGGAAAGAAACGGGTATATACTGTAAAACCGGGTATTTTAAAAACTTGGCGGCCTTTTTCATTTTTTCCGTAATACTGCGAAACACTGTCTCACCTCCCCGCAGGCCGGCATGCCCGTATCCGTATATTACAGTATATCGCCGCCGTGAATAATTGCCACATGAAGCAGTAATCTTTTCGCAACCTTCTACTTTTAGGGGTTGTTTTTTCTTTGTACGGGAAAAATAAAAAAACTGACACGGCTTTGGGAAGGTTGTGACGCCATGTTTACCACCAATCTTGGTATTCTTACCTTAATTGCTGTGACGGCACTGGTTTACCTGGGGCTTTTGCACCGCGTCCTGGACCGCATGCGCCTGACCAAAATCCAGGCCCTCGTTATCCTGCTTGCCATGCTGGGGGCCGGTTTTTTGCCCAATATTCCCATCTACGGCGGCCTTTCAGTCAATATCGGCGGGGCGCTGATTCCCGGAGCCGTCGCCGTCTACCTGATTGTCACCGCCGACGAAGCGACTGAGCGAAGGCGGGCGCTGCTGACGTCCGGCGTGGTGGCAGTGGTGGTTTACCTTACAGACAAAATTTTTGCCGCAGAACCTACATCCCCGTCCTTTCTCATTGACCCGCTTTTTGTCCCAGCCATTGTGGCCGCCGTTACCGCCTATCTTCTGGGCCGTTCCCGCCGCAGCGCCTTTATTGGCGGCATTTTTGGCGTCATTCTGACAGACCTTTTTGCCTGGATGGAAAACCAATGGCTTTACCAGCTCCATGTCCCCATTGTGCTTGGTTCCACCGGCATTTACGGCGCGTCGGTCATTGCCGGCCTGGGTGCGGTGCTTTTGGCGGAAGTGGCCGGTGAAATTCTAGAACGCTTGCAAGGAGGCCCGCGAAAATGAAAAAAAAGCTGCCGCTTCTGCTCCTTGTGCTTTTGCCCCTGGCTCTTTTCGCCAGGCTCGAAACACAGCCTGTCAACTTGCTTCTGCCGTCTTTTTTGGATCTGGAAAGCGAAGAGATTTCCCGGGAAGAATTGCAGCAGGGGCGCTACTATCGCATGGTGGATGAAAAAGACGGCAGGGAAATCATGGTGACGGGACGCCGTATTTATCCCGGTGACGAATATATCACGGCGGACAATAAACTCTACCGGGTGGTCAGGGTGCGCGGCTATGAAGCCCGGGCACGCTATCTCCGGGAAGTGGGCGCCGTGTATGAAGAGCAGGAAGGCATCTTTGCCTTTATGCAGCAGCTGTTTGCCGGCAGGACGGAACCGGCGGCGGCCGCAAAGAAAACAAGGGACGGGAAAGAAAGGCAAAAAACTCCGGACGAGAACATGAAGGCAAGGTCCGCCCCCAAGGGCCTGATTGGTGTTTATCATACCCATAATGACGAGTCTTACGTGCCGACGGACGGCACGGACAGCATCAACGGCAAGGGCGGTATCCACAAGGTGGGGGATTCCTTTGTGGCGGTACTGCAGGAGAAAGGGATTAAAGTGCTGCACAGTGAAACGCTGCACCTGCCCCATGACCGCGGCGCTTACCGTCGTTCCCGCGTAACGGCGGAAAATCTGCTGGAAAAAGGGCCGGATGTAATTTTAGATGTCCACCGTGATGCCGGACCTGCCAGCAGCTATGCCGTCCAGATCGGGGATGAATGGCTGACGCAGGTCCAATTGGTGGTGGGCCGCCAGAATCCCAATATGCAGACTGTCCGCCAGTTTGCCCTGGACCTGAAAAACGCTGCCGACAAAATTCACCCCAACCTGGTCAAGGGAATTTTCATGGCACGCGGCAATTACAACCAGGATTTGACACCAACCAGCATGTTAATTGAGGTGGGCACCCAGCTGAACAGCCGGGAAGCTGCGCAGGACGGGGCGGCCCTTTTTGCCGACGTAATTTCCTATTACTTTTACGGGCCGGAAGAGGAAGGGAAACAGGCTGCTCCCGCTCCCGCCAGGTCGCCCGCCGCCCGTCCCGGCACCGGCGGTACCGCCGCTCCCGGCGGCGTGAACCGCGTGGCGGTGCGCAACGCTTTCTGGATGCTGTCGCTGACCGCGGTACTGGCTGTTGCTTTTTACCTTGTCAATACACCTCTGGCCGTTATCCGGGAAAAAATAACCCCCCTGCTGGCCGGCCTCGCCCCCTACACCGAAAAAGGAGATGCCTTCCTTGATGCGGTTGGGGAATACATCAGAAAGGGGGCGGCGTCGTCAGCCGCTTTGGCCCGTGCTGCCATCCGGCGCGGCGATGAGGCACTGCAGCCTGTTGCCGAGGCCATAGCCTTGGCCGCCAGCGTGCTATGGGAAAAAACGATTGTTGTCCTGGACAGCGGGGACACATACCTGGCTTCTTTCAGGAAGCGGATAAGGGAAGCGGTTTTACTGGTTATAGCAAAGATCCGTCGCCTGCTGGAGCGGGAAAAACTGCACTGAAGGCAGCTCCGAGCTCCTCCTGCGCCGGTTATGGGCGATCTTTCCGGGAAAGAAAACAGGCGTGTGCAGGAATCTGAGGCTTAATCGCGAAAAAATCCTTATAAAAACAATCGGGTTTCAGCCATAACCGTGCTGGCACCGATTGCACCTGCCGGAAGGAGTAATGCAGCATGCTGGAATTAATTGACGTGCATGTCACAGCTGAAGATGCAACGGGTACCGTATCTGTCCTGCAGGGGATAAATTTGACTCTGGAGGATAATAAAATTTATGTCATGACAGGCCCCAACGGCGGCGGCAAAACGTCCATTGCCAAAACCATCATGGGGATTTACCGGCCGTCGCGGGGCAGAGTCCTTTTGGATGGCGCGGACATTACCGAAAAAAGCATTACGGAAAGGGCGCGCCTGGGCATCGGCTACGCTTTTCAGCAGCCGCCCCGCTTCAAGGGGATTAAAGTAAAAGATTTGCTGAAAATAGCAGCCGGCAATAATGCTGATAACAGGTTCCAGTGCGACCTTTTGTATGATGTGGGCCTGTGCGCCCAGGACTACCTGGAGCGGGAAATAAACAGCAGCTTTTCCGGCGGAGAGCTGAAACGGATTGAAATTGCCAGCCTCCTTGCCCGCAAGCTGAAAGTTGCCATTTTTGACGAACCGGAAGCCGGCATTGACCTCTGGAGCTTTCAGAAGCTGATTGAGACATTTGCCGGCCTGCGTGAGAAATACCAGGGCACGCTTGTCATTATTTCCCACCAGGAACGCATCCTGCGCCTGGCCGACCAGGTGATCCTGGTAAACGACGGCAGAATCAGCGAGACAACCACCCCGGAAAAATTCCTGGCCGAAATCGAAATCATTACCGCCGACTGCCGCTGCCGCACCGACTGCATCAAGGGAGAGGTGGCAAATGCTTAACACGACCGACAAAAAACTGTTGGCCGCCGTTGCCGACCTCCATTCCATCCCCCAGGGAGCTTTTAATATCAGAAAAAACGGCGAGGGCATCATGCGGCGCAGTACGGCCAATATTGAAATCGTTCCCAAAACAGACAAGCCGGGGATTAACATCATTGTCAAACCGGGGACCAAAAACGAGAGCGTCCATATCCCGGTGATTCTTTCGGCCGGCCTGCAGGACCTGGTTTACAACACTTTCGAGATTGGCGCCGGATCCGATGTTTTGGTGGTGGCCGGCTGCGGGATTCACAATCCGGGCGGTGACGAGGCCCGGCATGACGGGGTGCATGAATTTTTTGTCCGCAAAGGTGCAAAAATGAAATACGTGGAGAAGCACTACGGGGAAGGGCGGGGCAGCGGCAAGCGCATCCTCAACCCCAAGACAATTATTGAAGTGGAAGAGGGCGGCGTGGCTGAGCTGGAAATGATCCAGCTGCAGGGTGTTGACCGGACAAAACGGGATACGGAAATCAGGCTGCAAGCCAACAGCCGCCTTATCGTCACGGAAAGGCTGCTCACCAGCCACAACCAGGAAGCCGAGTCCATAATTACCGTGGAGCTGGTGGGGGACGACTCATCGGCCCAGATTGTGTCCCGCTCAGTGGCCAAGGACAACTCCCGGCAGCTGTTTCACCTGAACCTGCGCGGCTATGCCAGGTGCCGCGGCCATATCCAGTGCGATTCCATTATCATGCACAATGCCAAGGTTTCCTCCATACCGGAAATTTCCGCCTACCATACCGATGCCGCCTTAATTCATGAAGCGGCCATCGGCAAAATCGCTTCCGAACAACTGCTGAAACTGATGACACTGGGGCTCTCGGAAAAAGAAGCGGAAGAAGCAATCCTGGAAGGATTTCTGAAATAGCGGAGGGGCTGTCGCAAAGACAGCCCCTCGCTTGTGCTGTGCGGCTGACAGCCGCAGCCGCTTGTGTTGAGCATGTCAACAAAAGCATGCTTTCTCGCTGCTTTTGGCCGTCAGTCTTTTTTCTTCTGCGCCCCGTCGCTGGGGTCGATATAATAATTCTCCTTGTAAATCAGGTCTGAGATTTTGACAATCTCGTAGCCTTCCTGCCTGGCATAGGCGAGAATTTCCGGCAGCGCCTCGGCGGTGTAGGTGCCGTTGTTGTGGAAAAGGACAATGGCGCCGGGATGAAGCCGCCTGGTGACCCGGCTGACTATTTCCTCCTTGGAAATATCCTTCCAGTCAAGACTGTCCACCGACCATTGAATGGTGTAATAGTTCATTTCCGTGGCCGCTTCAATTACCTTGTTGCTGTATTCGCCGAAGGGCGGGCGGAAAAGGATGGGTGTCTGGCCGGACAGTTCCTGCAGTTTGTCGTGGACCTGCTGCAATTCTTTTTTGATGGCTTCTTTGTCCAGCGTATTGAGATGGGGATGGGTCGCGGTATGGTTGCCCAGTTCATGGCCTTCCGCGGCGATCCGCTTTACCAGTTCCGGGTATTTGTCGATCCAGAAGCCGGTTAGAAAGAATGTTGTTTTCAGGTTGTGCTCTTGCAGTGTCTCCAGGATCTTCGGCGTGTACTCGGCGCCCCAGGAGGCGTCAAAAGAGATGGCCAGCTTTTTCTCCGGGGTATCTACATAGTAGATGGGAACAAGACGCTGCCGGCCGGCAGCGGGGCTTGCCGCATTTGGGTCTGCCGCTCCGCCGGACCGGAGCCTGCCGGCGAAAAAGATGAGCAAAAGCAAAAGAATTATGAGGCCTGCAAGCAGGCAACGCTTTTTACGGGTCAGAACCACACTGACAATCACGGCAAAAACCTCCTTTGGGGCGAAAGGATGCGCAAAGGCTCTTTTTATATATGGGTATGCCGCCGTCGGCAAGATATGCCAGAAGACGGGGGCTGAAGGCGGAAGCTGTATTATTTTGCCTCCAGGCAGGAATCGGGGAAACTTTTGTTGAAAACCCTTGACTTAAAATATTGACTGTGTAATGCTGCTGATAGGAGGTCTTTCCTTGTACTGGAATCGTCAAGTGGAATGCATGTCGCGGGACAGGCTGCAGGAACTGCAGCTGAAACGGCTGAAAAAAACAGTGGAGCGGGTTTACAACAACGTGCCGCACTACCGGCGCGCCCTCCAGGCGGCTGGAATTGAGCCGGGAGACATCAGGAGCCTGGATGATCTTGCCCGCCTGCCTTTTACCACCAAGCAGGATTTCCGGGACAACTATCCTTTCGGCCTTTTTGCCGTGCCGAAGAATGAGGTTGTCCGTTACCATTCCTCCTCCGGGACAACCGGCAAGCCCACCGTGGTCGGCTACACCAGCGGAGACATTGCCGCCTGGGCGGAGCTGATGGCCCGCGCCCTTGTCAGCGCCGGCACAACCCGCAATTCCGTGGTGCAGAATGCCTACGGCTACGGGCTTTTTACCGGGGGGCTGGGCGTGCATTACGGCGCCGAACTGGTGGGGGCGGCGGTGATCCCCATTTCCGGCGGCAACACACAGCGCCAAGTTATGATCATGAAGGATTTTGGCACCAACGTCCTGACCTGTACACCCAGTTATGCTTTATACATAGCCGAAGTGATGGCGGAAATGGGATTGGGGCCGGAAGACTTCAAACTGCAGTCAGGGCTTTTCGGGGCGGAGCCCTGGTCTGAAAATATGCGCAGGCAAATCGAGGAGCGGCTGCAAATCACCGCCCTGGATATCTACGGGCTAAGCGAAATTATCGGGCCGGGCGTAGCCGTGGAATGCGAGGAAAAATGCGGCCTGCACCTGAACGAGGACCATTTTATTGCCGAGGTCATTGACCCGGCCACGGGAAAAGTGCTGCCTTACGGGGAAAAAGGCGAACTGGTTTTAACCACCATTACCAAGGAAGCGCTGCCCGTGATCCGCTACAGGACGCGTGATGTAACCGCACTCTCGGCGGAGCCCTGTCTCTGCGGCCGCACGCATGTGCGGATGGAAAAAGTGACGGGCCGCACCGATGATATGATTATTGTACGCGGCGTCAATGTCTTTCCCACCCAGGTGGAAAGCGTGCTGCTGGAAGTGGGCGAGACAGAGCCCCATTACCAGCTGGTGGTCAGCAGGGAAGGCAGCCTGGATGTGCTGGAAGTCCTGGTGGAAGTCTCGGAGCGGATGTTCTCCGACAGGGTGAGACGCCTGGAAGAACTTGAACAAGAGATTTACGAGCGCATTGAATCCGTTCTGGGCATCAGCGCCAAGATTCGTCTGGTGGAGCCCAAGAGCATCCCCCGCAGCGAAGGGAAGGCAAAACGGGTTATTGATAAAAGGCAGATTTAAGGGAGGCGTTGCCATGTCACAGTCTTTGCACAGGAAAAACATTTTAGCCATCAAGCCATATGTGCCGGGGAAACCGGTGGAAGAAGTAGAGAGGGAATTGGGGATCACTAATGTCATCAAGCTGGCCTCCAACGAGAACCCCCTGGGGCCTTCCCCCAAAGCGGTTGCCGCCATCCGGCAGCTGGCGCCGACAGTATCGCTGTATCCGGACGGCAACTGCTACTACCTGAAAGAAGCACTGGCCGGGCGATTTCAGATCGGCGCGGACCAGCTTTTTATCGGCAACGGGTCCGACGAAATCATTGAAATTATCGCCAAGGCTTTTCTGGAAGAAGGGGAGGAAGCCGTAATGGCGGACACCACTTTTTCCGAATATGACTTTGCCGTCAAAGTGATGAGCGGCGTCTCGGTTACGGTGCCCCTGAAAAACCTAACCCATGACCTTGCCGCCATGGCCGACGCCGTAACGGAAAAAACGAAACTCTTTTTCATCTGCAATCCCAACAACCCCACCGGAACCATCGTGGACAAAAAGGCGGTGGCGGAACTGATGCAGCGGCTGCCGGAGCGGGTCATAGTTGTTTTTGACGAGGCATACCATGAATATGTAACCGACCCGGCCTACCCGCAGACGCTTGACTATGTGCGGGCGGGACGGAATGTGGTCATCCTGCGCACTTTTTCCAAAATTTACGGCCTGGCCGGCCTGCGCGTAGGGTATGCCATCTCCACTCCGGAGATTGTCGGCATGCTGAACAGGGTAAAGGAGCCCTTTAACGTAAACCTGCTGGCCCAGGCGGCAGCGCTGGCCGCCCTGGACGATACAGAGCACCTGGAACGCAGCCTGCAGGTCAATGAAGAAGGCAAGGCGTACCTGTATAAAGAGTTCGACAGGATGGGCCTTGCCTATGAAACGACGCACGGCAATTTTATCTGGGTGCAGGTGCGGGCCGACTCACAGAAAGTGTTTCAGAAACTGCTGCACCTGGGCGTGATTGTGCGAACGGGGGATATTTTCGGCGCGCCGGATGTGCTGCGGGTGACAATCGGCACCCCGGAACAAAACAGGCGTTTTATTGCCGCCCTGCACACCGTCTTGACAGAAGAGGGCGTTCTTAAGTAAAATAGCACTGCACAATTGCATATGGCTCCTGGGGGTGCCCGCGAGCGCGGGCTGAGAGAACAGGGCAATGAACCTGTTTAACCCTTTGAACCTGAGATGGTTAGGACCAGCGTAGGGAAGGACCGTAAGGCGCAAAAAGCCGCAGACGTGTAAACGGTCTGCGGCTTTAAACTTTTGCAAACAAACAGGGCAAGGCAAAATGGCAGGAAAAATTTGCTGTTTTGCAGGCAGAAAAAGCAAGGAGGGGAAAACCTATGGAAACAGGAAGAATGCTTGCCGCCGTCCGGGAGCAAAAACCGCTTGTCTATCACATCACCAACAACGTTACCGTCTCCGAGTGCGCCAATATCACCCTGGCTTGCGGGGGCCTGCCCGTGATGGCGCCGGCGCCGGAAGAAGCGGAAGAAATGGCGGCCCAGGCCCAGGCGGTGGTGCTGAATATCGGCACGCTGACAAGGGAGCAGGTGCAGGCCATGCTGCTGGCCGGTCGCAAAGCGAAGGAGCTGCATAAACCTGTGATCCTCGATCCGGTGGGGGCGGGTGCTACAAGCCTGCGCCTGGAAAGCGCAAGGAGGATTATAGCGGAAGCAGCCCCCGGTATTATCAAGGGAAATGCGGCGGAAATCGCCGTCCTGGCGGGAGGGACGGCAGAGATGCGCGGCGTGGAATCCGTGTCCGTCGCGGGCAGCGTGGCCGACATGGCGGTGTCGCTCGCCCGAAAGACGGGCAGCGTGGTGGCGGTAACCGGCGCCATGGACCTGGTCACCGACGGCAGGGAAGTAGTGGAAGTGCATAACGGCCATCCCCTAATGGCCTGCGTGGTAGGTACCGGCTGTATGACCGCCTCCCTGATGGGCTGCTTTGCCGCCGTGGCAGAAGACTGGCTGCAGGCGGCTGCGGCCGCCCTCGTAGTTTTTAACGTGGCGGCGGAGGAGGCGGCGCGCCGGGCGCAGGCGCCGGCAGCATTTAAAGCCGCGCTTTTTGATGCATTGTTTGGCCTGGAACCCGCGGTGGCGGAGAAGCGGCAAAGAATTGTTCGGCAGGTGAGTGAAAAATGACAACCAAGAAAGTGACGGGTATGGCGCTCCTGGCAGCGCTGGGGACGGCGGCCGGCTTTTTCCCGGCCATGCCGTTTTTTGGGGCCAAGCTTTTTCCGGTGCAGCATGCCATAAATGTGCTGGCGGCCGTCTTTTTCGGACCCGGCCCGGCCGTGCTGGTGGCTTTTGTCATTGCGGTGCTGCGCAACCTGCTGGCAGTGGGGACGGTCCTTGCCTTTCCGGGCGGAATGGTGGGCGCTCTGGTGGCCGGCTTGCTTTACCGCCATACCCGCCGGGACTGGGCGGCTGCGGTTGGAGAAGTTTTTGGCACCGGCGTTCTGGGGGCGCTGCTCTCCGTCCCGCTGGCACGCCTGCTTTTAGGGCAAGAAGCGGTGGCTTTTACCTACATCATTCCTTTCACCCTCAGCAGTCTGGCCGGTGCGGTCGCGGCCTTCATGATACTCAGAATTATTTTCCCCTTTTTCCGCCGTGACAGATAGGAAGCCGCAAGAAAAGGGAGAATATATATAAGGTAACCGTATGCTGGAAAATATGCGGTAATCTGTAAAATAGCGGGAAGAGGAGGTTTGCAGGTGATAGAAATCAGGGGCGTCTCCAAAAGTTATAACAACGGGGCGGTTAAGGCGGTGGACAATTTAAGCCTTTCGGTCAGGCCGGGTGAAATTTTCGGTTTTCTCGGCCCCAACGGGGCGGGCAAAACAACCACCATAAAAATGATGGTTGGCCTTTTGCAAAGCGACAGCGGCTCCATAGTGATCAACGGCCACGATGTGGCAAAGGAGCCGCTGAAGGTAAAAGCCTCCATAAGTTATGTCCCTGACTACCCGGAGGTTTATGAAAAACTGACCGGGCTGGAATACCTTACTTTTCTTGCCGATATGTACCGGGTGCCGCAAGCGGTGCGCCTGGCCCGGATGAAACGCTTCCTGAAGCTGTTTGACATGACGGATGCCGTGGAAGACCTGATACAGAGCTATTCCCACGGCATGCGGCAGAAAATAGTCTTAATCGGCGCTCTTTTGCACGAGCCCGAGGTTTTCATCCTGGATGAGCCCATGGTGGGGCTTGACCCGCGGTCGGCCCACAACCTGAAGGAATACATGCGGGAACACTGTGACCGGGGCAAAACAGTCTTCTTTTCCACCCATGTGCTGGAGGTGGCGGAAAAGCTGTGCGACCGCATCGGTATTATCAGCCGCGGCAGGCTGATTGCCTGCGGGACGATGGCTGAACTGAAGGAACAGGCAAAGAGCACAGGTTCGCTGGAACAAATTTTCCTGGAGTTGACGGAGTCATGAGACTGTGGACGCTCATCAAGCAGCAGTTGAATGTTGCCTTTAGCCTGTCGGCGCTGCGGTGGTATGCCCGGCATGACAGAAAAAAAATCGCCGGCGGTATAGCCATAGCCGCCGTCGTAATAGCCAGCCTGGTCCCCCTGTATTTTTCCGTTTACCTGAAGTTCCTGGAAGCCGTTTTTTTTGCCGGCCTTAACATCGGGCAGCCGGAAATTCTTTTAACACTGACCCTGGTGTTTACCAGTTTTGTTGTCTTTTTTATCGGCATTGCTTTTGTCATGTCCACCTTTTATTTTTCCCGCGACCTGTCCCTTCTGGTCCCGCTGCCCGTGACGCCGGGGGAGATTGTGGGCGCCAAATTCGCGGTGGTGCTGGTGCAGGAATACCTGCTGGTTGTGCCGCTGCTCTTGCCGGCGATTATCATTTACGGGTTGCACATGGGTG
Organism: Bacillota bacterium; assembly: GCA_012521345.1. Lineage (GTDB taxonomy): Bacteria > Bacillota > Dethiobacteria > Dethiobacterales > Dethiobacteraceae > DUUE01. The sequence continues at coordinate 11,875 of JAAYMN010000041.1, forward strand.
CCGGGATTGCTTTCTTTTTAGCGGGGCTGGTGGTGCTGCTTTTAGTTCCCGTGCTGCCCCTGGCAGTTGTTTCTGCCGTGACGCTTCTGCTCATGCGGGTCACCAATCTGGGCAGGTATAAAGATTTCCTGCGCCTTGTAGGGATGGTGCTGCTGGTGGTTTTTCTTTTGGGCATTAATGTCCTGGTCACCAAGCTTGCCCCCATGGCGCAAGAGGAAATGCTTGCGCTTCTGCTTGAGGAGGAAGGCCTGACACGTTTCATTGCGCGCCTCTTCCCGCCGGCGCTGCTTGCCGCACGCGCCCTTACCGCCGGGGGAGCTGCCTCCGTCCTGAATTTTCTTGGCTACCTGGCCCTGAACCTTGCCGGCGTGGCCCTGACCAAGTTTTTGGGCGAGCGCCTTTTTTACCGCGGGCTCATCGGCGGGGAAGAAGTGTCTGCCCGCAAAAGTGTTTCCCTGAGCCGCCTGGAGAGGAAAATGGCGAAAGTATCATCACCTGCCGCGGCTATTGCCGCCCGGGAAATCAAGCTGCTTGTCCGGACGCCCATCTATCTTTTCAACAGCATCGGCATCCTGGTAATTGTGCCGGTGGCCTTGCTTTTGCCACTCCTAATGGGCGATGCGGTGGACCCCCTGCTGGCGATTTTTCTCCAGCCGGGCAACCGTTTTTTTGTCAATCTGGCCGGAGCAGCTTTCATTGCCATTATGGGCGCTTTTACACCGGCTTCCTCCAGTTCCTTCTCGCGGGAAGGGAAACAATTCTGGCTGTCGCAGGTCATCCCCGTTCCCCCCGCCGTCCAGATCCGGGGCAAGATACTGTACTCACTGCTTTTGTGCCTGCTGGCGGTGCCCCTTGTAATACTGCTTTCCGTCTTTTTTACCAAATGGTCACCCCTGGAGCTGCTGCTTGTCATTGTGCTGGGCTTGTGCGGCTGTCTGCCCCCCGTCACTTCCAGCCTGCTCATTGACCTGCTCCGTCCTTACTTGGACTGGGATAACCCGCAGAGAGCTATTAAACAAAACATGAATGTGGTGCTGGGCATGGCGGCGGCAGCGCTTTGTTTCTGGCTCCTGTACCTGCTGGGCAAGTATCTTTACGGGGCGGGCCTTCCCGAGTACAGGATTTATGCCGCCCTGGCCATTGCCGCCCTGCTTTTGGGGTATATACCTTACCTGGTAATGCTGCAAATTGCTGACAGGCGCTACCGGGATATCGTATCTCCGTAAATTTTGAGGTGAGCGTTCTGAAATATCTCACTCCTGCACTAATGGTTGATTCCGTCTACGACATTGATCTGGAAGAACTAAAAAAACAAGGCATCAGGGGAATTATTGCCGATCTGGACAATACCCTTGTCCCCTGGCGTTCCTGCGAAATTCCCTGCGCCCTGGAGGACTGGTTCTGCAGGGTACGTAACGCCGGCTTGAAAATTGCCGTTGTTTCCAACAACTCCCCGTCCCGGGTGGCGGAGTTTTCCTCCCGCCTGGGTGTGACCTGTATTGCCAAGGCCGTCAAGCCGCGGCGCGGGGCTTTCCGCCGCATTGCCGCCGACTTCGGCTTTGCGCCGCAGGAGATGGCGGTGGTGGGCGACCAGCTCTTCACCGACATCCTGGGCGGCAACCGCAGCGGCATGTATACCATCCTGGTGAAGCCCCTCAGCAGGCATGAATTTGTCGGCACCAAACTGGTGCGCCTGGTGGAGCGCATCTTCCTCCGCCGCCTGCAAAAAAGACAGAAGCAGAAATAGTATACTGCTTTCGCCTTGGGGCACACTATCCGGCGGGTGGTGTGCATGCAAAAAATCTTGCGGAAAATGCGGGAGGCTTACAGGGAAGCCAGGAAGGCCTATCCCGGCAAGCCTCTGCGGGAGATTGTCCTAAACCTGAAGACCGGCGAGTTTAGCTTTCTTTTTGGCGGGAAAGCGGAAAACCGGGAGTTAAGCAGGAACAGACAGCCCTAAGTACAGCCTGTGGAGGCTGTATTTTTTTCAAAAAGGAATTTGCCGTGCGGCGGCAGAAATAACCGGAGAGGTGATCTGCATGGACATCAGCGGCACAACCAGGGTTATCGGACTGATGGGGGACCCGGTACTTTATTCGCTTTCCCCGGCCATTCAAAATGCAGCCTGCCGCCACCTGCAGCTGCCTTATGTCTATGTGGCTTTCCGGGTGGAGAAAGCCGCCGTTCCGGCCGCCGTGGCCGCCATCCGTGCCCTGGACATGGTGGGGATGAATGTGACCGTCCCCCACAAGGAGGCGGTGATCCCTTACCTGGACGAACTGGACATATCCGCCAGGCGCTGCGGCGCCGTCAATACCATTGTCAACAGGGAAGGCAGGCTGACCGGCTACAATACCGACGGCGACGGTTTTCTGGACGCCCTGCGAGAACTGGGCTTTGACCCGGCGGGCCGGGAAGCGGTCATCCTGGGGGCCGGCGGCTCCGCCAGGGCGGTGGCGGCCGCCCTGCTGGACAGCGGCATCAGGAAGCTAACCATAATCAACCGCACCGCCGGCAAGGCTGAGCAACTGGCACATGCCCTGGGCAGCCCGGAAAAGATCACTGTCCTGCCCCTCAGGCCGCAGGCTTCGCCGGACCTGTCCGCCGCAGAACTTGTGGTCAACACCTTAGCCATTCCTTTTCAGAGCGGCGGGCGGTGGCTGCTTGATCTTTCCTCCGCCGCCGGGGCGCTCTTTTACGACTTGCGCTATGGCGGCATGCCTTCCGCTTTTCTGGACTACGCGTGGCAACTGGGGAGTCCGGGGGCGGACGGTGCAAGTATGCTTTTGCATCAGGGTGCCCGTGCTTTTACTCTTTTTACCGGCCGCGCCGCCCCGCTGGAAGTAATGCGCCGCGCCCTTTATGACGGCAGCGAAACAGGCGCTGCGAAATAGCGCCCGGCAGCTGCCGGGCGGCGAGCCGCCGCTGCCGTAAGGCAGCAGGCAGCAATAAAATTTGCCGGCGGGGGTGCTGCGCACCGCATAAAAGGCCGGGATTTCTCGAATTTAGCCCGGTTTTGTCGGGGGTTGCATTTTAAGACAAAAAACTGTTATGTTATTAGGGGATGATGCTTTTTTATAGCGGGGGAGTTTTTGGCATGAAAATAGCGGTTATTGACGGCCAGGGCGGCGGCATCGGCCGGGCTGTTGTGGACAGGCTGCGCGCCTCCCTGGGAGAAGAGGTTTATATTATCGCTTTGGGCACCAATGCGCTGGCCACGGCGGCCATGTTGAAAGCGGGCGCCAATGAAGGCGCCACGGGGGAAAACGCCATTGTCGTCAACGTGGAGGACGTGGATATCATTGTGGGCAGCATTGCCATTCTTGCCGTCAATGCCATGACGGGCGAGCTGACCCCGCAGATGGCGGCCGCCATCGGGAGGAGCAGGGCCAAGAAAGTCCTGATCCCGCTGAATAAAAGCAACATAATCGTGGCCGGTGTCGCCAACAAGCCGCTGCCCCATTATATTGAAGATGCCATTGCCGTTATTAAAAGCCTGAACGGTTGAGGGACGGGCTGAGCTTTGGCAGGAGCAATTCAGGATGAAAGGAGGCGCTGTATCATGTGTGAAGCCAATGTCTACATGCTGGATGAAAACGGAGAAAAAAAACTTGTCATGGAAGCCGTAGACAAAATTATCCCCGGTACCGACGAGGTATTTCTGGAAAATATTTTCGGCGAGCGGAAAACAGTGAAAGCCCGCATCAAAGAGATGGCTCTAGTCGACCATAAGGTCCTGCTGCAAAGGGTTGCAGCGGAAGAAAACAATGCCGGCTGATGCTTCGGGGAGCGGATGCGGCATGCGGGAGCGCCAGGAGAAAATACCATATCTTTATATCAAAGATAAATTCAGTCGTCTGGACCCGGGAGCCCTTTGTGCGGGGAAAAAAGTGGACTATGACCCGGCACGCGGGTTGATCGGGGTAAAACTTTTGGGCGAGGATTATCAGGTCAGCCATCCCGGCGGGGAAGTTTACGCTCCGGACGGCCGGGAAGTTGCATCCTATGTGCTGAAAACCATCCTTCTGCGCTACCTGGTAAACGGCAGGGGAGCGGAGCCTTCCGGCCGTTTTATTTCTTTCCGGGAGCTGCAGGACGGGCACCTTTTTTACCCCGCTTTTTACAGCCGCACTGTCCGGCGCCTGGCAGGGCTTTCCCAGGAGCCGGAGCGGCTTTTGTCCTTGCCGCCCGTGCTGCAGCGCCTGCCGTACGGCGACCTGGCTTTTGCCTTTGCCTTCCTGCCGGATGTGATTTTTGCCTTTATTCTCTACCGGGGTGACGAAGAATTCCCCGCCGGCGCCAATATCCTCATGGACAGCAATATAGAAGCTTATTTTACCGCGGAGGATATTGCCGTGGTGGCGGACGTGGCGGTAGATTATTTTCTCGGCGGCGGGAGAATTTCCCCGCAGGCCGGGTTATACGGACCTGTCCCGGCTGCAGGCACAAAAATGGAACAGGAATAAGCCGTAAAAGTCAGGGAGATGGCGACCCCAGAATATTTATTAGAAAAAGTAATAAGTAGTTGAATGGCACCAAAAAGGGTTCTTGCCGCGTGCGGGCGAGAACCCTTTTTGCCATATTAAGTATGCGATTCCGGTTCCCTTACTGGCTGGCCAGCAGGGCATACGGGCGGGTCAGGTCGACAAAATCAACAGGCAGGACGCCGCTTTCAATCACATTGTCAAACAGCCGGAGCTGGCGATAGTCTCCGTAGAAGAAAATATTGCCCTGTTTCAGCCTGGCCTTGAAAGATTCCAGCCGCATAATAACAAGCTCGTCTTTGATGGCGGGGATGATCTTATAAACGTTGACAACATGGGACAAATCCGTGGTGCTTCCTCCCTGCAGGGGGAAAGATGCCGAGATGTGTTCACCGCAGCAGGTACAAGTCACCTCCCAGGACAGTACAGCCTCTTCACCGGCAGCTTTGACTTTTACTTTTTCAATGGGGACCTGCTGGGTGCAGCGACATTTATGAAAGACAAGAAACGGGTACTGAAACGCTATTTGTTTCATTGCTGTAATTCCTCCTTTCGTAGCTGGAATATGCCTACTTTAAGTATATGTTTAAATTTAAGGAAAAACAAGGTTAATTTTCTTATCTGTGCGATTAGTCAGAAAATTGCTGCCAAAGCTGTCGATTAAGCTTACTTGGTGATAAAAGCAAAAAGAAAATGGGCTTTGTTGATTGCAATTGTCAAAAATTTCATTTGACAGGAAGTGCTGCCGGACTGTAAACTAGAGATAGGTAAATATATGTATATACATGTACAATCAGGTAATGGACGCCACAAAGGGGGAGGTAAAAAAATGATGCATGAAGCTCTTGAGTTTGATCCGACAAGCACCAACCTTATTGACAAGGCGGAAAGAGACGGAGTCGAAACAATTTGGGACAGAAAGGATGCTATGAAGGCACCCTGCGGTTTTGGCGAAAAAGGCGTCTGTTGCAAGAACTGTGCCATGGGGCCGTGCCGGATCAGCCCGGTAGCCGGCAAGGGCGCGCAGCTGGGACTCTGCGGGGCGACAGCCGATACTATTGTGGCCAGGAATTTTGCCCGCTCCGTAGCCGGCGGAACAGCCGCCCACTCAGATCACGCAAGGGATATTGCCCATGTTTTACTCATGGCAAGTGAAAATGGGAACTATAAAGTAAGAGACGTGGAGAAGCTGATGCGCATTGCCGCCGAATGGGGCCTGGATACGGAGGGAAAAGACCCTTATGACCTGGCCCATGAACTGGCGGAGAGGGCTCTTCTGGAGTTCGGGAAGCCTTTCGGTAAGCAAATCTTTCTCTCCAGAGCACCGGAGCAGAGGCAAAAAATCTGGCAGGAATTAAACATTGAACCGCGGGCCATTGACAGGGAAGTAACTACCCTGATGCACTCCACCCATATCGGGTGCGCCAGCGACCCGGAAAGCATACTGGAGATGGCCATGCGGACGTCTCTGGCCGACGGCTGGGGCGGGTCCATGATTGGCACCGAATTCAGCGATATCCTGTACGGCGTGCCCACAGCCCGGGGGACGGAAGCAAACCTGGGCGTCATTGAAGAAAAAATGGTAAACATTCTCCTGCACGGGCATGACCCCAGCCTCTCGGAAATGATCGTCCTGGCCGCGGAGGACCCTGAGCTGGTCAAGCTGGCCAAAGAGTTGGGGGCGGAAGGCATCAACCTGGTGGGCATGTGCTGCACGGGCAACGAGGTAACCATGCGGCACGGCGTCAGGATTGCCGGCAACTTCTACCAGCAGGAGCTGGCCGTCATTACGGGCGCCATGGAAGCGGTTATTGTGGACGTGCAATGCATTTTCCCGGCGCTGGCCCGGCTGTCCCAATGCTATCATACCAAATTCATCAGCACTTCGCCAAAGGCAAAAATTGAAGGCAGCACTTATATTGAGTTCAACGAAGAGCATGCCCTGGAGACGGCGAAGCAGATTGTGCGGGAAGCAATTTTGAACTATAAAAACAGGGACCAGGCCAAGGTGCTGATCCCGCAGACAAAAAACAAGGCGGTCGTCGGCTACAGTGTGGAAACCATTATAAAACACCTGGACAAGGTGGTCAACAGCCAGACAGACAGCTTCAATACTGTCAAACCGCTGGTCGACGTGATCTGGGCCGGCGTCCTGCGCGGCGCAGCCGGCGTGGTGGGCTGCAACAATCCGAAGGTTAAGCATGACAAGAGCCACGTCACCATTATAAAAGAACTGATTAAAAACGATATTATCGTGGTGGTCACAGGATGTGCGGCACAGGCGGCGGCCAAGGCGGGGCTTCTGACCATGGAAGCAAAAGAACTGTGCGGCCGTGGCTTGAGGGAAGTCTGCGAACGGGTAGGCATTCCGCCGGTGCTCCATATGGGATCCTGTGTGGATATCAGCAGGATTCTTGACCTGGTCAGCCGGGTGGCCAAGATGAAAGGCCTTGATCTCAGCGACCTGCCAGTGGTCGGTGTGGCACCGGAATGGATGAGCGAAAAAGCGATGGCCATCGGCACCTATGTTGTCACCTCCGGGATCGACGCTTTTTTGGGCGTCACGCCTCACGTGACCGGTTCGGCCAGGTTTACAGACATGCTGACAAACGGCCTTGAAGAAAAAGTGGGGGCCAAATTCTTCTTTGAGGAAGATCCGGAAGCATGCGCCGAAAAGATTATTGCCCGCATCGAAGAGAAAAGGGCAAAACTGGGAATTTAGGTGGGAGCTATGAAAATTGCCATTACAGGTAAAGGCGGTGTCGGCAAGTCAACCATTGCCGCGGCCTTGTGCAGATACTTTGCAGAAGAAGGATACCGCGTCCTGGCGGTCGACGCCGACCCGGATGCCAACCTGGCGCTGGCCCTGGGGATGGAGGCGGCTGCCGCCGCCAAGCTTATGCCCATCGCCGAAGCCAAGGACCTGGTCGCGGAAAGGACGGGTGCCAAGCCGGGCACTTACGGCAGCATCTTTAAAATGAACCCCAGGGTGGACGACATCCCGGCCAAATACGCGGTGGATTTTGACGGCATCAAAGTGCTTGTCATGGGTACGGTGGAAACCGGCGGCTCCGGGTGTGTCTGTGCCGAGCATGTCCTGCTGAAGCGCCTCATGTCGCACCTGATTTTGCATGAAAAAGATGTGGTTGTTATGGATATGGAGGCAGGCATTGAACACCTGGGCCGGGGGACTGCCGGTGCGGTGGACGCCTTTATCACTGTAGTGGAACCCGGTGAACGAAGTGTGCAGACTTTCGGCAAAGTGAAGAAGCTGGCAGCCGACCTTGGCGTGCAGAAAGTGCTGGTCATCGGCAACAAGATTACCGGCAGCGAGGACGAGGCTTTCATCAAAAAACACGTCGGGGAGGAAAACTGCCTCGGGTTTATTTCTTACGACAAAGAGATCAGCCTGTCCGACAGGGAAAACACTTCTTCATATGCGGCAAGCGCCATGTTGCGCAAAAGCATTAGAAATATTGCAGAAAAATTAAAACTGCATTGCGAAAAAGGATAAAGGGAGGAACCGGCGGAATGAACCTTTTTAACATTATCTATGCAGGCACGGATCAATACCTGGAACGGGCGGAAGAAATGGTGAAAAAAGCAGTCGCAGCCAAGGGAGCGGAAGCCCCGGTGAGGCTGCCCGGCACCGCTTATGCGCTGCCTGTCATTTATGCCGTTACAGGGGAAAAAATTACCACAGTCGGTGAACTGGAAAAAGCGCTTGACCTGGCCAAAGGTTTTATCCATAAAGGCAGACTCCTGCAAGACGCCCTTGATGCCGGGACTGCTTCGGCCATGCTGGCCGAGATTATTGAAGCAGTCAAATATACACTGGAAGAAGAGCCTTACAAGGCCCCCCTGCAAGGTCACCTGACAGATGCCCAGATCAGGGCGTTCGGGGTGCCCCTGGTGACGCAGGACATCCCGGGTGTGGCGGTCCTCATCGGCAAATGCCGGGATAGTGCCACTGCCGGGAAGATTATCAAGGAGTACCAGGAGCTGGGCCTGCTGACTTTTATGGTGGGCGGGATTATTGACCAGGCAATTGCCGAGGGCGTTAAAATGGGCATCGACCTTAGGGTCATCCCCCTGGGGTATGAAATTGAATCGGTCATTCACGTCGTTTCCGTGGCCATCAGGGCCAGCCTGATTTTCGGCGCCGTGGCCCCGGGAGACTTTGCCGCCCATAAAAAATACACCAAGGAGCGCGTCAAGGCGTTTGTCAACGTTTTTGACGACTGGGACGAAAAAATTATTGCCGCCGGGGCTGCAGCCATTGAACTGGGCTTCCCGGCTGTTACGGAAACTTATATCAACGAGGTTCCCACCCTGCTTTTGCACCAGCCGGACAATGACAAGGTTATCGCCACCTCCCTGGAAGCCAGGGACATTAAAATCAAGGTTGTCAAAATTGATGTTCCCGTGGGTGTTTCTTCCGCCTTTGAAGGGGAAAGAATACGAAAAGGCGATATGTACGCCGAATTCGGCGGCACCAGGACCAAGGCCTGGGAACTGGTCCAGATGAAAGCCCTGGCCGAGGTGGAAGACCATAAAATCGAACTGGTGGGCCCGGACCTTGATGCGGCCGATACGGTGCCTTACCGCCTGCCTTTTGCCATGGTGGTCAACGTGGCCGGGAAGAACATGCAGGCAGACTTTGAACCGGTTCTGGAAAGAAGGCTCCACTACTTCCTGAACTATACCGAGGGCGTCATGCATGTGGGGCAGAGGAATATAGTCTGGCTGCGTATCGGCAAGGAAGCTTTTGCCAAGGGTTTGCGGCTCAAACACCTGGGTGAAGTCGTCTACGCCAAAATGAAAGCCGAATTCAACAATGTCGTGGATAAATGCGAAGTCCTAATCTACACCGATGCTGGCAAGGTGGAGGAGCTGGAAAAAGAACTGGCGCTGCCCAGGTACGCAGCCCGGGATGAAAGACTGGCTTCACTGGTGGACGAAAACGTGGACACATTCTATTCCTGCACGCTCTGCCAGTCCTTTGCCCCCGCCCATGTCTGCATTGTGACACCGGAAAGGCTTGGCCTCTGCGGCGCGGTCAGCTGGCTGGACGCCAAGGCCACAAAAGAACTGGATCCCACGGGGGCCTGCCAGCCCGTGCCCAAGGAAGGCCTGGAAGACGAGCACAAAGGCATCTGGAGCGAAGTCAGCAAAGTGGTGGAAAAAGCTTCCCAGGGAGCAGTCAACAGGGTTTCCCTCTACAGCATCCTGGAAGACCCCATGACTTCCTGCGGCTGCTTTGAATGCATCTGCGGTATTGTGCCGGAAGCCAACGGCGTGCTGATTGTCAACAGAGAATACGGCGAGATCACTCCCGTCGGCATGACATTTGGCGAATTGGCTTCCATGACGGGCGGCGGGGTGCAAACTCCCGGCTTTATGGGACACGGCAGACATTTTATCGCTTCCAGGAAGTTCTTGCGTGCCGAGGGCGGCATCGCACGCATTGTCTGGATGCCGAAGGAACTAAAGGAAGATGTGCGGGAGCGGCTGGATGCAACGGCCAAAGAACTGTATGGCATTGAAAATTTCACCGACATGATTTGCGACGAAACGATTGCCACGGATGCGGAAGGACTCCTTGCCTACCTTTCGGCCAAGGGGCATCCGGCACTGCAGATGGATCCCCTGATGTAACGGGTCCTGCGGTTCCACCCTGAAGGCGCAAGAATTCCGGTGAGAACACTCCGCAAAGGAAAGCGTGACCAAGTCCGAAGGAGGTAAAAACCATGTATCAGAGAATTGCTGTCGCCGGCAAAGGTGGAACCGGCAAGACCAGTATTGCCGGATTGCTTGTAGCGTATCTGGTGGAGGCGGGGAAGGGCCCCGTCCTGGCCGTCGATGCCGATGCCAACTCCAACCTGAATGAAGTGCTGGGCATTGAGATAGAAGAGACAATCGGCAATATCCGGGAAGAAGTCAACTGGGCGGAAAGGGCGGGGACCCCGATCCCCGGCGGGATGGCAAAGACGGAATATCTCGCCTACCGCCTCAACCAGGCGCTGAGCGAAGGCGACGGCTACGACCTGCTCGTCATGGGCAGGACGCAGGGGGAAGGCTGCTACTGCTTTGTGAACGGCGTGCTGAAAAACCAGATTGACCGCCTGGCCGGCAATTACAACCATATTGTCATTGACAACGAGGCCGGTATGGAACACGTCAGCAGGGGGATTGTCGGCAAGGTGGACCTCTTGCTTCTGGTCAGCGATTATTCCCGGCGGGGAATCCAGGCAGTGGGCAGAATCAAGGAACTGGTCGCAGAACTGAAATTCGGGATTGCAAAAATCGGGCTGATTGTCAACAAGGCACCAGGCGGCGAAATCTCGGCGCCCATTGCGGAAGAAATAAAAGCCCAGGGCCTGGAGCTTGTCGGTGTAGTGCCGCTGGATCCGAAGCTGAGCGCGTACGACGCCGAAGGCGTGCCGTTGACAAAGCTGCCTGCAGATTCTCCGGCCAAAGTGGCGGTAAAAGAAATTATGCGCAATTTGAACCTGATTTAAGGGAGGTTTGGACCGTGGCTTACAAAAAAGTTGCCGGAAAATATAACGGACAAATTAAAGAAGTGACGCTCGGCACCGGCGAGAAGGCCGTGACGCTGGGCGGGAAATGTGTGCTGCCTTTTTACTGTTTTGACGGCAATACAGGTAACCCGCCCGTCATCGGCCTGGAAATAACCGATGTGGTACCGGAAGAGTGGAACGAGGGCATTAAAGCTTTATACGCGGACGTCATGGGCGATGCGGCCGCCTGGGCTAAATTTATCGAGGACACCTATCATCCCGACTTTATCTGCCTGCGTTTTGTGGGCGCAGACCCGGACGGCCTGAACAGAAGCGTGGCGGAATGCGTGGAGACGGCCAAGGCGGTAGCCGGGGCTGTTGCGCTGCCGCTGGTGATTGCGGGCTGCAAAAATGACGAAAAGGACGGGCAGCTCTTCAGCGCGGTGGCGGAGGCGCTGGCCGGAAAAAACATCCTCCTGCTTGCGGCCAAAGAGGAAAACTACAAAACCGTAGGTGCCGCAGGGGCGCTGGCCTACCAGCAGAAGGTTGCCGCCGAAAGCTCCGTCGACATCAACCTGGCCAAGCAGCTCAACATCCTGCTGCAGCAGTTGGGCGTGAAGGCAGAATCCATGGTCATGAACCCCGGCTGTGCTGCGGCCGGGTACGGTTTTGAGTACCTGGCCTCCACCCTGGACAGGATTATCCTGGCCGCCCTGGGGCAAAACGACGAAACGCTGCAGCTGCCCATCATTACCCCTGTTTCCTTTGAAACGTGGAATGTGAAGGAAGCGGCGGCCACGGAAGCGGACGAACCGGAATGGGGCAACGCGGAAGAGAGAGGCATCCACATGGAAGTTGCCACCGCCGCCGCAGCCTTGGTATGCGGCTCGGATGCGGTGGTGGTAAGGCATCCCAAATCCCTGGCGGTGCTGAAAACTTTTGCCGGCGGCCTGCTGGGAACCGGCCTGCACTAATGAGGATTAAGCAAAGGAGGCATCGACAATGGCCTTAACCGGTCTGGAAATTTTTAAATTAACGCCAAAGAAAAATTGTAAAGAGTGCGGCTTCCCCACCTGCATGGCTTTTGCCATGAAAGTGGCAAGCGGTGCCGCCGCTATTGAAAAATGCCCCCACATCTCAGAGGAGGCGAAGGCGAAACTGTCCGAAGCCACGGCACCGCTGATGCGGACGGTGAAAATCGGTGCCGGGGAAGCGGAAAAAACGCTGGGCGGTGAAACAGTCATGTTCCGGCATGAAAAGACTTTTGTCAGCAAAACCTTGTTTGCCGTCCAGTTTTCCGATGCGCAAAGCGATACTGAGGTGGCGCGGAAAATGGAAAACATCCGGAAAGTCGACTACGTGCGGATCGGCGAACGGATGCAGGTGGAGCTTGTGGCTGTGAAATACGCCGGCAACAGGGAGCGCTACCTGAAACTGATCGAGCAGCTGAAACCTTTAAACAAGACGTTTGTCCTTGTTGTCGGCGACGCGGACGTTGCCGCCGCCGCGGTGGAGCTGGTGAAGGAAAAAAAACCGGCGCTGGTCGGGGCGGATGCAGGCAATCTTGAAGCCATGGCGGCGCTGGCCAAGGAACACGGCCTTGTTCTCGGGCTCAATGCCGAAAGCGTGGAAGAAATGTATACCCTGGCGGAAAAAGCACAGCAGCTGGGCTACAGGGAGCTGCTTTTAAACGTGGGCACCACATCTATCGCCAAAGCATTTGCCAATGCGGTTGAATTCAGAAGAACGGCGCTGGTGGGACAGGACAGGACACTGGGCTATCCCTCCATTGTTTTCGCCAATGAACTGGCGAGAGGCGATGCCTTGCTGCAGACCGCACTGGCTGCCTGTTTCATTTTAAAATACGGTTCCATTGTGGTCCTGGACGACATCACTTATGCCG
>JAAYMN010000042.1 GCA_012521345.1 Bacillota bacterium
CTCAAGTACGTTTTTCAGTGCGATGCCGCGGCGAAGGATCGGAGGATAGCCCGCGCATTCAGCTTCGGTCCTTGTGATGATCTTGAATTTCTCGATTCCGATATGCTGACCTGTAGTTTTAATCTTGCTGTACATGCGTTGAAGACGTTCGTTCATTTTTTTAATCATCCCCTTTTCACTATTTTAAAATATGCTTGAGTCTGCTGTACAGCTTGAATGAAATGCGGGATGTGTTAATCTAGAAGAAAATATTGTCAACCAGCTTCCAGACGCCGAGCAGGGACAACGCAGTCATGGCAAGCATAAAGACAACGGCAGTGAACCATTGCTTTTTAAACAGGAAAGCGCGCTGTTCATCGTTTGCACCGATCTGATGCAGGCTGCCGCCCATGGAGACCGGGGAGATGCCGGTGGCATTGCAGCCGGCGATGATGCAGGAGACAATGGTAGCAGGATGGAGGCCGGATGCCTCACCCAAGGCAACAGCCATGGGAGCAAACAGGGGAACAATACCAAACATGTTGGACACGAAAGAGAGTAAAGCGCTGATAACGAGGATGGCTGCAGGAATGAAATAGCCCGGTACGGAAGTTGACAGCGCGTTTGCCATGAGGTCGGTTATGCCCAGGTCTTTAGCGCAGTTTACGATCATGACGCAGCCGGCGATGTTGACGAAGCTGCTCCAGGGAATTTTGTTCCTAAATATTTCTTTGCTGTCGCCGATCTTGGCAAGGTGGAAGGCAAGAACACCAAGCAGGCAGTTTTGCTTGAGGGCAAGATGGGTAGACATCCAGGCAGTTACGGGGTTCGGATAAATGAGTGTCTGGAACAGAACAGGCACCGCGGTGACAACAACGACTGCGGCAACCACTTTCAGGGCGAATTTTTGCTCATCGGTGAAGGGTTCCGGCTTTTTGGAAAGGTATTCCGAGACTTTGGCACTGTCAAGCTTGTTGCCTTTTAAAATATAATAGGCACACACATAGATTATGATGGAGAAGGCTAAAAGGAAGAAAAGACATTGATAACTCGTGATGAAGGAAGGAACTTCACCAATTTCAGCTTCTGCTAGTGCACGTACTGTGCTGCCGCCCGGCGTCCAGAAGCCGAGGCCGGCGCCGATGGTGCCGGAATATGTGGAAATAACTGCGAGCAGGGGATGGAGGCCGGCATAATTAACAAAAGCAAAAGCTATGGGAGAAAGCAGCAGCGGTGTTACTTCGGCGCCGCCCAGAGCGCAAACAATTGCCGAACAGATAAAAAGAGCAAAGGGAATTACAGCGGTGCGGCCCTTGCTGGCTTGCATGATGCGCTCAACAATTCCCCCGAAAACTCCGGTTTGCTGGACGTAGCAGAAGAAAGTGCTGGCAATAAAAAGTGTAATAATGGTGTTTGTGGGGAAGTAGCCAACCACTGTCGTTGGGGAGGCTTTGCCAAACCAGCCGCTCAGGATGAACGCAAAAAGCGCACCAAGCAGGCCTATGCTCATCTTGAGCTTGTCGCTAAGGATTACCATAAGTGCAAAAAACACGACAAAAAGAATAATAGCTATTGTAGGTGACATAACATTACTCCTTTTTTAAGTGTTTTCTTTGCCATTGGCATGTTCCGGTTCTTTGCCGCTTCCTTCACAACCGGTGAAAGGTTTCACTTACATCAATAACACCACTCCTTTCAGACTGCAGACTTGCCTTGTTTAATGCCCTAACAAGCTTGTCGCTATAAAAAGCGTATCATTATTCATAATTTTTTAATACCAACAGTTTGCTTGAATCAAGCAAACGTTTAGTTGTATACATAAAAAATGCCGCAGGACTATTTGAACCTGCGGCGAATTTAGTGAAAAATTTAATTGTAATTCACACTCATACCCATGGTGTTTTTAAAATAATCAACCATATAACTGAGAAGTTCCTGAATTTTATTGTTGTGTCTGTTCGTGGCTTTTATGAACAAGGAACTGGCGACGGAAACTTCCGGTACAATGGGAATAACACGGGCATTATGGCAAAAACGGGATATTACCCTGTGGTAGCTTTCACGTAGTATAATTGAAGCGGAGTTGTTGTCGACAAGACTTGCTATCATATTATTTTCCGTACTGAAATAAGCGTTTTTCGGCGGGAAGCCAAAGCTTTCGCAAAGTTCTTTTACCAGAGCCGAGAAAGAATCTTTCTCGCCCGCCGTGACAAAACGGAGCGATTTTAGCTGTTCCCATCTCACGCTGCTCTGTCCTGCCAGGGGATTGTCGGCGCTTGTCAGCAGTATCAGCCGGCTGTAACAACTGACGGGGTAATATTTTAAATCGTTATATTCCTGCCAATGGTACATCAAGCCGATGTCTATTTCACCGCTTCTGACACCTGCCAAGAGTTCTTCATCGTTTTGATAAGTGCGTACACCGATATTAAGCAGTTGTTCCGGGTGTTCACGCATATAATCTTCTGCGCAGACAGTTATCCCGTCAAATAATTTGTTTCTCCCCACCGTTCCGATAATTATGTTTGTTTTCTTGGTGCGTTTATAATCTTCGACGAGCTGGTCAAGTTTTTGCAGTTCCTTGCAGGCAATGCAGGCTTGCTCATAAAATTTCATTCCAAATTCGGTAGGTCTGACACCTGAACGTGTCCGTTCCAGTAATTGAATTCCTACGGATTTTTCCAGCCTTTGTATGCCCTGCCCCAGACCCTGAGATGAAATAAATAGTTTTTTTGAAGCGCCCTGAATACTTCCGCATTTGCAAACTTCGATAAAGTATTGAAGATACGTCAAGTTCATAGCTAACCCTCCCTTCAAAAATCGTTTGTGTGAGAGTTTTTTCACGGTAAAGGGTCAGCAAATTATAAACTGATCTGACTTATTCATCACCCGCCTATTTGGGCCACAAGACCATACTGCTCGACCAAAGCCTTAAGCTTCTGCATGTGTTCATCCGAGGGAACCTCAATGGACATGTTCATTTTCTTGCCGAGGCTTTCATTTTTTGACTCGCCAAGCCGGTGGTACGGCAGCAGGTGAACCTGTACATCCGGACCAAGTTGTTCGGCAGCAAACTTTGCCGTTGCGGCAATATTTTCCTCCGAGTCGTTATAGCCCGGAACAGTCGGGATTCTTATATAAACGGGAACCTTGAGGTCATGATAAATATGCTTTATATTGTCTAAGATCATTTCATTGGGGACTCCCGTCAGTTTTTTGTGGACATTGGAATCCATGTGCTTAATGTCAAGCAGGGCCAGATCTACATATTTGTATACCCGATCTACTGCTTCCCTGCCGGCGAAGCTGCAGGATTCAACTGCCGTGTGCAGTCCCTCCTGCTTGGACGCATAAAGCAGCGCTTCGGTGAAATCAGGATGCATAAGGCATTCCCCGCCGCTTACCGTCATGCCTCCGCCTGAACCTTCAATGAAGAGTTTGTCTTTTAGTATTTTTTGCAGCACTTCCTCAACAGTCATGGTTTTGCCGGCAAGTTCCCTTGCTTCGGCAGGGCATACTGCCACGCACTTGCCGCAGTTCACGCACAGTTTCCTGTCGGTTGCGGCATGAGCTTTGTCGCCGTCTATCTTTAAGCTGATGGCCTTTTGCGGGCAGCTGTTGATGCACATTCCGCAGCCGGTACACTTGCTAAGGTAAGTCATAAGCTGGGGTGTTGCCAGGTTGGATTCAGGATTGCAGCACCAAAGGCAGCGCAGGGGGCAGCCTTTGACGAACACTGTCACTCTGATTCCGGGGCCGTCATGGATAGAATAGCTCTGTATATTAAATATAGGTGCTGTTATGGACAGGTAATTTTCGTGCATTTTTAAATCCCCTTTCAAGAGTCAAGCAATTCAGTATTTATTGTATTCAAAATGAAACAGTGAAATAATTTATTAAATTAATATTCCCCGGAAACAAAGTCATAACAATGTAGAAACATAATAATTTATTGAAACTTCTAAGTCCAACCTATCACAGATGAAAAAGACTGTCAAGAAACCGCTGCCCTGTGTGCCTGGCGTAGACAGAGAAGGAAGGACACGTTTCCGGTGTTTGATATCCATTACATAAAAGATCTTGCTGCCAGATGTATTAGGCAACAGGAAAGGTTAATAAAATTCAAAAGATGTTAACAGAAATGTATTATTTTGTATGTTATGATAAGAAAGCGGTAGAAATGTCGGCCGGTAAGGTCAAAAAATACCCAGGAAAGGATGTGTGGTCAGTAAAGTAATGAAAAAAAGTGCTGCCGGTTACCCGGTAAAAAGGAGAAACAACAAGTGGCATAAGTGGGCTGTTGTTACAGCCTGTGTTGTACTGGCATTAGTTCTTACCCTGCTGATACCAAGCCTGGGATTCAGAAAGTCCCCGGGAGCTGTCCAGAAAGTCATTTATCCGAAGGCTTATGCAATTGATGACTATGATGCAGAAAGGGAGGTCAGGGAGCAGAACCCTGTGGCTGACAGCTTTCTGGCGGCACTTGCCAATATTTCCTATAAAACAGGGTCCGTTATCCTTGCCAATGCCGGCAGGAACATTAACTACTCGCCTCTTTCCCTGTATTATGCCTTGTCCCTGGCGGCCTCCGGTGCCAGGAATGAAACGGAGGCGGAATTGCTTGCTTTGCTGGGTGTTGCCGACACAGCTGCCCTCTCGCAGCAGTGTGGGAACCTGTACCGGTTGCTTTACCGCGATAATGAAATTGGCAGGCTGAAGATTGCCAATTCCCTCTGGCTGGATGACGAAGTGAACGGCGTCCGCGTTGAATTTAAAAAGAGTTTTGTACAAAACGCCGTGGAAAACTTTTACGCAAGCGTGCACAGGGTGAATTTTGCCGGTGCTGAAGCAGGCAAAGCCATGGCCGCCTGGGTGGCGGACAACACAAACGGCAGGCTGTTGCCGGATTTTGAAACTGATCCGCAGCAAATACTTTCTATACTGAATACAATTTATTTCTATGACCAGTGGATTGACCGCTTTGACGAAAGCAATACTGCCGAAGACGTTTTCTATCTTGCCGACGGCGGCAAAGTAAAGTGTGATTTTATGCATCAGACTCTTGTCAGGTACTATGCACTGGGGGACGGCTTTACCCGTTCGGGCTTGGGACTGAAAAACAGAAGCAGAATGGTATTCATCCTGCCCAATGAAGGCATTTCGCCTGCTGACTTGCTTTCGTCCCCGGAGAAAATGCGGGAAGTTTTTAACGGCGGAGAGGAAATTTGGGGAGAGGTCGTGTGGAAAGTACCAAAATTCAGCTTTAAATCCAATCTCCTTTTAACCGATGTTATTAGCAATCTTGGTGTCAGTTCCGCCTTTACACCTGAAGCTGATTTCGGCGGCATTACGGACCAGCCAGCTTTTATAACCAATATCCGCCAGGACACACAGATAACCATTGACGAAAAAGGTGTGGAAGCCTCCGCCTTTACACTGATTGACTATGCCGGTTCCGCACTGCCGGAAGGCCGCGTAAAGATGAATCTTGACAGACCTTTTATCTACGGCATAACGGCAGAAAACGGCAGCCTGCTTTTTGTGGGGATCTGCGAAAACCCTGCCGCACAATAGCTCCCCATCGTGTTAAAAAACTGCATTTTCTCCTTAAAACACATCTTTATAACCACACACACCTCATACATTAGTCCGCCGGTACATTATGCGAAAAATGCAGCAAGTAAACACATGGAACATGACCGACAGGGATTACTGGCATAAAAACAAGTGGCTTGAAGCAGCCAGGCCGTGGAAATAAACAGTTTCCCTAAATTGGCACATTCGAGTACACATTTTTTTATATTTTGCAGCCTTTCTGCCGTCTGAAGCGTATAAAGGGTGAGGGAGGAAGAACAGATGGCATACAAGTCCGGCCGGCCGGATGACTGACCGGCCCAAAAGAACCAACGGGCAGAAGCCATCTGACCCCTGCCCGAGCTCGAGTCCGTTTTAGGGGGGAACGGCTGTGAAAGATTGTAAGGATAAGCGGCCGTCAGGAAACGGCCACTTTCCCCCAACGCTTTATCAGGTAGCCTAAAGTTATGCCGTAGACAATATTTTCTACAAACATGGACATGTTTGTGGCGAAGTCAAAAGGAACGATCGTTGCTCCGCCCAGGCTGTATAAGAAGCCGTAGATAATCAGGAACATAATTGTGATTGTAACGGCAATTCCCTTTAACCACCAAAAGTCCTCGCCCGTTGCCTTGATAAGATATGATGTTATTACACCAAGGATCATTGCCGGTATCAGCCAGACCATAACTCCAAACAGCAGACCTTGAAGGGTATCGGTATGGCCCGGGTGAAGGTAAATGCTGCCGCCAATCTGGTAGCTGTACCATCTGGCAAATCCTAAGTTTACCGATATCATGTTTACTATCCACAAAGGAATAGTTGCAACAAGTCCAGCGACCACTCCCAGTGCGAATCTGTCCCGTATAACCACAAAACCATCCCCTGTTCGTTTTGTGGTTATTTTGTGCTTTTCCCAGGAAATAATACTTTGTAAGCTATTTCCATGCAATATGACTATAGAGCTTTCGCAGACATATTACCGCATAAAAAACGTACTTTTTTGCTCAAAGATTCCCAAGAGCAGATGGGATATTTTACCTCCGTAATTCTGTCCAAAGCCAATCCTTATTACTAGACAGATCAACAAGTTTTCTCATTATATTTAGGCTATTTGACGTTTGTTTAGCAGCTGATTATAAGCAAGGTAATTTGGTGGGTTGCTGGAAACCCTTGCTACACCTGAGTTTGGAGGGTAATATCATTAATATAATGTCACGTTCCTCCGCTTTGGGTAATTTCCATATTTTGATGGGCAACTGAACGGGGGAGTGATGTGTAATCATCCCCTCGTAGCCTACCTGTAAGGAATTCAAACTCGATCTTGTTCTGCCCCTTGTGCAGGATTGTAGCCTGCCCATAAAGAATTTAAATTAAGAAGCATAAGTAAAGAGTAAGAAGCAGGTGCCTACTCAACAGGAGAGGATGAGAGATATGTTAACCAAGAAGCAGTTGGAGAAGGCGGTAGTTTGCCATCAGTTCGATTTGTGTTACGGGTGTCCTTTAAGGACGGTGCCGCATAAATGTCTTTTTGAACACACGGCGTATACTGCTCTGAAATACAGGGAGATGCTGGAGAGAATTCAGTATGTAAGTATGGAGAATGGCAAGTGTTGCCCTGTATGCGGGGCGCCGCAGGGCAGCGGGCATATTGAAAGCTGTGAACTGGCTGTACTGCTGGCTGACAGCGGGGATCGGTAAAAAAGACGGCCCTGGTTGAAAAACCGGGCCGCCTTTGCTTTTATTTAAGTTACACTGTAGAGCATTTCGGCATATGTGGGCAAAGGCCAGTATTTTTTAGCGACGAGCGTTTCCAGTTCATCCACGACCAGCCGCAGCTCGGACATGGCGCCGAACACGCTGTCACGGTAGAATTTGGCCAGGGCAAGCGCATCGCTGGTTCCTTTGGTTTCCAGCATGATATTCTCGAGATTGTCAAGCTTTCTGTAGGCACATGCGGTCAGTTTGGCAATTTTTTCGAGAAGGTGTTCCTCCGGCATGCTGTCAAATTGGCCGCATTCCTTTTTGCCGCGCAAAAGCTGCAAAAGCTCGTTTTGATAGGTGATGCAGGCGGGCAGAATTTCTTTTTTCACCAAATCGATCATGGTGAGCGCTTCGATATGCAGGGTTTTGCAGTAGTTCTCCAGCAGTATCTCGTAGCGTGAACGGATCTCCGTCTCGGAAAACACCCTGTGGCGGGTGAACAAGGCTATGCTTTTGGGCGAGACAAAGGCCGGCAGTGCCTCCACGGTGTTTTTCAGGTTGGACAGGCCCCGCCTTTCCGCTTCGCGCACCCATTCGTCGGCATAGTTGTTGCCGTTGAAGATGATGCGCTTGTGCCGGCGGATGGTTTCCTTGATCAGTGAGGCAAGTTCTCCATGAAAATCAGTTGCTTTCTCCAAAACATCCGCAAATTGGTGCAGGCTCTCGGCTACTATGGTGTTGAGCACAATGTTGGGTCCGGCGATGGAGAAGGAGGAGCCGAGCATGCGGAATTCAAACTTGTTGCCGGTAAAGGCAAAGGGAGAGGTGCGGTTGCGGTCGCTGATGTCTTTGGGGAAGTGGGGCAGCACCGTGACGCCGATTTCCATCTGCATTGCCTGCTTGCCCTGGTAGGCGGCGCCTGTTTCCAGGGCTTCCAGGATTTCCGTCAGCTCATCGCCCAGGAAGATGGAGATAATGGCTGGAGGCGCCTCGTGCGCGCCCAGGCGGTGGTCGTTGCCCGCGCTGGCTACCGACACGCGCAGCAAATCCTGGTATTCGTCCACCGCTTTGATGACGGCGGTGAGGAACAGCAGGAACTGGGCGTTTTCAAAGGGCGTTTCGCCCGGCTCCAGGAGGTTGGCGCCGGTATCGGTAGAGAGTGACCAGTTGAGATGCTTCCCGCTGCCGTTGACACCGGCGAACGGCTTTTCATGCAGCAGGCAGGCGAGCCCGTGTTTATGGGCAATGGTTTTCATCAGTTCCATGGTCAACTGGTTATGGTCTGTGGCAATATTGACCGTGGTGAAAATGGGGGCCAGCTCGTGCTGGGACGGGGCCACCTCGTTGTGCTTGGTCTTGGCCAGCACGCCCACTTTCCACAGTTCCTCTTCCAGTTCATGCATAAAGGCGGAGACGCGGGGCTTGAGGCTGACAAAATAGTGGTCCGCCAGCTCCTGCCCCTTGGGTGGCCGCGCGCCGAACAGTGTCCGGCCGGTATAAACCAGGTCGGGCCGCTTCAGGTAAACCTCTTTGTCTATCAGGAAATACTCCTGTTCTGGACCTGCGGTGGCGACGACACGCTGCACCGTGTTGTTGCCGAAAAGGCGCAGAATGCGCAGGGCCTGCCTGTTGAGGGCTTCCATGGAGCGCAAAAGCGGCGTTTTTTTGTCCAGCGCCTCGCCGCTGTAGGAGCAGAAGGCGGTGGGAATGCACAGCGTCCCGTCTTTAATGAAAGCGTAAGAGGTGGTATCCCAGACGGTATAGCCCCTGGCTTCAAAAGTGGCGCGCAGCCCGCCTGAGGGGAAGCTTGAGGCATCCGGTTCGCCGCGCACCAGCTCTTTGCCTGAAAACTCCATGATTACCCGGCCGTCTGCATCGGGAGTGATGAAGCTGTCATGCTTTTCGGCGGTTATGCCGGTCATAGGCTGGAACCAGTGCGTAAAATGGGTGGCACCTTTCTCTACCGCCCAGTCTTTCATGGCGTTGGCTACCACGTTGGCAACGTCCAGCTCCAGATGGGTGCCCTGTGCCATGGTTTTTTTCAGTGCCTTGTAAACTTCTTTCGGCAACCTGGACTGCATTACTGTATCATTAAAAACCATGCTGCCAAACAAAGCGGGTACATCCTTCATAGCCATCAAAGCATCCTTTCCTGAAAAAAATTAAAGGTGCCGCGGACCTATGGTCCACAGCACCTTTGCTGTTTATGCACATATAATAGCTTAACCTTTTTGCCCTGTCAATAGCTTCTTGAAATAAAATTTCAGTTTCCGAAAAGATCTCTGAACCGGTACTGACTGCAGGCGAGCCGGCAGGATAAGCGAAGGGTGCAAAGAGCAAGGATGCAAGTTGAAGCCTGCAATTAACCGGCATGGGCCGGATGGTAAAAACTGATTGACAAGAAAGCAGTTTTGCTGTATGATACAGTGTACTGAACAAAGGCGTTCATCTTATAATGTGCCGGTTAATCATACCGGAGCAATCCGGTAGATTGACTGCCCGCATTATGTGATGAGCGCCTTTTTGTATGTATACCTGGGGGGTGCCGTCATGCGAGAAGGGCAAATCAGAATACCGTCGGGCTGTGCTATTGCCGGGATTATTGATAAAACGGGCAGGCGCATGAACGGTGAGACCATCATCCGTTCCATTTCCGTCATGAGCGACCGCAGCAACGGCTTGGGCGGCGGTTTCGCGGCTTACGGCATCTATCCCGAATACAGGGATTATTATGCGCTGCATATTTTTTATGACAGCCAAGAGGCCAGGAAAAACTGTGAAGAATTTTTGGCCGAGCACTTTGAGATTGTCAACCTGGCCAAGATGCCTACGGCCAAAAGCAAAAGGATTGCCGATGTGCCCTTGATCTGGCGCTATTTCGTCACCCCGCTGCCTGCCAGGCTGGCCGACAGCATGCTTGACGAGCGGGGGTTTGTGGCCGGCTGTGTCTTTGCGGTCAACACGCGCATTGACGGCGCCTATATTTTCTCCAGCGGGAAAAATATGGGCGTTTTCAAGGCGGTAGGCTTTCCGGAGGATGTGGGGCGCTTCTACCGTCTGGATGAATACGAGGGCTACTGCTTTACGGCCCACGGCCGCTATCCCACCAATACGCCGGGCTGGTGGGGCGGGGCGCACCCCTTTGCGCTGCTGGACTACTCCGTGGTGCACAACGGCGAGATTTCCTCCTATGACGCCAACCGGCGGAAGATAGAAATGTACGGCTACAAGTGCACCCTGCAGACCGACTCTGAGGTTATTGCCTACATTATCGACTACCTGCACCGGAGAAAGGGGCTTGCTTTCCCGGAAATTGCCTCCGTCATTGCGGCGCCTATCTGGGAAACAATCGAGCGGATGCCGGAGGAGGAGCGCGAGACTTACAGGTATTTGCGCACCGTCTTTGGGGAGCTGCTTGTCACCGGCCCCTTCTCCATCATAGTTGGCTTTACAGGCGGGCTCATGGCGCTTAATGACCGCCTCAAACTGCGCAGCATGGTGGTGGCGGAAAAGGACGATCTTGTCTATATTGCCAGCGAAGAAGCGGCCATCCGGGCCGTGGAGCCCGATGTTAGCCGGGTGTGGGCGCCCATGGGCGGAGAACCGGTAATCGTCAGCCTGAACGAAGGTGTGGAATAATGGCAGTCAACTTTTTCTATCCGGAGTATGAAGTCGTCAGAAACAATGACCGGTGCAACAACTGCAGGGCCTGTGAGCGCCAGTGCTTTTACGGTGTGCACGCGTTTTCCGCGGAGGCGCAGAAAATGACAAGCGATGACGCCAAGTGCGTCAACTGCCAGCGCTGTGTGGTTTTCTGCCCGAAGCGAGCGCTGAAAATCGTGAAAAGCGGCAACACTTATAAAGAAAACACCAACTGGACCGGCAGGGCCATGAATGAAATTTACCGCCAGGCGGCAAGCGGCGGCGTGCTGCTCTCCAGCATGGGCAACCCGGAAGATTATCCCGTCTATTTCGACCGTATCCTGCTCAATGCTTCCCAGGTCACCAACCCGTCCATCGACCCGCTGCGCGAACCGATGGAGACTAGGGTCTTCCTCGGTCCCAAACCGCCCAACATTGAACGCGATGCGGCGGGCCGGCTGGTCAACAATCTCTCCCCGCAGCTTGAGCTTTCCATGCCGGTGATGTTTGCCGCCATGAGCTACGGCTCCCTCAGCTACAACGCCCACGAAAGCCTGGCCCGGGCGGCGGAGGAGCTGGGCATCTACTACAACACCGGGGAAGGCGGCCTGCATGAAAACCTCTACCGCTACGGCAGGCATACCATTGTGCAGGTGGCCTCGGGGCGCTTTGGCGTCCATCCCGAGTACCTCAACAGCGCCGCCGCCATTGAAATAAAAATGGGGCAGGGCGCCAAGCCGGGCATCGGCGGCCATTTGCCGGGGGAAAAAATTGTGGGCGACGTTTCGCGCACCAGGATGATTCCCGAGGGCAGTGACGCCATCTCCCCCGCGCCCCATCATGACATTTATTCCATAGAGGATTTGCGACAGCTGGTGTATTCCCTCAAGGAAGCTACCAATTACCGCAAGCCGGTCATCGTCAAAATCGCGGCGGTGCATAACGTGGCAGCCATTGCCAGCGGGATAGCCCGCAGCGGCGCGGACATCATTGCGATTGACGGGTTCCGCGGCGGCACGGGGGCCGCTCCCACGCGCATCCTCGACCATGTGGGCATCCCGCTTGAACTGGCTCTGGCCGGCGTGGACAAACGCCTGCGGGATGAGGGCATCCGCGATAATGTGTCGGTGATCGTGGGCGGCAGCATCCGTTCCAGCGCCGACGTGGTCAAGGCGGTGGCCCTGGGGGCGGACTGCGTCTATATCGGGACGGCGGCCCTGCTTGCCCTTGGCTGCCACCTGTGCAGGAGCTGCCATACCGGCAAGTGCAACTGGGGTATTGCCACGCAGGTGCCCGAGCTGGTCAAACGCCTGGATCCGGAAACCGGGGCCAGGCGCCTGGTGAATCTCCTTACCGCCTGGCAGCACGAAATCAAGGAGATGCTGGGCGGCATGGGCATCAACGCCATTGAAAGCCTGAAAGGCAATAGGCTGATGCTGCGGGGCGTCGGCCTGAATACAAAGGAGCTTGAAATCCTCGGCATCAGGCATGCAGGGGAGTAAAAGCAACAGAAGCTTTCCGTGAAGGGGGTAGGAAGATGAAAGGCAAGAACACGGCACTGGCACTGCAAAACCGGTCGGAGAAGGCGGCTCTTGCTTTGCGGCTGGCCGCAGGTGTAAAATATTTTAGTAATAAAAGGGCAATGCCGGAAATTAGTGGCAGGCCGGAAGCGGGGCTTGACGGGACAACAAAGATTGCGGCGCGAAAACTGACTTTCCGGCAGCTGAACGACCACATCAGGCAGGCGGCCGGCGATGTGCTGATTGAGGGCTGTTGCGGCCAGCGCTTCATCGGCAGCGGCTGTGCCGGGAAAACCATCACCATCTCCGGGACGCCCGGCAATGCCCTGGGAGCATACCTGGACGGCGCCACCATCGTGGTGCGGGGCAACGCCCAGGATGCGGTGGGCGACACCATGAACGACGGCAAAATCATCATTCACGGGAACGCCGGGGATGCACTGGGCTACGCCATGCGCGGCGGCAGCATTTTTGTCCGCGGCAATGCCGGCTACCGCACCGGCATTCACATGAAACAGTACAGGGACAAAAAGCCTGTTATTGTGGTGGGCGGCACAACCGGCAGTTTCCTGGGCGAGTACCTGGCCGGAGGCATTATCATCGTGCTCGGGCTTGGCACGGATGACGTGCCCGTCGGTGATTTTATCGGCACCGGCATGCACGGCGGCAGGATTTTTCTCCGCACACACCTGGCGCCGGCATGCGTGCCGGAGCAGGTGACAGCCAGGGCGGCTTCCCGCGAGGACCTGGCTGAAATCCTGCCTTACCTGGCTGAATTTGCACGTCTTTTTGATATTGACGGCGAGCAGCTTGCCGGGGAAAAATATTATGTCTTGGCACCGAACACCAAAAACCCGTACAAGCGGCTTTATACCATAAACTGAGGGGGAAGACCCGTGAACGGACATTTGCATGCCGGATTGGCAAAAGCTGATACGGAGCCTAGAGATGATAATTTGGGCTGTTTCTTGGACGGCTTGGCAAGAGCGAAACTGCCGATGGGAGGTTAAATAATGAACGCGACGGCAAGCGAAGTGCTGCAGTTTGTTGCCGAAAACGATGTGAAATTTGTCCGCCTTGGCTTCTGCGACCTGTTTGGCCTGCAAAAAAATATTTCCATCATGCCGGACCGGCTGACCGAGGCCTTTGAACACGGCATCTCCTTTGACGCCTCGGCTATCAGGGGCTTCCGGGATGTGAAAGAATCGGACCTGCTCCTTTTCCCCGATCCCGCCACCCTGACCGTTTTGCCGTGGCGGCCGGGACCCGGGAGGGTAGTCCGCTTCTACTGCGACATCAGGAATCCGGACGGTTCGCCCTTTGCCTACGATGGCCGCTACCTGCTGAAAAAAGTGGTGGACCGCTGCGAAAGCCTGGGTTATGTCTGCAAAATCGGTGCAGAATGCGAGTTTTACCTTTTCAAGACGGACGAAAACGGCGACCCGACGGAAAATACGCTGGACAGGGGCGGCTATCTGGATATTTCGCCCCTGGACAAAGGAGAGAACATCCGGCGGGAGATTTGCCTTTGCCTCGAGGAAATGGGCATCAAGCCCGAATCTTCCCATCATGAGCAGGGTCCGGGACAGCATGAAGTCGATTTCAGATACAGCGATGCGCTGACTGCAGCCGACAACTTCCTGACCTTCAAGTCTGTAGTGAAGGCTATAGCCGCCCGCAACGGGCTCTTTGCGTCCTTTATGCCCAAACCTTTGCCGCACGCGGCGGGCAGCGGGCTGCATGTCAATATTTCCCTGGCGCAGAACGGACTCAATATCTTCAAAAATGTGGCCGGCGAGCGCCGGGGAGCTGCCGAAAGCTTTATTGCGGGCATCCTGGCCAGGACGCCGGAAATGACTTTGTTCCTCAACCCGCTCTGCAACTCCTATGAGCGTTTTGGCAGTTTTGAAGCTCCCCTGTATGTTTCCTGGTCGCATCAAAACCGTTCGCAGCTGGTGCGGATTCCCGCCGCCATCGGGGAGAGGGTGCGCATGGAGCTGCGCTCACCCGACCCGGCAACGAACCCGTACCTGGCTTTTGCCCTGATTATCGCAGCGGGGCTTGAAGGCATAGAGAAGCAAATGCCATTGCCGCCCGCGGTTGATGCCGACCTGTACACTGCGGCTAAAAGCATAACCGGCGAATTGGTCGAGCTGCCCGGCAGCCTGAGGCAGGCTGTCCGGCTGGCGGAAAAGAGCGACTTTGTCAAGTCTGTCGTCGGTGAAGAGCTCCTGGCAAAGTATGTTGCCCTGAAAAAAGAAGAAGCGGCCGCTTTTGCCGCAACCGGGGACAAAACAGCTTTTTACAGGGAAAGATACTTCCCTTATATCTAGCTGCTTGGCGGGTATTGTAGAAAAGGGAAAGCAGCGGCGCGGCCAGAATTTCCGGGGAGGGCGGCGATGCGATGGAGAGTGCTCTGATTGTTACTTTGACACAAAAAAGCATTGAATTTTTCACGGAAATGCTCAACGCCGCTTCCTTTGGGCAGATTGCCACCGTGCAGTCCTGCGGAGAAGCCAGGCGCCTGCTGATGGAGCGGGATTTTGACCTGGTCATTATCAACGCGCCCCTGCGTGATGAAACGGGCGAAGACCTGGCCCGCCATGTCGCCGCCCAAGGCACAAGCCAGGTGATCCTGGTCGTCAAGAGCGAATACTATGACGAGATTTCCGCCAACACCGAGGAAGACGGGGTGCTGACTGTCGCCAAGCCTTTAAACAGGTCGTTGTTCTGGGCGACTTTAAAGCTGGCCAAGGCGGCCGGGGCAAAGCTGAAACGCATGCAGGCGGAAAACAGCAAGCTGCAGCAGAAGATTGAAGACATACGCATTATTGACCGTGCCAAGTGCCTTCTCATCTCTTATTTGAAATTAAGCGAACAGGAAGCTCACCGCTTCCTGGAAAAACAGGCGATGGATCTGCGTATTACCAAGAGAGCGGTGGCGGAAGGGATTTTAAAGATGTATGAAAATTAACCGCCGCCCGCTTTGTCGTAAGTATTGTTTTAACAGCAGGAAAGATGCAGGCAGCAGGGGGGAAAGCTTGTGGGCAGGTTAAATCTGATTTTGGAAAACGGCACGGTTTTTGAGGGGCAAGGCTTTGGCAGCGAAGGTGATGTAACGGGCGAAATTGTTTTTACCACCGGTATGACCGGCTACCTGGAGACTCTGACCGACCAAAGCTACCACGGGCAGATTGTGTTGCAGACTTTTCCCCTGATCGGCAATTACGGCGTCATTCCCGCCGATTTTGAAAGCGCAGCCGTCGGTCCACTCGGCTATATCGTCAAGACACCGTGCCAGTTCCCCTCCAACTTTCGCAGCGAGGGCGACCTTGGCACTTTTTTACGGCAAAAGGGCATTGTGGGCCTGTGCGGCATAGACACGCGCGCGCTTACCAAAATCATCCGGGAACACGGCGTGATGAACGGCAGGATTACGCCCAGGCGGCCGGAAGAGGTTTCCCTGGCCGAGATCCGCGCTTATAAAATCAAAGACGCGGTGCAGCAGGTTTCCTGCACCCGGCCGGTGCTGTACAAAAGCGACTCTTCCCGCTATACGGTTGCCCTCTTTGACTTCGGGCTGAAAGAAAATATCAGGCGGGAACTTTTGCGGCGCGGCTGCGACGTCTGGGTGCTGCCCTGCCGGACCCCGGCCACCGAGGCGGCAAGGCTGGCGCCGGACGGCATCGTGCTTTCCAACGGCCCCGGCGACCCGGCCGATTACAGGGAGCTGGCGGACAACGTCAGGGAATTGCTGCAGACGGGGATCCCCATTTTCGGCATCTGTCTTGGCCACCAGCTCTTGGCCTTGGCCTGCGGCTTTAAAACCCACAAGCTGAAATACGGGCACCGCGGTGCCAACCAGCCGGTAAAAGATTTGCAGAGTGGCCGGGTTTACATTACCAGCCAGAACCACGGCTACGCCGTGACCCGGGAGAGCATTGACAGCAGTTTGGCCGCCGAGTGGTTTGTCAACGTGCACGACCAAACCTGCGAGGGGCTTTTTTATAAACGGTACCCGGCATTTTCGGTGCAGTTTCATCCTGAAGCATGTGCAGGACCACTGGATACCGCCTTTCTTTTCGACTTATTCGTAGAAAAAATGGAGGCCGGAAAACATGCCGAGGGACAAAAGCATTAAAAAAGTGCTGGTGATCGGCTCCGGGCCCATTGTCATCGGCCAGGCGGCGGAGTTTGACTACGCCGGCACCCAGGCCTGCCGCGTCCTGCGCGCTGAAGGCATTGAAATTGTGCTCGTCAATTCCAATCCTGCCACCATCATGACCGACAGGCACCTGGCCGACAGGATTTATCTGGAACCCCTGACACTGACTACGGTCAGGCGGATTATTGAAAAGGAACGGCCCGACAGCATCCTGCCCGGGCTGGGTGGCCAGACGGGCCTGACCCTAACCATGCAGCTGGCCCGGGACGGTTTCCTGGACAGGATGCAGGTGCGGGTTTTGGGGAGTTCCCTGGCGGCCATTGCCAAGGCCGAGGACAGGAGGCTGTTCAAGGAGACCATGCAGCAGATCGGGCAGCCTGTCATTCCTTCAGTTGACGCCTGCGACGTGGCGACCGCCCTTGACTTTGCGGATGAATACGGCTACCCGGTGGTCGTCAGGCCCGCCTATACCCTGGGCGGCAGCGGCGGCGGCATTGCCCGCAGCCGTCGGGAACTTTTGGAAATCACCCGGGTGGGCCTGTCGCTCTCTCCCATCGGGCAGGTCCTGGTGGAAAAATCGGTGGCCGGCTGGAAGGAAATTGAGTTTGAAGTCATGCGCGACGGGGCGGGCAATGTAGTTGCCGTCTGCTCCATGGAGAATTTTGACCCGGTGGGCGTGCACACCGGCGACAGCATTGTCATTGCCCCCGCCGTGACCCTGTCCGACAGGGAATACCAGATGCTGCGGACGGCGGCGCTGGACATTATCCGGGCGCTGGGCATCGAGGGCGGCTGCAACTGCCAGTTTGCCCTGCACCCGGAAAGCTTCGAATATGCCGTCATTGAAGTCAATCCGCGCGTGTCCCGTTCCTCCGCCCTGGCCAGCAAGGCCACGGGCTACCCCATTGCCAAGGTCGCGACAAAAATTGCCATCGGCTATACCCTGGACGAAATTACAAACGAAGTTACCGGCGACAATTCCGCCGCCTTTGAGCCGGCCCTTGACTACGTGGCCGTCAAGTTCCCACGGTGGCCCTTTGACAAGTTTGTCACCGCCAATAGGGAGCTGGGGACGCAAATGAAGGCCACCGGCGAGGTGATGGCCATGGCGGACACCTTTGAAGAGGCGCTGGCAAAGGCGGTCCGCGGGGCCGAGGTTGGCTTGGGAGGCCTGGAGGTGCCCCGGCTAAAGTCCAAGACGGACGCGGAGCTTTGGGCCATGCTGCGGAAAGTTACGGACGAGCGGCTGTTTGTCCTCTGCGAGGCGGTGCGGCGCGGCTTTGACATTGATGAGCTGTACCGGCTCACGAAAGTGGACCGCTGGTTTTTGCACAAGCTGAAAAACAGCGGGCAGGCGGCAAAGAGGCCGCCCGTCTACAAGATGGTGGATACCTGCGGCGGTGAATTTGCCGCCAGGACGCCTTACTTTTATTCCATCCAAAACGGCACGGAAAATGAAGTGCTGGACTTTATCGGGAAATCACGCAAGCCGCGGGTTGTGGTGCTTGGCAGCGGGCCCATCCGTATCGGGCAGGGCATTGAATTTGACTATGCCTGTGTGCACTGCGTCTGGGCGCTGAAAAAAATGGGCTACGAGGTTATTGTCATCAACAACAACCCAGAGACCGTCTCCACCGACTTTGACATCGCCGACAGGCTGTATTTTGAGCCGCTGTACGTTGATGACGTGCTGAACATTATTGAACTGGAAAAGCCTGTGGGAGTTGTGGCCGCCTTTGGCGGCGGCACCGCCATCAAGCTGGCCAAGAAGCTGCACGAGTGCGGGGTGAATATTCTTGGCACCCCTGCCGACAGCATTGATATCTGCGAGGACCGTGAGCGCTTTGACGCCCTGCTGGCTTCCCTTGAAATACCGCGTCCGCCGGGCCTTTGCGTCATGACTGCTGATGAGGCGCTGCAGGCGGCGGAGGAGCTGGGCTATCCCGTGCTCCTGCGCCCCTCCTATGTGCTGGGCGGGCAGAATATGATTATCGCCTTTGAACCTGCCGACATCCGGGAATACATGGAGATTATCCTGCGGCAGAAGCAGGAGAACCCGGTGCTGGTTGACAAGTACCTGCCCGGCAGGGAAATAGAGGTGGACGCCATCTCAGATGGTGAGGACGTGCTGCTTCCCGGCATCATGGAGCATATTGAGCGCACAGGCATTCATTCGGGTGACAGCATTGCCGTTTACCCGCCCCTGAATATTGACGATGTAATGGCGGAGCGGATTTTTGCGGTCACCAGGAAAATGTGCCTGGCGCTTAAGGTTAAGGGTTTGATCAATATCCAGTACGTGCTGCGGGATGATGAGCTTTACGTGCTGGAAGCCAATCCCCGCGCCTCGCGGACGGTGCCCTATCTCAGCAAGGTGACAGGCATCCCCATGTGCGAACTGGCAACCCGCGTCAACCTGGGCGAACGCCTGGCTGACCTTGGCTACGGCTCGGGCATCGCCAGGGTCCCGCCGTACACGGCGGTTAAGGTCCCCGTTTTTTCCTTCGCCAAGCTGGCGGATGTGGATTCCCGGCTGGGGCCGGAAATGAAATCCACCGGCGAGGTGCTGGGTCTGGGGAAAAACCTGCAGGAAGCGCTTTATAAAGGACTGGTGGCCGCCGGCTACCGGATGCAGAAAGGCGGCGGCGTCCTCATCACGGTGCGGGACAGCGACAAGCCGGAAATTGTGCCGGTGGCGGCCAAACTGGCCGCCTGCGGATTTACGCTCTACGCCACCCGGGGCACGGCCGACTATCTTGCCGGCAAGGGATTTGCGGTGCAGCCGGTGGCGAAGATTCACGAGCGTGCCGACGACAACACGGCTACCTTGCTTTCAAGCGGCAAAATCAGCTATCTCATTTCCACCTCCTCCGGGGGGAGGGATTCCGCCACGGACGAGAAGAGCCTCCGCAGCAAGGCGGCCGTTCTGGGGATACCCTGCCTGACGGCGGTGGACACGGCCAATGCACTGGCCGACTGCCTGCTTTCCGGCTACAGCGAAATCAATACCGAGCTGATCGATATCAATAATTTAAGGAGCGAGCGCATGGAACTGAAATTTACCAAAATGCAGGGCTGCGGCAACGATTATATTTTCATCAACTGCTTCGACCTGGAGATTAACTCACCCGAATCGCTGTCCGTCCTGCTTTCCGACCGGCATTACGGCGTGGGCGGCGACGGCATTGTGCTGATTATGCGTTCCGCAGTGGCCGATGCCAAAATGCGGATGTTCAACCGCGACGGCAGCGAGGGGAAAATGTGCGGCAACGCCATCCGCTGCGTGGCCAAGTATTTATACGACAACGGCATTGTGCGCAAACTGGAAATGTCGGTGGAAACGCCGGCCGGCATCAGGCAGATGACCCTTGCCACCAAAAACGGGCAGGTGTCGGCGGTGCGGGTGAATATGGGCAAGGCGGAACTGTGCCCGGAGCAGATACCGGTGCTGCTTTCCGGGGAGAGGATTGTGGCGCAGCCGCTGACCGTGGGCGGCAAGGAATACGCCATAACCTGCGTTTCCATGGGCAACCCCCACTGCGTGGTGTTTTGCCGCGACCTTGACAAGCTTCCCCTAGCGGAAATCGGCCCGCAGTTTGAATATCACAGCGTCTTCCCCGACAGGGTCAATACGGAGTTTGTGGAAGTCATGGGCAGGAACCAGTTGAAAATGCGCGTCTGGGAGCGCGGCAGCGGCGAGACGCTGGCCTGCGGCACGGGCGCGTGCGCCTCGGCGGTGGCGGCGGTGCTTTGCGGCCACGCCGACAAGGACACGGACATTAAAGTGAGGCTTTTGGGCGGCGAGCTTGTGATCCGCTATACGGACGAGGCGGTGTATATGACGGGCGACTGCCATAAAGTTTTTGAAGGCATTGTCGAAATATAAGTGCCCGGCGCTGCCCGCTCCGGCGGAGCCGGGCTGCGGAAAAGGAGGACGACCGATGAGAGATTACGCCCTGGAGACGGAAAAAAGGGTGGCCTTTATCCGGGAAGTGCTGGCTTCCGCCAACGCCCGCGGCATTGTCTACGGCAACAGCGGCGGCAAGGACAGCGCCCTGGTGGGGATTTTATGCAAAAAGGCATGCGAAGACACGGTGGGCCTGATTATGCCCTGCGGTTCCCGGCGCAATTATGAAGAAGACAAAAGGGACGCCGAAGCCGTGGCGCAAAAGTTTGACATTGCCCTGCGCTATGTGGACCTGACGCCGGTACGCGCGGCGCTGCTTGACGCCCTCTCCGGCGCCGCCGAGTTAAGCGAAATGGCCCGGGCCAATATTGCTCCCCGGCTGCGCATGACTGCGCTGTATGCGGTGGCCGCCAGCGAGAACAGGCTGGTGGCGGGGACGGGCAACCGCAGTGAAAGCTACATGGGCTATTTTACCAAGTGGGGCGACGGCGCTTATGACTTCAACCCCATCGCCGACCTGACAGTCACGGAAATTTATGAATTCCTGCGCTTTTTACAGGTACCTGAAGCCATTCTTGCCAAGGCCCCTTCCGCCGGACTCTTTGAGGGCCAGACGGACGAAGGCGAAATGGGGATTACCTATCAAAGCATTGATACTTTTTTGCTCACCGGCGTGGCCGGCGAGCGGGAAAAAGCAATCATTGAGAGAAGTCATGCCGCCAGCCGGCATAAACGCAGAATGCCGCTCCTTTACGGAGAGTAGACGGGTGCTGCATGCAGGATTTTTAGAGACGTGCCGCCGCCGGCAACCTTCCACCGGCGGCGAAAAGGGGTGATTTGGTGCTTGAGAGGTATACCCTGCCGGAAATGGCGGAGCTCTGGTCACTGGAGAACAAGTTTAAAAAATGGCTGGAAGTTGAAATTTTAGCCTGCGAGGCCTGGGCCGAGCTGGGTGTCATTCCCCGGGAGGCGGCGGCTTTAATCCGCAGAAAGGCAAGCTTCAGCGTGGAGCGGATTTTGGAGCTGGAAGCGGAAACGCGCCATGATGTGGTGGCCTTTACCCGCTGTGTGGCGGAGAGCCTGGGGGAGGAGGCCAAATATGTCCACTATGGCCTCACTTCTTCCGATGTGGTGGATACCGCCTTGGCGGTGCTGATGAAGGAAGCGGCGGACTTGATCCTGCAGCAGCTTGATGCGCTGCTTGACGTCCTGAAAGCAAAAGCCCGCGAGCATAAAACAACAATCATGATGGGCCGCACCCACGGCATCCATGCCGAACCTACCACCTTCGGCCTGAAAATGGCCCTTTACGTTGCGGAAATGCAGCGCAACCGCCTGCGCCTGGAGCGCGCGCGGGACACCGTCGCTTGCGGCAAAATTTCCGGGGCGGTGGGGACGTTTGCCAACCTGCCGCCGCAGGTGGAGGCGTATGTCTGCCGCAAGCTGGGGCTGTCTCCCGCCCCCATCTCCACCCAGATCCTGCAGCGCGACCGGCATGCCGAATTCATGGCGGCACTGGCCATTGCCGCCGGCACGCTGGAGAAGCTGGCCACGGAAATCCGCGGGCTGCAGAAGACGGAGACGCGGGAAGTGGAGGAACCTTTTTATGCCGGGCAGAAAGGCTCTTCGGCCATGCCCCATAAGCGCAACCCGGTCGGCTGCGAACAAATCTGCGGCCTGGCCAGGGTGGTGCGGGCCAATGCCATGGCGGCCCTGGAAAACATGCCGCTGTGGCACGAGCGCGACATCTCCCATTCCTCCACGGAAAGAATCATCATCCCCGACAGCACCACCCTGCTTCACTACATGCTGCACCGCATGACCCGCATCGTCGGAGATTTGCGCGTCTACCCGGAAAATATGCGGCGCAACATGGAGAAGACCATGGGCCTTATCTTTTCCCAGAAGGTTCTTTTGACGCTGGTGGAAAAGGGGATGGCGCGGGAGGCGGCATACGACCTGGTGCAAAAATATGCCATGGAAGCCTGGGAGAAGCAAAAACCTTTCCGGGAACTGCTCGCGTCGGACCCGGTCATTATGAGCACCCTGACGCCAAAAGAACTGCAGGCATGTTTTGATCCCGCGTATCACCTGAAATGTGTGGATGAGATTTTTGCCAGGGTGGGCATCTAGGCCGCCTGCCCTGCAGGTCCAGAGGCCTGGAAAAGGAGCATGAGAAAAATGGAAAAAAAGCAACTGCTTTATGAGGGAAAAGCGAAGCGCGTGTATGCCACGGACGACCCGGGGCTGCTGGTGGTAGAATACAAGGACGATGCCACCGCCTTCAACGGTTTGAAGCATGACCGCATTGCCGGGAAAGGGATTTTAAACAACAAGATTTCCGCCTTCTTTTTTGCCCTGCTTGCAGAGTACGGGTGCGAAAGCCATTTCGTCAAACTGCTGTCCGAGCGGGAGATGCTGGTGAAAAAGCTGGAGATGATCCCGGCGGAAGTGGTTGTCCGCAATCTTGTTGCCGGCAGCCTGGCAAAGCGGTTCGGCCTCAAGGAGGGGAAGCCCCTTGCCCGGCCTGTCGTGGAGCTTTATTACAAAAACGACGCTTTGGGCGATCCCATGATCAATGAATACCATCTTTACGCTTTGGGCATGGCCACGCCCGCCCAGGTCGAGGCCTTTACCGGGGAAGCTTTGCGGATAAACCAGGTCCTGTCCGGCTTTTTGCGGGAGCGGGGGCTTTTGCTTGTGGACTTAAAACTGGAATTCGGCGTCCACAACGGTAAAGTGCTGCTGGGCGACGAAATTTCCCCCGACACCTGCCGTTTCTGGGATGCAAAGACGGGGGAAAAGCTAGACAAGGACCGCTTCCGGCAGGACCTGGGGGGCGTTGAGGAGGCTTACCGGGAAATCTACAGGCGGCTGACGGGGGAAACGTATGATATATAGAGCTGAAATCAAGGTGCTTTTAAAGCGAAGCGTGCTGGACCCGCAGGGGCAGGCGGTGGAGAAGGCGCTGGCCATACTGTCGTATGACAATGTGGAGCATGTGCGCATCGGCAAATACATGGAGCTAAGGCTGCGTGCAAGCGACAAGACCGCCGCCGAGGCGCAGGTCAGGGAAATGTGCGAGCGGCTGCTGGCCAATCCGGTAATTGAGGACTTTATTTTTACAGTGGCGGAGGCTGAAGCATGAAATTCGGCGTGGTGGTTTTCCCCGGCTCCAACTGCGACCTTGACGTTTATCACCTGCTGCGGGACGTGCTGCA
The DNA here is from genome assembly GCA_012521345.1 of Bacillota bacterium. GTDB lineage: Bacteria > Bacillota > Dethiobacteria > Dethiobacterales > Dethiobacteraceae > DUUE01. The sequence goes on from JAAYMN010000042.1 coordinate 23,713, forward strand.
CCAGCCCGTGGACTATATCTGGCACACGCAGGACAAATTTGCGGGCTACGACTGTATCATCCTGCCGGGCGGCTTCTCCTTCGGCGACTACCTGCGCTGCGGCGCCATTGCCCGGTTCTCCCCCGTGATGCAGGCGGTTGTTTCCTTTGCCAATGCCGGCGGCCTGGTGCTGGGGATCTGCAACGGCTTTCAGATCCTGCTGGAAGCGGGGCTTTTGCCCGGCGCCCTTTACCGCAATACAAGCCTGCAGTTTCGCTGCCAGCAAACTCACCTGAAAGTGGAGAATACGGACACCCCCTTTACACGGGGGATGGATGCGGACAGGACCTTGAAAATTCCCATTGCCCAC
>JAAYMN010000043.1 GCA_012521345.1 Bacillota bacterium
ATTACTGGCTTTTTAACACTTTTGCCAAAGAATTTTTGCCCACTGCTAACTATGGACTGTTAGTGAAAATGCAAACCAAGGATCGTCCAAGGTTTGCATTTTCTAAGACTTTGTCTACAGTCTGAATCAAGCCGGGCGGGCTTGATTTTTATTTTCTCTCTTAGTAGGGCTCGGTAAAGACTTCAAAATGAGCCTGCGGGTGATCACAAGCCGGGCATACTTCGGGCGCTTCCGGGCCTTCGTGAAGGTAGCCGCAGTTGCCGCATTTCCAGATGATTTTCTCCGGTTTTTTAAAAACGGTGCCGTTTTTCAGATTCTCAAGCAGTTTCAGGTAGCGCTTTTCGTGGCCTTGTTCCGAGACACAAATACTGCGGAAAACGGCGGCGATTTCCGGGAATCCTTCACGCTCGGCCTCTTCGGCAAAGGCGGGGTAGAGATCATGCCATTCTTCCTTTTCACCGCTGGCGGCAGCCTGCAGGTTGGCCATGGTATCCCCATAGGCCACCGGGAATCCGGCCTGAATCTCAAGCATGGCAGGCAGTTCATCCAGCCCAGCATTAAGCAGCTTCCAGAAACGCTTGGCATGCTCTTTCTCATGGTCCGCTGTTTCCAGGAAAATGTTCCTGATTTGCTTGTACCCTTCTTTGTCGGCCACAGAGGCGTAGTAAGTATAACGGTTTCTTGCCTGTGACTCCCCGGCAAAAGCTTTCATTAAGTTTACCGCTGTTTTTGTACCCTGCAAACTCTTCATACTGCTTTTTCCTCCTCTTGGCTTTTATTTATTTTTTGCAGGCATGCTTTGCAGATGCCTGTCAGGTAAACATTGCACTCAGTTATCTCATAACCGGACAGTTCCTGGCAGCCGGTATAGTCCGGGTTTGCGGCAAAATCGGTTATCTTCCTGCAGAACTTGCAGAAAAAATGTCCGTGGACTGCTGTGCCGGCGTCATAGCGTGTTTCCTTTTCGTCAATGGTGATCAGCCTGACAAGTTTCACTTCAAGCATCTTATCCAGTGTGTTGTAAACCGATGTTTTGGAAAGTGTAGGAAATTCCGGCAGCAGGGCCTGATAAATCTGCTCGGCAGTGGGGTGGACAGGATGAGTGAGCAGGTAGGCCAAAAGGCGGACGCGGATTATCGTCGGCCGTACTGCTTTTGCTTTCAGCATTTGGCGGGCTTTTTCCAGAACGTTCATTGCCTCACCCCTTTATTCTTTATAACCATTACAATATTGTAACCATTACAATTTTATCTATAACATTTTTCGGGCGAAAAAGCAAGGGCAAGGGAATGGTGTTAATAATTTGTTAATCTTCATTTCTTTTTGCTTTGCGGGGAACATATAAGAGTATTGTGGCCTGTGCGCTTTTGCTTGCGGACTTGACAGTGGTGGCCGTAGTTCCTATAATAAAGGGGTGACCGACCAGTCGGTCACCCCTGGCATATAATATTGCGGGAGGTGCGGGGATGCTACCGAAATTAAGCGTGACAAGACCCTATACAGTTGTTGTGGCAGTCGTTCTGGTTCTGATCCTGGGCGCGGTATCCTTTCTGAACCTGCAGACCGATCTGCTGCCCAGTATTGATTTCCCCTATCTTCTGATCATTACTTCTTATCCCGGGGCAAGCCCGGAAGAGGTGGAAATGGTGGTAACCAAGCCGATTGAACAGGTAGTGGCCACCATCAACAACATAAAGAACGTTCAATCTATATCCCGGGAAGGTTCTTCCCTGGTCATTCTGGAGTTTAATTATGATGTCAACCTTGACACGGCCATGCTTGATATCAACGGAAAACTGGAAATGATTAAAAATGCCTGGGATGACGCAGTAGGTTCACCGCTGATGCTGCGTATCAACCCTGATATGCTGCCAGTCCTGATTGCCTCGGTGGATGTGGCAGGCATGGATGTGAGGGAAATTTCCTCCCTGGCGGAAACCGAACTGATACCTGAACTGGAAAGCGTCAACGGTGTTGCTTCCGTCACAGCGGAAGGCCTGCTTGAGGAGACGGTTGAAGTAGTCATCAGCCAGGAGAAAATAGACGCCATCAACAGCAGAATCCTGGAGAAAGTAGATGCGGAACTGGCTGGGGCGGAAGCGGAACTGCAGGCCGCTGCGGGAAAAATATCAGAGGGAAAGGCGCAGCTTAAGGCGGAAGAAGCAAAACGCAATCAGGAGCTTGCAGCAGGGGAAGCCGCCCTGACTGCAGGCTTGGCACAGGTGGAAGAAGCACTGCAAAAAATGGCGGAGGGAGAACCGCAGCTTCTGCAGGCTAAAAGTGAACTGGAAGAAGCCGTGGCCGCCCTTGCTGCAAAAGAGGCGGAACTGCAAACCGGCATAGACGCACTTTTGGCTGCGGGCGACGATTTAAGTGACGCAGAGCAGGCGCAGCTGGCGGCGCTTAAGGAGCAGCTTGCCGCGCTGGGTGTCCAAAAGGCGGAAGCAGAGGCTGCTTTAAGCGAAACAAACAATCGCCTGGCTGCTTTGCAAACGGAAAAAGAGAAGCTGCTGGCGCAGCAAAAAGAACTTTCACAGCAGTTGCAGCAAGTACGGGACGGCAAAAAACTTTTGCAGGCGGAGATGGAGAAAGCCCGCGCTGAACTGGCTGCCGGTGAAGCGGAAATTAAAAAACAGCAGAGCAGCCTGGAAGATGCACGGCAGGAAGCATTTGCCCAAGCCTCCCTGGAAGGTATGATTACACAGGAAATGATCTCCGGGATACTGGCAGCGCAGAATTTTGCCATGCCGGCCGGCTACCTTGGGGAGGAAGGAAATGAATACCTCGTTAAAATAGGCGACAAACTGGCTGGTCTGGATGAACTGAAAGGGCTTTTGCTTTTCGACACCGGCCCGGAAGGTATAGGCAAAATATACCTGGAAGATGTGGCGGAAATCCGGCGGATTGACAATGCAGAAGATTTATATGCCAAAGTCAACGGCAACGATGCAGTCATTCTCATCTTCCAGAAACAAAGCAATTTTTCCACCACCGCCGTAACAAAAAACCTCAGGGAAAAAATGCGGGAGCTGGAATCAAGCCGGGAAGGGCTGACTTTTACCGCCCTGATGGACCAGGGCGTGTATATTGAGATTGTGCTGGATTCGGTGCTGGATAACCTGATTTACGGCGGTTTGCTTGCAGCATTAATACTCATTCTCTTTTTGCGTGACATCAAACCTACCATTGTCATTGCCGTCTCCATTCCCATCAGCCTGGTTTTTGCCCTTGCCATGATGTATTTTTCCGGTGTTTCCATGAATGTGATTTCCCTGGCCGGCCTGGCGCTGGGTGTGGGCATGCTGGTGGACAATTCCATTGTGGTTTTGGAAAATATTTATCGCATGCGTACTGCCGAAGGCAAATCCGCCCTGCGCGCGGCTGTGGACGGGACAAATCAGGTGGGCGGCGCCATTTTTGCTTCCACTCTGACCACTGTTTGTGTGTTTCTGCCCATTGTCTTTACCAAGGGGCTTACCCGTGAGCTTTTTACCGACATGGGCCTCACCATCGCCTATTCCCTTCTGGCCAGCCTGATTGTGGCAGTTACCCTGGTGCCGACAATGGCGGCCACTGTCCTGAAAAATCAGACAGAAAAAAAAGACAGCTTGTACACCCGCTTTGTGCGATTGTATGAAAGTGTGCTTCGCTGGTCACTGCAGCACAAGGCTATAGTCATTGCCTTTTTTGTCGTGCTGTTTGCCGTAAGCTGCTACCTGGGTACAATCATGGGAACTGTTTTCTTCCCGGATATGGATACCCCGCAAATGACGGTCACTATTGCCCCCGAAGAGGGAGCAGGCAATGCTGATGTAACGCTTTTGACTGAAGAAGTTGTCGAAAGGATCTCCGGCATCCCTGATATTGAAACGATAGGCGCTTTCCGGGGGGGAGGCATGGACAGCCTCTTAGGCATGGGCAGCGGCAAGACAGCCTCACTGTATCTTGTCCTTGCGGAGCAAAGAACGTTAAGCAACAAGGAAATTGCGCAGGAAATTGAGAGGCTGACGGCCGGCCTGGATTGCAAGGTTACCGTCAATACCAACAATATTGATATGTCAGCCCTGGGTGTTTCCGGACTTGAAGTGGAAATCAGAGGGCGCGAGCTGGATACTTTGCAAAAGATTGCTTTTGATGTAGCGCGGATTATGGAAGAGGTAGAAGGGACGACCGATATCGCCACAGCAGCTGACGATGGTGCTGCGGAGATACGCATCCGGGTGAACAAGGAAAAAGCAATGGCAAAAGGCTTAACTGTAGCCCAGGTCTTTTCCCATGTCCGCAGCCGGCTGGCCCAGCAGCAGGCAGCCACAACGCTCCAGGAAGACAACCGTGATTATCCGGTGATTGTGGTAGACGACCGCACAGCTCTCCTGACGCCCGAGAGTGTTGCCGGCCTGACTGTTGTACAGGAGACAGGCGGTGAAGAAAAAGAAGTCAGGCTGGATGAGATTGCGGAGATTGAAACGGGTACCGGGCTTGCTTCGATCCGGCGCGATGCCCAGCAACGGATGCTGTCCATTACTGCCGCCCTTGAACCGGGGTACAATATCGGCTTGGTCAGCAGGGAACTGGAAGCGAAACTGGCAGACTATGAGGTACCGGAAGGTTATTCGGTAAAAATTGCGGGTGAGATGGAGATTATCAACACCTCCCTGCGTGACTTGTACTTCATGCTGGCACTGGCAGTAGTTTTAGTCTACTTAATTATGGTTGCCCAGTTCCAGTCGCTGTTATCCCCGCTGATTGTCATGTTTACCATACCGCTGGCCTTTACGGGCGGTCTGATAGCGCTTTACCTGACGGGGTATGAAATTAGCCTGGTGGCTATGTTGGGCTTTTTGGTCTTAAGCGGTGTGGTGGTCAACAACGGGATCGTTTTTGTCGATTATACCAACCAGCTGCGGGATGAAGGCCGGGCTCTCACTGAAGCATTGGTTGAGGCCGGCAAAACACGCCTCCGCCCCATTCTGATGACGGCCATTACCACTATTCTGGGCTTGTCTACATTGTCTTTCGGCGTAGGGCTCGGGTCGGAAGTGCTGCAGCCGCTGGCCATAGTGATGATTGGCGGCCTGCTCTATGCCACCCTGCTGACGCTTGTAGTTGTACCTGTTATGTATGAGTTGCTGCATAAGCGTAAAATCCGGAGAACGCTGCAAGAAGGGATTGATTTCTGATGGCAGCCGGGCATGCGGAAAAAGAAATTGCCATCTTTAACGGCCTGATGAAACTGCTCCGCCGTGGTGCCAACCCTTACCTGATAAAGGTTCAGGATATTGCGGAAGCGGCAGGGATTGGCAAAGGGACTGTTTATGATTATTTTGCCAGCAAAGAAGAAGTTATCTCCAAGGCAATCCTTTACCATCTCAACCAGGAACTTAAGGCGGCCTTCCAACGTATTGCCGCTAAAAAAACTTTGCGGGAGAAGTTTTCCGTTTTGCTTGACTTAATCCAGGAATGCCTTGGAGACAACCGGTCCACCGTCAATTTGCTGCTGTCCGGCGGCGGGCTGCATAACTTTTATACTTTTTTAAAGGAGCAGCAACAGGAACTCGCCCAGCTAAAGGAGAAAGTCCTGAAGATTATTGACCATCTGCTTGAACACGGCCGGGCGGAAAAAATTATTAACAGCCGGGAAAGCGAGTTTTATCAGCTTATGGCTTTGCAGGGGGCTCTGGCCGGGTTTTCACATTTTGTCGGCCAGCGGGACTTGTACCCGGATGTTACAGTGGAAGAAGCAAAAAATGTGGCTTACAAGCTGCTGCTCAAGGCGCTTGGCTGAAGCTTCCCCCAAAACCGGGGCTGCAGACGTGCTGTTCAGGTATCGCTGCAGCCCCTTTGGTTTGTTTTACGCTCGAGAATAAAGTATGTGTGCGGATATAAGTTTTTTTCATCCACAATTCCTTCCTGCCGCCAGACAACCTGCCACTCGCTTTTATCATATTCGGGAAAGTACGTATCTCCGTCGAAGGCCTCGTCAATGACAGTCAGGTAAATTTTTGGGGCATAAGGAAAGAACAGGCGAAAAATCTCCGCACCGCCGATAACATAATATTCATCCCGGTCTGCGGCCAGCGGCAGCAGGTCGGCAAAGTCATGGACAACAGTGACTTGAGGATGATCGACCTGAAAGCTGCGGTCCCGGGTAAGGACAATATGCTTCCTGCCGGGCAGCACGCGGGGCAGGGAAAGAAAAGTCTTCCTGCCCATAATCATGGTTTGGGTTCCCGACATTGTCACCCGCTTAAAATGGCGGACGTCAGCGGGCAGGTGCCAGGGGAGGCGGTTGTCTTTGCCCATCACACTGTTCCTGCCGACCGCCACAACAAAACTGAACATTCTATCCCTCCGTCCAGGAAACTACTCTGTTTTCTATTATGGCATATTTGCCCTGTCCTGTAAGCATGAAAACCCAATGCTAAGAATTTATTGAGAAATTGCTGCTTCCGGGTAAAGCTACATGTTTGGCTTTTGCGTAAAGAAAAAGGTGGAGACTGAACTCCGCCTTCCCTTGCGGCATATAATGTAGCCGGAGGTGTATGTGCGGTGCAGTACACGGCAAGGCTGGTGGCTGCAGGGCAGGCGGAAAACGTGGTCATCCTGCAAAGCAAACAGCCGTCCCCTTTTGCTTCAGGCGAATATATAATCAAGGCAGGTTTGCTGGAAGCCAGGGCAGAGGTGACTTTCCGGAACAGCACAAAAAACCGGAATACCATCCTTTTCAGCAAGCAGCTGGCGGAGGCCCTTTCCCTGCCCGGGGAGACAAAAATAAAATTTAAGGTGACGGGCGATTGTCTGGAAGTTGGCCCGTTTGTTGGTGTTTTTATCAGTGAACGCAAGGTTGAGTACCTGCTTGCCGGCAACCGTGACAGTGTTTACTGGCGTTTTCAGCAATGGGCGGATGCCTTGCACGGTATTATTTTTTTCTTTGCCTTAAGCGGCGTGGACTGGCAAAGGGGCAGGGTAACGGCTTACCGCTGGGATGAAAACGGGCAGTGGCAGGCGGGACAGTACCCTTTCCCGCGAGCAATTTACGACCGCTGCTTCGGCCAGGAAGGCAGGGCGGCGGCAGCCAGGCTTCGTGCCGGCATCAGTGAGGCGGGATGGCCTGTTACTGTATATAATGCAGTGATTAAACTGGGCAAATATGAGGTTTATGAGCATTTGGGGAAGTATGCCGCTTTCACGGGAATCCTGCCGCAGTTTGCCTGGTATGACAGAGAGAAACTGCTTGCTTGGCTGCAGACGGGGGCACAGATTTATCTGAAGCCGGACCGCCTGTATAAGGGCCGCGGTGTCATGCGGGTATACCGCAATACAAGCGGCTTTATCCTGGAGATCCGGGGAGAGGAAGACAATAAAAAGTTTGTTTTCCCTGATGCCGGTACCTTTCTTGTTAAAGTAGAAGAGCTGATGGAAGCCAGCCAGCATTATCTGATGCAGGCCGGCATTAATCTGGCTACCTTTCTTGGCAATCGCTTTGATATTCGTGTCATGCTGCAAAAAATCGTGCCGGACCGCTGGCAGGTGACGGCCGCCAATGCCAGGATTGCGCCGGTCGACAGCGTGATTACCAGCCCCCGCAGCGGAGGCAAGGTGATCCGGATCACAGCGGCACTGCGGCATGCTTTTCCCGGCAGGGAAAAGGAGTTGCTTAAGAAAATCACGGTACTGTGTGAAGCGCTCGGCAGTGCCATGGAGGAAAAATTCGGCTTTTTGGGAGAGCTGGGTGTTGACTTGGGTTTGGATGCGGAGGGGAATCTCCGGCTGATTGAGGTGAACGGCAAACCGCTGAAAGTCAGCTTTACCCGTATGCGGGACAGAGGCATCAACCGGAGCATCAACCTGGCCCCGGTCCTGCTGGGAACTGCCGTGGCCGGCTTTGCGGCTGCGCCCGAATGCCAGTACCGCCTTGGCGACACGGAAGATATTTTCTTTTTCAGGCTTCTGCCAAACGGGCCCGGCTGGCCGACATGCCTCTTTTCCTGCAATGCGGAGCTTTTGCAGCGGCTGGGCTGCCGTCCCGGCGAAGTTGTCACGCTGCAGATCGGGGCCGAGCAGGTACGGGCGGTTGCTGCCGCGTCCGGCGGGCAGGAGGCGGCAACAATTTATCTTTCCTCCCAGCTGTGCAGGAAATTTTTTCATTTTTGCGCCAGCCGCTGGCTCTTTTGGCTTATAGGAAGGGGCACCTGGTTTTTGCACCCCTGGTGGGGATGACGGTCTCGGACAATACAGTCGGCAGGCTGGCTGAAGATGGTGAATTAAGACGCACGGCGGAACTGGCTGCGGAAAAAGGGGTGCTGTTTTATGTCTTCACACCGGACGCCATTGACTGGGAGAAGGGCAGGGTAGCCGGCTATACCTACAACTTGCGCAACCGGCGGTGGGAAGAAAAGCTCTTCCCCGCACCGCAGGTACTTTACGATATGGCCACTTACCCTGATGATCCGGAAAAAAGACGGATCGCCCGTGAAGCCAACAGGCTTCTGCGGGATGACTGGCGGCGGCAGGTTGTCAACCACAGGCGCTATTTCGGCAAATGGCAAACCTATTAGGCTCTGACTTTCTTCTCCCAACTGCGCCCCCATGTGCCGGAGACGGCGGAGCTGACGTCGGAAGCACTGGCCTTCTTCCTTGACAAATATCCCTTCTGCTACCTGAAAAGCAACTACGGCAGCTACGGGGCAGAAGTGGTGCGGGTGGAAAAGACAAAGGCCGGGTACGTGTGCCGGGCAGGCGGGTGTCGCATAAAGGAATGGAGCTTTGACGACCTTGCTTCTTTGTACGCCTTTGCCGGCAGTTACCTGGGGGCAAACGCAATTGTCCAGCAGGGCATCAAGCTTGCCACCATCAACGGCCGTATCTTTGATTTGCGCATTCTTGTTCTGAAGGACCACAGCGGCTGTTGGCAGGTTCCCGCTATTTCCTTCCGGATCGCCAGGCCGGGTGCAGTGGTTACCAATGTCATGTCCGGTGCGGATGAAATTCTGGTCGGTCCGCAGGATCCTCTGCCTTACCAGGGGGTGTCTTGGGCAAGCCTGGTGGCATTTGCCGGGAATGTGGCCTTGGCCCTCGAGGCCTGCTTTGGTCTGCACGGAGAAATAGGCCTGGATGTCGGTATTGACAAGCAGGGGCGGCTCTGGGTCATTGAAGCCAACAGCAAGCCCAACACTGCAGGCTATGAGCAGCTGGCGCCGGCGGAAGTCAGCTCCCTTGTCTACAGCCTGCCCCTGGAATATGCAAAGTTCCTGGCACAAAGGATGTATGCCCTGCAGCAGTATTAGACAATTCCCCGCTTTTGCGTTCCGTTTGCCGTCCCGGTTGCTTTACGGGGTTTCTGAAAGCCGATAACCGCTGCAAGCCCTTCTTTGCTTGGCAGCGGTTTTTTGCTTCTTTTTCCTGTCTGGCAAATTCATTTAAATACTGCTAGAAAAAGCAGGCAAGCATGCGCTTATTGTCGAATAATTTACTTGACATGCTTTTGCAAGCAATTGTTTTCAAGATGTTTTGGAGGGTTTTGCGATGAAAAGGAAGTTATGCTGTTTTGTACTGGTATTGGTTGCCGTTTTCATCTGCAGCTTTAATTCAGCCCTGGCCGCCGCCGACATCCCTGTAACCTTTTATGCAGAAGTATTGCATGATTTGGACTTGCTGCTTGGTTATAACGGGGATCTTAACCTGGAGGGCAATGTTACAAGGGCACAGGGAGCGGTGATGTTAATCAGGCTGCTGGGGAAAGAAAAAGAAGCGCTGGCCCAAAATTATACCCATCCTTTTGCGGATGTTCCCCGGTGGGTATCGCCTTATATAGGCTTTTGCTACAAAAAAGGGATAACAAAAGGCATTTCTAAAACAAAATACGGGCCGGATCAAATCATGGCACAGGAGCAATATGCGACTTTTGTTCTCCGCGCGCTTGGTTATAATGAACAGGAAGGAGATTTTACACTGGCCACGGCCTTGCAGAAAGCAGCGGAAATCGGCCTTCTCAGTGTTAACGAAGCGGAAGCCTTGTCCTCTTCGGCCGGTTTTAGCCGGGAAAAGATGGCCTTCATCAGTTATAAAGCCCTCTTCGCCAAGGTAAAGGATAAAGATATAAAATTGCTGGAGCGGTTGTTGAACGAATCTGCCATTGACAAAAAGGTTGTTGGCAAGCTGGGTTTACTGGAAACGGTGAAGTGCAGGATAAATAACAAACCTTACACCGATATCCTGCAGCCGTCCCAATATGGCAGAACGCTGTATAATATTGCAGACCTTTTTAAAATTTCCGGCTGGAAAACGGTTGCCGAAGGGAAGATAATAACCTTGACTAAAGGCGGCCAAAGCCTTGTTTTGACAGCCGGGGAAACAAGCTTTACATACAATAATGAAAAATACAGCTTGGGCGTTCCTCTCACTTATACAAACAACAAGCTTTATGCGCCTTTTGAATTGTTCAACCATGTTTTGGGGGCAAGAATAATATTTTCAGAAAGAAGCGGTACTTACCGCTTGAGTATAAACAATGAAGTCGAGATAACATACAAAGGAAAAAATGATTTAAAGGCAAGGATTGCCGACGCCCTGGATGCGAGAGTCGACAGGGTAATCGTTGACACCTTGGATAACAGTCTTGATTATGCTGTTCTTTCCGGTCTCATAAAAGATATTTTGTCGGAAAAATGCATAGACTTTCAATCTGTGCAGTATAAAATAATAAGGGAAGGCAGGAAAACAACTTACATTTGCACGATTAATTATTCTTATGAAGAGCATTCGTCGCCCCGCGAAAGCCAGTTGATTGATGAAAGTGTCGTTGTTCAGGTTGACAATGAAAATGAATTAATTAAGTTGATTGCCGACAATATTAACAGCTTGAATTATGAAGCTTTTTATTTTCAGCCAACCGGCTCATATTCCGGATTCTCATATGGACAATTAGCGAAAATAGTTCAGAAAGCGCAAAAATACGCAGCGTTTGACCTGACGTCCAGCTGTTGGTACTCCCAAATGGGTGATACGTTCTCCCTGGATTTTGAGATGTCGTTTCCCAGAATAGAAGGGCGTTACATCTATTCACGGATTAACAACTTCGCCGACGCCATAATCAAAAACCTGTTAAGACCTGGCATGTATGAGCTGGAAATAGTAAAAGCGCTCCATGATTATCTCATCCGAAACGCAAGATACGACACTCACAATTATTACAGGGATACCATTGCTCCAGTTTCCTATAATCCCTACGGTACCCTGGAACTGGGTATCGGAGTATGTGAAAGCTACTCCCGGGCAATGAAAGTCTTGCTTGATAAGATAGGTTTGGAGAGCGAATTGGTCAGCGGTGCCAACCACATGTGGAATATCATTAAGATTGGCAACAAGTACAGGCATTTTGACCTCACCTGGGATGATCCTGTGCCCGACCGGGGAGAGAAGGTCGAATATACTTTTTTCAATCTAACTGACGCGCAGATGCGCAAAACACACTCCTGGGACAGCACGATGTACCCTGCCTGCAGTTAAGCAATTATTTTCCGGAAGGAGAAGAAAAGCAAAAGCCCCGGCACATGCCGGGGCTTTTGCCGTCTTTCACAGGGGAGTCTACTTTTCTACATTTGCAGCCGAAATCAGGGTAGCCTTGGCCGTCCCAGGCTTTTACTTTTTCCGTAAAGGCCTGCAGGCGCTTGTCGGCTTCCTGCCGGGTGATTCTGCCTGCCGCTACTTTTTTCTCCAGCATTTCTCGGTAGCGGCTAAGCAGTTTTTCTTTTTTTCCGGGACACTTAATTGGTTAAATTCCCGGATGTCCCTGATTTTTTCTTCAATCCGGGCAATTTTGGCATCTGCTTCTTCCTGTGTCAGTATGCCTGCACGTACCTGTTCCTGAATGTGTGCTTTTTTCTCTTCAAGGTATTTAAGCGGGTCTTGCACTTTGCAGCAGCCGGTCGTTTCCTGTACTGCTACCATTAAAGCACTGCCCTTTGGTTTTTGCACGCTTGAGTGCTGTCCGTGCACCGGCGCGGCAAAAGCGGCCGAGGTCGCAATTGCGGCCGCCGTGGCCACTGCTGCAAGACCTTTTATTTTCATTGCATCACTCTCCTTTCACTTTTATTTTTCACACTCGGATAATTTTTAATATGGAAAAAGCTGAAGCAAGCCGGGTCCACTTCAGCAAGAAGGTGCTTTTTATAAGTATTTTTCTAACCGGCGGCTAACTGCAGGAAATGCTGTCAAAAAGCTGAATTAAAAGAACAAAAGATTTCCATGTTGACAAAGGCAAAGAGCGGATATTTTGCTTTATTATTGGAAAAGGAAGGAGTTGACGTTGTTTGCAAGAGGCGGAATTCTCTCTGGAAGCTTTTAAGACATCATTTTTCCAATCAATCAGGAATGTTGTTGTCCTTCCCGATGAAAGCATCCTGGAAAAAATGCTTGCCGCCTTAATCTGCGGCGGCCATATCCTCTTGCATGATGTGCCCGGTGTCGGTAAAACGCTTCTGGCCCGTACTTTTGCCCGGGCCCTTGGTCTGTCATTCAGCCGTATCCAGTTTACTCCCGACCTGCTGCCGACGGATGTTACCGGGATTAATTATTTTAATCAAAAAACAAGGGAATTTGAATTTCGTCCCGGTCCGGTTTTTACCAATATCCTGCTGGCAGATGAAATTAACCGGGCCACACCGCGAACACAGTCAAGTCTGCTTGAATGTATGCAGGAAGCGACTGTGACGGTTGACGGGGAAACAAGAAAACTTGCTTTTCCCTTCCTGGTCCTGGCTACAGAGAATCCGCTTGATATGGAAGGGACTTTCCCCCTGCCAGAGGCACAGCTGGACCGTTTTTTTATGTGCCTGAACCTGGGCTACCCCGGTTTTGAGGAGGAGAAAGCCATTGTCAGGCGTTTTCTGAATGACGATCCGCTGGCGGATGTAAAACCTGTGGCTACCGTGAGAGACTTGCTTGTGCTGAAGAAACTGGCGGCCGGAATCAGGTTTTCAGAACCGGTTATGAATTATATGCTGGCTATCGTCCGGAAAACCAGGGAGACGGATGGTGTCCGGCTGGGCGTAAGCCCCCGGGGGACGCTCTACTATGCCCGGGCGGCACAGGCTCTTGCCCTGCTGCGCGGCAGAAATTTTGTCATTCCGGATGACTTGCAGGAACTGGCTGTCCCTGTCCTGGCACACCGCCTCCTGCTGGAAATGTCCGCCTCCCTGCATGATATCTCCCGGGCGGAGCTTATTAACAAGCTTGTCGGCAGTATAGAAGTACCCCTGGATGCAGAATACGGGGTGAGAGCCGGTGAGTCCTGATTTGATTATAAAAGCAGGGCTTATTGTCGTCCTGCTTGGCATTGCTGCCGGCTCTTTCCTGATTGTTATTCCCGGAGGGGCGCTCTTTTTCGTTGGTTTTGTTTCCTGGTTTTATGGCAAATACCTGCCGCAGGCCGTGACGGGGACTATTGAACTGGCCAGAAAGCGAGCATTCTACGGAGAAACTATTTCCGGTATCCTAAGCCTGGTCAATGACCAGCCCTTTCCCCTTCCCTTGCTGGCCTGCGATATAGAATGGCCTGAAGAGTTAAAACTGGCGGATGCACCGCAGCCTGTGAGACTGGGACCCAAACAGCTTTTTCGTTCCGCCCATTCCCTGCGCGGTTTTGAACGTTTAAATAAATATTTTTCTCTGCAATGTTTTAGCCGCGGTGAATTTATACTGGGGCCCATGGAAATGAAAGTGGCGGACCCCTTTGGTTTTACTGAGGGCCGGCGAAAAGTGAATATAAAAACGAAAATTCTTGTTTATCCGCGTATGCTGCCCATAAATGTGCAACAGCCCCTTTTGCATCATCCTTTCGGTGGCAAAGCGCAACCCAGCTGGCTGTATGAAGACCCGGCAAGTTTCCGTGGGATGCGGGATTACTTGCCTTCCGATCCCTTTTCCCGGATCAACTGGAAAGCTACTGCAAAAGCGGGAAAACTGCAGACAAAAATTTTTGATGCTTCTTTTGCTGCTGAAATTACTGTTGTTTTCAACGTTCCCACTTCGAGATTCATCTGGGAACTGGACCCGAAGCTTCTGGAGCGGGGACTTGTAGTCTGTGCTTCCCTGGTGCGCCGGTCTTATGATGCCGGCTATCGTTTCGGTTTTTATGCCAACGGTCCGGCCGGCGCAGGACGGTATGTCGCCATTCGTGCGGGAGCGGGGGAAGCGCAGCTGAAGCTGTGCCTGGAAGCCATGTCCCGAATACTGCCTTATCAGTTTGGCAAGTGTGAGCAGGTGCTGGCACTGGCAGGCAAAAATGCAGGTGACAACAGCAGGATTATTCTGGTGACGGCATATTTGACGCCGGAGATAGTTTGCTCTCTGGAAGACCTCTGCCGGCGGGGCAGCAAGATCGCCGCGGTTCTAATCGGACAACAGCCGGCCGAGCTGGCTGTTGGCAAAGATATTCCTGTCTACGCTATTGCAGAGAAGGAGGAATGGGATGAACTGGAACAAATCACGCTTGTTCCGATTAACTGTTGAAGTCCTGGCATTTTGCTCTTATTTCGCACTGTATGCGCCCTGGTTTGTCCTCATAGCCCTTTATTTTAAAAAGCCTTCTTTCCTGTGGTTGTACGGCAGGCTGGCAGGCCTTGCCGTTATTGCCTGGGCGGTTGCTTACATGCTGCAGCACCGCCTTGACAGGGCGAAAGGAGGGGAGCATCGGCGGACAACGCTGTCTTTAACAGTTGCCGGCTTATGCCTGGCGGCCCTGTGTGTCATGGCGCCTGAAACCCGCGCCGTGTCATCTTATTTTTACCTGGTTATGTATCTTTTTGCCGGGGTTCTTGCCTGGGTCTGCGGCATCAGTAAAGCTATGGAACCGCCCACAAATTACCAGCTGCAAAAACAGCTTTTGGCCGGGACGCTGAGTTATGCAGTCTGTTTTCTTCTGGCTTCCCGCCTGGCTATTGCCCCGCGGTTTAACCTGCAGGTGCTGCCTGTCCTCATTTTCTGGCTGCCGGTAACAATGGTTGTAACAGGTATCCTGCGGGTGTACGAGCTGCAGGAAGCTGAAGATGACGAACACCTTAAAAACTGGCTGCGCCCTTTAGTGACCATTAGTGCAGCCTGTTTGCTGGGAGCGGTCTGCTTCGGTTTGCTGGGGCCGCCCGCATTGCGGATCATCCATATCCTGCTAAAGTATCTGTGGCAGGCGGTAAGTTTCCTGTTGCTTATTGCCGGCTGCGGTGCAGCCTATATTCTTTACTACCTCTTTCTCCTGCTTTCCGGGCTGCTTGGCAACAAAAGCTTTGAGTTTAACCCGCCAAGTTTGCCGGAATTAATAGGGCAGGAGGCTATGGAAAATCGCAAGGCATTTTTCTCGCCGGCGTTCCTGCAGATTTTGCAATGGGTTGTTCTAGTATTTGCAGTCCTTTTGGCGGCATGGACGGCATACCGTTACCTGCTGCGGCTTCGCCGCTTTAGGGCTGCCAAAAGGGAGAGGGAAGCAAGGGAGTCTTTTTTCTCGCAGCAGGCTTTGAGGAACTGGAGCCGCCGGCAGCTGCAAGGCCTGGCAGACAGCCTCCGGGAGCGGGTGGGTGCACTTGCCCTGCGCAGACGTGACAGGACGGCGGTGGACATCTACCACACCATGCTTTTGCTGGCTGCGCGCCGGGGAATTGTCCGGCCGCCGGCCACCACCGCCCATGCTTTCCAGCCAAGCCTGCGGCAGGCCTGCCCGGGCTGCCGGCAGGAGGCGGACAATATCTTTCACGCGTTTGTGCGTGAGCTTTACGCGGAAGAGGTGACAGGGGCGGAGGAAATGGAACTGCTGCGGGAGAATTTGGCAGCCATTAAAAAGAATTTATAGCTTTTTCTTTTTTCTGCTGCGCCAGAGACGAGCCAGCCCGCGCAGGTAATGGCCGTTTAACAAATCAAGCAGTCCGTCCAACTGGTCGAAGGTAATAGCGCCCCCGCTCATGGTGACTATTGCCCGGAGCGGCAGTTCCCGCGCAGTTGCCGCCATCATCCTGTCCTGGACCGCGTTGCCGCTTGCCTGCCTGCGTACTTCCTGCATTACCCTGAAATACAGCAGCCGCCCGATCAGATTGCGGCGCAGCAAAACAAGCGGCGTGTTGCGGTGGTATGGCTTTACTGTGCTGCCAGGCGGCAGGTTGCGGCCCAAAAGAAGGGCGAAATCTTCCCGCGCCACCTGCCAGCCCGGCCCCGGTCGCCGGTAAGTTTCACTTCCCGGCTGCCCGGCAGCTTTTGCCGTTCCTTCCACATAAACATGCTTGCACAAGCGGATGTCCCGGGAGGAGGCTCCGGCCAGGATGGCAAATTCCCCGCTTTCCACCTGCCACTGGTGCCTTGCCACGTCGTAGTAGGCAAAAGCGCGCTTATCAAGTGTAAAGGTAAGCACCTTTTTTTCTTTGGGCAAAAGATACACCTTGGCAAAACCTTTCAATTCTTTCTCCGGCCGGAAAACGCTGCTCTCCGGATCGCGGACATAAAGCTGGACAACCTCCGCTCCGGCCAAATCGCCTGCATTTTCCACGGTGAGGGTTACGGTCAGCTCCTCGTCTTCCCTTAGCCTGTCGCGGGATAAGGTGAGGCCGGAATAAACAAATGTGGTATAAGAGAGCCCGTGGCCGAAGGGGAAAAGCGGCTCTGTGCCGGCTGTATCATAATAGCGGTAGCCGACATATAGGCTTTCCCGGTATTCTACCTGTTCCGGCCCCATGGGGAAATAATGGGCGGCCGGATAATCATTTTCTGCGGACGGAAATGTCTCCGGAAGCTTTCCGGAGGGGTTTATATCGCCCAGCAAAATGTCCCAGAGGGCCGAACCTCCCGCCTGACCGGGCAGATACGCCTCGAGGACGGCGGGTACCCGGTCCAGCCACGGCATCAGGACCGGCGCTCCGTTGAAAAGGACCACAACAACCTTGTCCGTCACCTGGCAGATACTTTCAATCAGACGGTTATGGCTGTCAGGCAGCTGCAAGTGCTCTCGGTCAAAACCTTCCGATTCATACTCGTCGGTCAGTCCGGCCAAAATCACGGTTATCTCTGCAGCCCGGGCCGTCTCCCTTGCCTCGGCCAAAAGTTTTTCTTTGGCGGCGGCGTTTTTTATATCATAGCCGGGAGCATAGGACAATTTGCCGCCCAACCTGGCCAGGCCGGCCGCCAGGGCGGTATCCAGCCTGAACGGATTGACTAGGGAGCTGCCGGCTCCCTGGTAGCGCGGCTTTTCTGCAAACTGCCCGATTAAGGCAATTTTGGCTTCTGCAGGCAGAGGCAGCAGGCCGCCTTCATTTTTTAAAAGCACCATGCCCTCACTGGCAGCCCTGCGGGCCAGCTTGTGATGCGCTTCCATGTCACAGCGGAAACCCTCCCGCTTGTGTGCCGCCGTCGTCAGGATCAGGGAAAGAACCCGCTTTACCGCCGCATCCAGCTTTTCTTCCGGCAGGACGCCTTTTCGCACTGCTTCTACGAGCAATCTGTCATTGATGCCGCCGCTTGACGGCATTTCCAGGTCCATGCCGGCTGCCAGGGCACGGACGCGGTCGTCCGTAGCCCCCCAGTCGGACATCACAAGCCCGTCAAAGCCCCATTCTTCCCGCAGAATGCCGGTCAAAAGCTCCTTATTTTCCGTGGCATAAACGCCGTTAAGCTTGTTGTAGGCGGCCATCACGGTCCACGGCCGTGCTTCCTTGATCGCTTTTTCAAACCCGGCAAGATAAATTTCCCGCAACGCCCGTTCATCCACCACGGCATTGACGGACATACGGTATTTTTCCTGGTTGTTGACGGCAAAATGCTTTACCGCCGTACCGACTCCCACCGACTGCACACCGCGTACTAGGGCGGCGGCGCATGCTCCCGCAAGATACGGGTCGGAAAAATACTCAAAGTTGCGGCCGCACAGCGGAGAGCGTTTTATGTTCATGCCCGGTCCCAAAAGGACGCTTACACCTTCCTGCAGGCATTCTTCTCCCAGGGCGCGGCCCACTGCCGTCAGCAGTTCGCAGTTCCAGGCAGCGGCCAGCCCCACAGCCGTGGGGAAGCAGGTGGCGGGCACGCTGTCTCTCACGCCCGGCCGGTCATCCGGCGCGGCCTGCTTGCGCAGCCCGTGGGGGCCGTCCGCCACCATAATATCCGGTATACCGGCTCTCTCCAGCCCTTTCAGGTGCCATAAGCCCTTGCCGGAACAAAAGGCCGCCTTTTCCTCAAGCGTCAGTCCCCTGACTATTGCTTCCGCCCGCTTTTTAATTTCCTCCCGCATCAAATCCTCCCCCGACGGTGGATTTTTTGTTACCATTATAGCCTAAACGGAAATAATGTGCAGCGCCGGCCTGCCGGGAAACTACTTAATATGCGGCAGGTAGCGGCCATAGCCCTCCCGCTCCATCTCTGAGAGGGGAATGAAACGCAGGGCGGCACTGTTGATACAGTAGCGTTTTCCGCCTTTCTCAGGCGGTCCGTCGGGAAATACATGACCCAGGTGGGAGTTGCCCTGGCGGCTGCGTACTTCCGTTCGCCGCATACAGAAGCTGTTGTCCTCTTTTTCCACAATTGCCTCGGGGGAAACGGGGCGGGTAAAACTGGGCCAGCCGCAGCCGGCGTCATATTTGTCGGACGAGAGGAAAAGCGGTTCCCCGGTCACCACATCAACATAAATTCCTTTTTCGAAATGGTCCCAGTAGGCATTGGCAAAGGGCGGTTCCGTGGCATTTTTCTGTGTAACCTCGTACTGCAGCGGGGTCAGCTGTTTCAGTTTTTCTGCGGTCGGCCGGTGCTCCTCCTGCCTGTTTGCGTCCGGCAGCAGGGAGAAATCAACATGGCAGTAGCCGCCGGGGTTTTTTTCCAGGTATTTCTGGTGGTATTCTTCTGCAGGGTAAAAATGTTTCAGGGGCTGGACTTCCGTTGCCAGCGGCTTTTTATGTTTTGCCTGTTCTTCTACCATTACTTCCCTGATGATGGGCAGGTCCGCCTTATCCCGGTAATAGATGCCCGTCCTGTATTGTGTCCCGAAATCATTGCCCTGCCTGTTGACACTGGTCGGATCGATAATGCGAAAGAAGGCTGAAAGCAGTGTCCTGAGACTGACTTTTGCCGGGTCATAGCGTACATGGACCGTTTCCGCATGGCCGCTATGCGCCAGTTCCTCGTAAGCGGGGTTTTCCGTGCGGCCGTTGGCATAACCGACACGGGTGGCGGCCACGCCGTAAATCCGGGCTAAGAATGCTTCCACTCCCCAGAAACAGCCGCCGGCCAGCCAGATATCACGCAAGCTTTCTTCCCGGTAAGGGACGCCGGTATTGGGGTTTGCCGGCAGTTTACCTGTTTGCAGCATTTTTTAAGCCTCCCTGAGCAGTTATTAAAAAAACAGCTTCCTCTGTAGTTGTAGTTTCTCCATCAGGAAATGTTTTTCATGCCGGGTAAGCAGGATTTAACAAAAAAGCAAGCACTGAGAACTTGCTCAGGCTTGCTGTTTTTGCCGCCGGCAATGTTTTCCGCTCCCGGTGCGGCTTTTTGGCCTTTCCGGAATTCCTTTACCCGTCTTTAGCCGAGAATCATTTCCAGGTCTTTTTCCGGTGTGGAGATGGGCCGGATATTATATTTTTCCACCAGGATATTCAAAACATTGGGTGTGAGAAAGGCCGGCAGGCTGGGGCCGAGGAAAATATTTTTGAGGCCCAGGTAGAGCAGTGTCAAAAGAATGGCCACGGCTTTCTGTTCATACCAGGACAGAATCAGTGTCAGAGGCAGGTCATTGACTGTGCAGTTGAAAGCTTCGGCCAGGGCAAGGGCAATCCGGATGGCGGAATAGGCGTCGTTGCACTGCCCTATATCCAGCAGGCGGGGGATGCCGCCGATGTCGCCCAGCTTTTTGTCAAAAAAGCGGAATTTGCCGCAGGCAAGGGTAAGAATAACTGTGTCCCGCGGTGCCTTTTCCACAAACTCGGCGTAGTAGTTGCGGCCGGGCTTGGCACCGTCGCAGCCGCCTACCAGGAAGAAATGCCTGATGTCACCGCGCTTGACTGCTTCTATGACCTGGGGCGCCACACCAATCACGGCGTTGCGGGCAAAGCCGGTCATGACGCTGCCCTTGTCGGCGTCTTCCGTAAACCCGGGGAGCTCCAGCGCCCTCTCAATCACCGGGGAAAAATCATAGTTTTCCACATGGCGGACACCGGGCCAGCCGACGTTGCCGGTGGTAAAAATGTTGTCCGCATAGGAAGGACGCGGCTTTTGCAGGCAGTTGGTGGTCATAAGGATGGCGCCGGGGAAGTTGGCAAATTCTTTTTGCTGGTTTTGCCAGGCGGTGCCGAAATGGCCGTAAAAATGGCTGTATTTTTTTAGTGCAGGATAGCCGTGGGCAGGGAGCATCTCACCGTGCGTATAAACATAGATGCCTTTGCCCTCCGTCTGCCGCAACAGTTCTTCCAGGTCTTTCAGGTCATGCCCGGAGACAAGAATTGCTTTGCCTTTTTTATGGCCAAGGGGCACTTCCGTCGGGACAGGATGTCCGTAGGCGCCCGTATTGGCGGCATCCAGCAGTTCCATGGCCCGAAAGTTTATTTCACCGCACTTCAGGACCAGCTGCAGCAGATCGTTAAGGCTTAAGTCTTTCCTGGCTAAAAAAGCCAGGGCTTCATGAATAAAGGCGTAGACCTTGTCGTCTTCCTGTCCCAGAATCTGGGCATGGTCGGCATAGGCGGATACGCCTTTAACGCCATAAAGTAAAAGTTGTTGCAGGGAAACAACATCCGGGTCCGTTTCTGTGCCGGCTTTCCAGCCGACTTTTTTCCCCTGCTCCACCAAGCCGGCAAGGGTATCACTTGGTGTAAAATTGGCGGCGGGGTGAGAAAAAGAAACGTCACCCAGCTGTTTTGCCAGGCGTTTGCGCAAAGAGACGGCTTTTTCAATCCTGGCAACAAATTTTTGCGGATCAAAATCCACATTGGTGAGGGTGGAAAAAATTGCTTTAACAGTAAAATGGTTGATTTCCGGGTCCACATGGCCGCGTTTGCGCGCTTCCACGGCATACAGGGAAAGCCCACAAACGGCATGCAAAAGCAAGTCTTGCAGGGCGGCGGTAGCGGGATCTTTGCCGCACACGCCGCCTGCTGTGCAGGCTACTCCTTTTGCGGTTTGCTCACATTGATTGCAATACATACTCATTTTTACAACCTCCTTTGTCCAGTTATCACTTATTTTAAACAAAGACCTGCCGGCTGACTGTGATCTCTGTCACAATGCGAAAGACAGCATCTTTCTCAGCCGCAATTTATTCCTGGCCAAAAACGCCCGGACAAAACGCTGAAAACTAAAAACACCAGGCAAGTCCTGGTGTTTTGGATTCAATATGTTTCCTGTAAATACTCCAGGACGAGCCTGGCTTCTTCATCGGTCAGCAGATCCGGGGATTTGGCCCGCATCCGCTCGGTATGTTCCAGCCACTCCTGGTCTTCGCGCTCCCTGGAAACACGGTCCAGGCTGTGGCACTGGCTGCAGCGTGTTTCCACCAGTGCGGCACCCGTCAGGGGCGCTTCATTCTGAGGAGGCTTTTCCTCATTATCCCCCCGGGGTTCTATAGGGGATTGCGTGCAGGCGGCAAAAAGCGCCGAGGAAAGGAGGAGCAGTAAAAGCAGTGCTACGCATGCTACGCGTTTACCTGTCAATCTTGTTTTCACCTCCGGGGTGTTGTTACTTTTACGTTCGTCAGGAGGGGGGAAATTCCTCTTTTTTGCTCTATAATCGCAAAAATAATTCTTTTGTAAGAAAATTTTTTCTTAGATTAAGGAGGATTTTGGCAGGTTATGCAGAATAGGACAAACGGGATCTGAAAAATACCGGCGCAGAGCCGGTCATAACAGGAATGGGGTCTCCTATCCGACAAAGGCAAACCTGCTGAAAGGCAGGGACGCAAAGCCATGGGTCTAAGGGCAAGAAGCCTATGATCGCCAGGTTGCCGAAGAGCGGGAGTTTTGTCTTTATTATTAAAACTTCAGCTTCGGCTGAAGTTTTTCTTTTCCGGTCATTCGGCTGTCGTAGGGCCCCTCCGGATTACGGGGGGTTTGAAAAGTGGGTAAAAATTTTTGCAGGATTATTGTCACTATCCTGGTGGCGCTGCTTATAGGCAGCAGTGCAGTGGCAGTGCAGTATCTGCCAGCTCTGGAGCGGCAAAGCGGTCCGGCGGTAGCGGAAGCGGCAGTCACGCATACGGAAAGGGTGAGCAGGCAACAGGCAGCCAACGCCTGCTGGACGGCGTGGGCGGCGGCAGAGGCAAGTGCAGGAGAAAAGGAAACGGCGGCGGCCGGTGAGGCTGCAAGTGCAGATGCAAACAGCACTGCAGCTCAGCCGGACAACCCGGTGCAGGTGGACAAGCCCCAAGCCGCAAAGCAGGCGGCAGACAGTGCAGCCGACAGGGATAGCAAACGGCAGCCGCCGCAGGACAATAAAGAGCAAGCCGCTGCCGGCGACAAAAAGCAGCAGGCTGCAGCCGAAACAGTGCCGCAGGAACCGGCGGTTCAGCCTGCCGCGGCTGTGGCGGAAACGCAGCCGGAAACGGCTGGCACGCCGCAGCATCCTTACGCTTTAGGCGCTGCAAGAGAGTTTATTTTTGCCTCAACCGTGCTGATCAGGAATAATGGAAATACTACAGCCAGAAATATCCGGGCTCAAATCCCGCTGGTGACAGACGATTCGCCATATTTCAGCGTGGAGGGTGAATCCTTTTCCTTGGAGCCAGCTGAAATTGTCACTATTGACGGCACCAGAACGGGCATCTTCCGGCTGGAAGCCCTGGAAGCGGGAGATGAAGTGGCACTGACAATAAGAACAAAAGTTAAAACCAGCGATATCATCTTTTTCGACGATTATGTGCCACGGGATAACAATGTTATCTCCGCTTACCTGGGAACTGCTGCCGGCATTGAAAGCACCCACGGAGAAATAGTAGATCTTGCCGGCAAAATTACCGCAGGAATGTCAAATGATTGGGAAAAGGCACGTGCCATTACCAAATGGACTGCAAGCAACATTAAGTATAATGCCAATGCGGCTACCCGCAACAGCGGAGCCTTGGCCGCACTGCAAAGCAGGACAGGCGTGTGCGAGGATTATGCCAAATTAAGCGTTGCTTTAGCCCGGGCAGCAGGGATTCCTGCCAGGGTTGTCTACGGTTATACTGACAGCGGCAGCAAATGGCCTGCGGGAGGAGCCTTTTCCCTGAAAGGGTACAGGCATGCCTGGGCAGAGTTCTACCTGGCAGGCCGGGGGTGGGTTCCCGCAGATCCTACGCGCAGTACGGCAAATAATTTATATTTTGGCACACTCCCGCATAACAGGTACATCATCCAGAATTATACCAACCTGTCCCTGAAAGGCAGCTACGCAGGCGGGAAACTGGCCATCACTTGGACGGATGCACTTGAATGAGCAAACCCCTATCACCCCCAAGTGATAGATCCCCAAAAAGGAGCCGGGCGTTTTGCCCGGCTCCTCCCCATTTGTTCAGGTTGTATCCTGTTCCTGCGGGGGCCTGTTTCTGATTATTTCCACCAGTTCACCCTTGACAATCAGCCGTACGGACAGGTCGGTGATAATGCAGGTTGTCAGCGTTATTTCCGGCTTGCCGTTGGAGGCAATGACGCTCCAGTCCCGGCTGTCGGTGATAAAGTTGTCATAAACTTCATACCTGTAAGTGGTGTCGCCCAGTGTCAGCCTGATTTCGTCCCCGGGTACCAGTTTGTCAAGGTGCAGGAAATAAGAACCGTGGCTGCCCCGGTGGGAGGCGATGGAGACATTGCCGTGCTCAGGGTGGCTGCTCTGCGGGTAGAAGCCGGGTCCTTTTTTCAGGTCCTCCTTGCTGACGCCGTGCACGACAGCCACCCTTACTTTCAGCTTGTCAATTTCCAGCAGGCCGAGATAGGGAGGCAGGCTTTCCTGGTCAGGATTTTCCGGCGCCGGATTCTGCGGCGGCTTCCCATTTTCCCCGGTTTCGACGGGCTCCATGACCGGGTTGTCCAGTTCGGCCAGCGCCCGGCGCTGAAAAGCATAACTTTGCGCCCACTGCCAAAGCGGGATGGCAAGGAGTGCCAAGCCGGCAATGATAAAAAACAGACCAAAACGGCGGGCCAGTATTTTTTTTGCCACAGCAGTCACCTCCCGCATACAGGCAGTTGGCTTTGCCCCGTAAATAAATTATATGCTGTGGGAATTCTGCGGTCAACATGGCTGCTTGCGTAGCTTTAGGACTTGTCGTGGCGCCGGCGGAGCGCTCCGCTAAGGAATGGCCGCCGCTTCACCGGATATCCAGTATCGGTTTCAGTCCTACAAGCGATTTGCAGCTGTCAAAAGCGTGTATCTTGCATTGCATGCCGGAAAACGTATATAATAGGGAGAAGGCCTGTGGACAGGCTTTTTTCAGATTGAGATACGGGAGGCAAAGTGCGGTGGCTGAGTACCGTCCAAGTGTAATTGAACCAAAATGGCAGCGCATCTGGGAGGAAAAGGACTATTATAAAACTGATGAGAGTGGCAGGAAAAAATATTATGTCCTGGAGATGTTTCCATACCCTTCCGGGCGTTTACATATGGGGCACATGCGCGTCTATTCCATCGGCGATGTGCTGGCAAGGTTTTTGCGCATGCGCGGCTACAGCGTGCTGCATCCCATGGGCTGGGACGCCTTCGGGCTGCCTGCCGAAAATGCCGCCATCGAGCACCAGGTGCACCCGGCGACATGGACCTATAAAAACATTGAAACAATGAAAAAACAGCAGAAAATGCTGGGGATCAGCTATGACTGGGAACGCGAAGTAACCACCTGCAACCCTGAGTATTATAAATGGACACAGTGGCTGTTTTTATTGCTCTATCACCGCGGCCTGGCTTACAAAAAGAAAGCGGCCGTCAACTGGTGCCCGCGCTGTGCCACAGTGCTTGCCAATGAACAGGTGGAAGACGGTGCCTGCTGGCGCTGCGGGGAAGAAGTAACCGTCAAGGACCTGGAACAATGGTTTTTCCGCATCACAGATTATGCGGAAAGGCTGCTTGACGACCTGAAGCTTTTGGACGGCTGGCCGGAACGTGTCCGTATTATGCAGGAGAACTGGATCGGCAAAAGCACCGGCGCGGAAATTATTTTTACCGTACAGGGCTCCGGCGAGGAAATCCCTGTCTTTACCACCCGCCCCGACACTTTGTTCGGCGTGACTTACATGGTGCTGGCGGCCGAACACCCGCTGGTGGAAAAACTGACGGCGGGGACGCCAAGGGAAGCGGAAGTGCGCGCTTTTGTCGAGAAAACGCGGAAGCAGACGGAAATTGCCCGTTCCTCCATGGAAACGGAGAAGGAAGGAATTTTTACCGGCGCTTACTGCATAAACCCGGCAAACGGCGAAGCCGTTCCCATTCTTGTGGGCAACTACGTCCTGATGGGATACGGCACAGGAGCTGTAATGGGCGTGCCTGCCCATGATGAGCGGGACTTTGCTTTTGCTAAAAAGTATAATCTGCCTGTGCGGGTGGTCATTCAGCCGCCCGGTATGCCGGAGGGTACGGTTGAACTAACGGAAGCTTATACCGGCGATGGTGTGCTGATTAATTCCGGCCGTTTTAACGGCATGCCCAATACGGAGGCAAAAGAAGCCATTGTTGCCTATCTGGCAGAGCGGAAACAGGGCAGTCCCAAGGTTACCTACCGCCTGCGCGACTGGCTTATATCACGGCAGCGCTACTGGGGGACGCCCATCCCCATTGTTTACTGCGACCGCTGCGGTGTGGTGCCTGTGCCTGTGGAGCAGTTGCCGGTTATTTTGCCTGATGACGTTGTATTTAAGGTGGGCGGGCAGTCACCCCTGGCGGAGCATGCCGACTTTGTCCACACCTCCTGCCCGCAGTGCGGCGGCGAGGCACGCCGTGAAACGGATACCATGGATACTTTTATCGACTCATCCTGGTATTATTTCCGCTACACGGACCCGCACAACACCAGTGCGCCCTTTGACCGGGAAAAAGCCGATACCTGGGTGCCGGTTGACCAGTATATCGGCGGTATTGAGCATGCCATTTTGCATCTTTTATACTCGCGCTTTATTACCAAAGTTTTGCATGATGCGGGCCTGACAGCCGCCGTTGAACCTTTTACCCGCCTGCTGGCCCAGGGGATGGTCAATAAAGACGGGGCGAAAATGTCCAAATCCAAGGGCAATGTGGTCAGTCCGGATGAAATAATCGCCAAATACGGTGCCGATACGGGCCGCCTCTTCATCCTTTTTGCCGCCCCGCCGGAAAAAGATCTTGATTGGAGCGACCGCGGGGTGGAAGGATGCTTTCGCTTCCTGAAGCGTGTCTGGCGCCTGGTGGACCGCTACGCAGATACGGTGCAGTCCAAATGTGCCGGAAATGAGCCGGATGAGGCTGATTTGGCGCTGCGGCGCGCTTTTCATGCAGCCCTGAAAAAAGTTACGGAAGACATTGAAGAACGGTTTAATTTTAACACAGCCATTTCCGCCATTATGGAAGCGGTGAATGCCGCTTACAGCTATCAGAATACAAAGGGCGACAACATTAATGCATCTGTCATGGGCGAAGTCCTGGAGCTTTTGGTCTTAATGCTTGCACCTTTTGCTCCCCACCTGGGCGAAGAAATGTGGGAGCGGCTTGGCAAGACAGGAAGTGTGCACATGCAGTCCTGGCCCCGGTACGACCCGGACGCCTTGCAAGTGAATGAGGTGGAAATTGTCGTACAGGTTAACGGAAAACTGCGGGGGCGCCTGATGGTGCCTGCCGGCCTGGATGCAGAAGCCATGCAGAAAATGGCGCTTGAGGATGAACGCATTTTGCAGCATACGACCGGGAAACAAATTGTAAAAGTAATTGCCGTACCGGGCAAGCTGGTTAACCTGGTCGTGCGCTGACTTTTTCCGGAAATAATGTAAAATCCAGAAAGCCTTCCTGCAGGAAATTTGTGGATTTGCGGCGAACATCCACAAAGAAGCTGCCCCGGCGAGAACCGGAGCGGCAATGCACGGGAGGCTTGTTGTTATGTTTGCCATGAATAGGCGAGAACTGGCAGGGGCAATTTTGCTTGCTGTGCTTCTTTTGGCGGGTTTGTTGCTCCGCTTTGCCGTTTTTGCCCCCAAGGCAGAGGGGCCGGAAATTGTGCCGCCCGCAGAAAATAATCTGCCGGAACAAAAGCGGGAGGGGGAAATCTTTGTCCATGTAGCCGGGGCTGTACGCCGTCCCGGCGTCTATACACTTCCGGCCGGTTCCCGTGTGATTCATGCCCTGGAGGCAGCGGGAGGCGTTCTTCCTGACGGGGACGAGCATGCGCTGAATCTGGCGGAACCGCTAAGCGACGGGCGCCGCATCAGTGTTCCTTTTTTGGGTCAAGAGGCGCCTGCGGCAGCAGCGGGAGGCAAAATCAACATTAATACGGCTACGGCAGAGGAACTGGACCGCCTGCCCGGCATCGGGCCTGCAAAAGCGGCGGCTATTGTGGCTTATCGGGAAAAAAACGGGCCCTTTCAAGCCCTGGAAGACCTGGTTAATGTGAGCGGGATCGGTCCCAGTACGGTGGAAACGCTGAGAGAGCATGTGACACTTTACTGACGCTTTTCGCCAAACTTGTGTCCAAAGATTTTTTCCCGCACTACCGTTACAATCACAAGCAGCGGCGTCAGGACAAGGTAATAGATGCCATAAAGCCTTGGTGCAACAAGCCTGATAGCATCTGAAATGACAACAATGTTGTCAAAGAAAAGAAAGGAAGAAACTGCTACCATTATTCCCAGGGGGAAGACTACGGGACGGTACTGCCGGAGCCCCAGTATCTGGGCCAGTCCCAGGGAGGTGCTATAGAGAAAAACAGACAGCTTGATAAAAACCCCGGCCACCCAAGTGACCATGACTATTACCTCAAAGCGGGTGAGAATGTCGCCGATATTGATAGTCCTGACAAACATATGCAGGGGAAAGCGGAAGGTAGCTACCAGCGTCGGTCCAAAAATGGCAATGGCTGACACTAAGCCGACAGCCAACAGTAAAGCGGCAAAAAAAAGCGCTGTCGCCCCGGCGACGAAAGTACGCCCGGGTCTGGTGGTATAAGGGCGCAGGATGCCCGCCACTAGCACTTCTCCCATAAATACGGCCGGGGTTGCACTTGCCCGCAGGACAGGCATAATGCCGCGGGCGAGAACAGGCAGCAGGTTGGCCGGCTCCCAGTTGGGCAGGGATAATACTGTTACCAGCACCAGGAAGGATGTCACCAAAAGGATTATAAATTCATTCATGCGGGCAATTATTTCCAGGCCGGAGATGGCGGCAAAAACTGAAAGAAAAATCAGGCTTAAGGTAAAAACGGAGAGGGGCGTCAGCGGCATGAAAGCGGTGCTTAGATAGTCACTGAATTGCCGCGTGGTGGTAGCTGCCGTCTGCAGCAGGAGCCAGATGTACAGCAAGCCGAAAAATTTGCCGGGCCATTTGCCAAGGATTGTTTCCGCGTACTGGAAAAGTGTCTGAGCAGGGTGTTTTCTGCCCAGCCAGCAAAGAATCCCCAGCAGAACAAAACCGGGTATGGTGCCTATCATGATGGCAAGCCAGGCGTCCTGGGCGGCAATGGATGTGGTGACCGCGGGGACAATCAGAATGGACGTTGCCAGGATAGTTGTAAAGAGCAGTTCACCGCTTTGCCGCGGCGAAATTTTTCCTTTTTCCAGCATACAGGACTCCTTTTGGCAACAGATTTTTTGTTACTTAACCAGCAAAATTTTTTTAAAAAAGTGTAGAGGGTTCGGCAGATTGCCCCATAAAAACTGGAATACTGCCAAAAAGGATGACACTCCCCACAGGAAAAGAAAGGCTAAAAGCTCCGGCCAGAGTTTTTGCCTGACAAGCGGCACTGTTTCTATAACGGCGATGAAAAAGAGAGCTGCAAGCAAAAGAATAAGCAGTTTTATCATCTCCCTGGACAGTTGAACTAATGATAACCCGGCGGGACGTTGCTCTGCTGGCCGGTACGCCTGATTTCGGCCTGGACGGTAATGTCAACTTTCAGGGTGCGGAAAATTTCAGGCCATTTTTTGTGCAATTTGGCAAACAGTTTCGGGTTTTTGCGGTATAAAATGGCGCCGAAACCTACCAGGTCTGTTCCAAAGGACTGCATTTTTTGCAGCGCCCGTTCCATTTCCTCTTTGATAGCGCCGGCAATGGCATTGTTGAGCTTGCGCAGCATTTCCGGGGTGTTCAGGTTGGTGGTGGTGTTTTGGCTGCTGATATCTCCCTCGGTATTCACTTCGACCTGAAAAGAGATTTTGTCCCCTTTTATTACCGGAGTGATCTTTGTCTGGGCACGCGTTACCAGCATGCTAAGGGCGGCCTTGGGGTGCCCGGGGTCATGGACGGCAATGATGGCGTTTTTCACCTTCCCCGTAAACCAGAGATAGCCGCGTGTTTCATGGGCGTCCATTATTCCTGCCAGCTTATCTTTCTCAAAAGCGGCTGTCCCCGCCACGGTCAAAACTTTTGTTTCCTCCTGCTGTCCGCCGCCAGAGCTTTTGCCTTGCCCGACGCCCTCCTCCTGCCCTTTGCTTTGCTGCCCGCTTTCCAGAACCTGCTTTAATTCCGGCAAAGAGACTTCCAGCGGCGCGGTTGCCCGCATGACGGCCAGAAACGGTTCCTGCCCGTCGCGTAAGAGAACGCGCAGGAATTCAAAAGCCCGCTGCGGGTCGGAATAAGGTATCCGCTCCGCGTTTTTTAAAAGCCCAACCATTTCCGACACTACGGCTTCTTCGAGCCGCTCCGGCACCGGCAGGACCTGCTGCGCCAGGCCGGGGACATATATTAAATAAACATTGGTACGTATTTTGGGATACCTGACAATAAAGTCAAGCACAGGTGTGAGCCCGGCTCTGGCCATTTCTTCGCCAACCAGGACCAGTTCGGCATGGGAGAAGTAAACGCGCCGCGACAGTGCAGTTGAAGCTTGGGCAATGGCAAGGTCGATGGAAGCCCCAACACCGGAAAAAAGCTGCAGCGGCTGGCCGCCGCCGGTACTGCC
>JAAYMN010000044.1 GCA_012521345.1 Bacillota bacterium
AAAAAATAGGCGGCGGCATCCCCGTCGGCGTGAAAATGGCGGCGGGAAAGCACCTGGAAGAAGATTTGCGTCTTATCTGCGAAGCTAATGTCGACTTTATCTCCATGGAAGGCGCCGAAGCGGCCACCAAGGCATCGGCCCCAATCCTGCAGGATGATTTCGGCGTGCCCATGGTTTTTGCCATCAGCCGGGCGGCCGACTGGCTGAAGGCAAACGGCTACAAGGACAAGGTTTCACTTATTGCCAGCGGCAAAATGCGCACCCCGGGCGACGTGCTTAAAGCCGTGGCCCTGGGGGCGGACGCCGTTTACATGGGGGCGGTGGCGCTCTTTGCCATGGCCCATACCCAGATTTTAAAAGCGCTGCCTTTTGAGCCGCCGACACAAGTCGTCTGGTATGGCGGCAAGTATGCCCGCCGCTTTAA
The DNA here is from genome assembly GCA_012521345.1 of Bacillota bacterium. GTDB lineage: Bacteria > Bacillota > Dethiobacteria > Dethiobacterales > Dethiobacteraceae > DUUE01. The sequence continues at coordinate 425 of JAAYMN010000044.1, forward strand.
CGTCAAAAAAGGTGCAAAGTACCTCAGTCAGTTCCTGCGGGCCTGCAAGGAGGAACTGGAAACGGCCATAATGGCGCTGGGCAAAACAAGTATCAAAGAAGTGGGCCGGGAAGACCTGATGGCCTTAAACGAGCTGATTGCCAAGGGCTGCGGCCTGGCCATGGTTTACGACCCGTTTGCGGCGCCCGGACCGTCCCCCGTTCGCCGGTAAAACTCACAAGGGTTGCCGCAGCTTTGGCAGGTGCGCCGGGAACCGGTAACGGGCCTTGTCTGTCTCTCTTTTCGACGCCCGGGGGTAATAACCTTTTTTTGGATACATTTTTACCCTGCCCTTAGCCCAGATTATATCGGGAAAATGCAAGCTGAAAAAAACAGTTGTCCATCATATCTGAACAGCAAAAGAGGATGCGCCATGATTCTCCAAGCTGAAGTACTGCGTCAAAAAGCACATGAGCTTGCTCTGACACATGATGCCTGCCACAACAGGCTGCCGGCGTACGGGCTGAAGCAAAGGCTGATCGGAGCCGTCCGCCGGCTGCGTGCCTTCAGGGATGAACTAAGGACCTCGCCCGCCGGCTGCTCCCAGCCGGCGGAAGAATGGCTGCTCGATAACGCCGAATTTATTGAAGAACAGGTGCTGGTGGTCAGGGAGCAGCTTACCGGTTCTTTTTTACGCCTCCTGCCGAGGCTGCGCAAAAGCGGTGAACCTCGCGTTCTGGCGCTTTGCACCGACTACCTGGAGCATGTTGATAGCCATCTTGACGAAGAGGCGCTTGTTGCTTATGTCAACGGCTACCAGGAAGTGACGGTTTTGTCTCTGGCCGAAGTCTGGTCATTCCCGCTCATCCTGCGCATCGCCCTGCTTTTACGCCTGGCCGAAGTCATGCAGCTTGTCCGGGAAAGACGGGAAGCGTGCCTCCTGGTCCAGCGGCTGCTGGCAGGGCTGGAACCGGCCCGGCCGGACCCGTCCCGCCTGAAAAACGCCCTGGAAGAAGCGGGGCAGGACCTGCCCCTTTCCGGTCCGGTAGTCGTGCACCTGATCAAACAGCTGCGCGAATGGGCCGACGATTCGGCTACAGTGCGTGAATGGCTGCTCTGCAAGCTGGAAAACGAGCCGGAAAACCTGGACAGAATTGTTGCCTATGAATACCAGCTGCAGGCATCCTACCAGGTAATAACGGGCAACATTATCAACAGCCTGCGTACAATTGCCCGCTGGGACTGGCGCGATACTTTCGAGCGCCTCAGCCTGGTGGAGCGGACACTGCGCCAGGAATGCACAGGCATCTACCCGCTGCTTGACTTCGACAGCCGCAACCTGCTGCGGAAAAATATTGAACGTTTGTCCCGCCGGCTGCGTGTGCCGGAAAACCTGGTGGCAAAGCAGGCTGCAGAGCTTGCCGCCAGGGAGTACGAAAACATGGGGCCCGGCCAGAAAGAACTGCCGCGCCGGGCGTTTGTCGCCTATTACCTGCAGGAAGCGGAAGGAGTGCGGGAACTTGTCTGTGCTCTGAAAACATGCAGCTCCCCCCGCCTGCTGCAGGGCATCAATCTTGTGCGCCAGACAACAGGTTTCTATTTATATGTGCTGGCCGGCTTGTTCCTGTTTTTTACCCTGGCTTTTGCCGCCTGGGCTGTACAGGACACCAGCCTTATGCCATGGCAGTGGCTGCCGGCACTGCTCGCTGCCATGCTGCCGGCCGGCGAGTGGGCGGTGACCTTTTTTCATTGGCTGATTGAAGTCCTAAGACCGGCGGAACCTTTGCTGCGCTACGATTTTTCGGCTGGCATCCCTGAAGAAGCAACAACCATGGTTGTTATTCCAGTCATCTGGTCATCCGCCGCGGAAGCCAGGGAGCTTGTAGACAGGCTGGAGCTGCATTACCTGGCCAACCGCGACCCCAACCTCCACTTTGCCCTGCTCGGTGATTTTGCCGATGCCGAACAGGAGCATTTGCCCGGGGATGAGGAAATACTGGCGGCGGCCCGCGACGGCATCGAGGCGCTGAACCGCAGCTATTCTCGGCCCGGAGGGAGTACTTTTCACCTTTTCCAGCGCCGCCGGCTGTGGAACCCGGCGGAAGGCATCTGGATGGGCTGGGAGCGCAAGCGCGGCAAACTGGTGGAGTTCACTGAATTACTGAAGGGGAAAAAAGACACTACTTTTGCGCATGTGACCGGCGACAGGGAAGTGCTGTCCCGCATCCGCTATATAATTACCCTGGACGCCGACACAAAACTGCCCCTGGACACTGCCCGGCAAATGGTAGGCTCCATCCACCTGCCGTACAACAGGCCGCGTCTGAACAGGTGCGGCACGCGTGTTGTTGAGGGACACGGCGTGCTGCAGCCCCGCATCGCCATCAGTCATGATGCCGCCCGGCGTTCACGCTTCGTGTCCCTCTGGTCGGCCGACCCCGGTATCGACCCTTACGCCTTTGCCGTCTCCGATCCTTACCAGGACGGGCTGGGCCAGGGCATTTTTACCGGCAAGGGCATATTTGACGTAGACACTTTTGTGCAGGTCTTGAATGAGCGGATTCCGGAAAACATGGTCCTCAGCCATGACCTGCTGGAGGGTGGTTTCCTGCGTGCCGGCCTGCTTTCCGATATCGAACTGGTTGACGACCATCCGGCTACCTTTTACGCTTACCAGAAACGGCAGCACCGCTGGGTGCGCGGCGACTGGCAGCTTTTACCGTGGCTTCTCCCCCGTGTCCGCAACCGCAGGGGAGAGCTGCAGCCGGTGGATCTTTCCCCCCTCACCCGCTGGCAGATTGTTGACAATCTGCGGCGCAGCCTGCTCTTGCCCGGCCTGCTTGCCCTCCTTTTTGCCGCCTTAACCGTCTTGCCGGGTCCTTCCGGCCGCTGGTTTGCCCTGACTTTTGCCACCTTTTTTTTACCGGTGCTCCGCCACCTGGCAGCCATCCGGTGGACAGTGAGGCGCCCTGCCAATCTTTTGGCCACTCTGGGACAGGTGGCCCTTACCATCATCACCCTGCCCTTCCAGGCGGCGGTCCTGCTTGATGCCGTCTGCAGAACGCTTGTCCGCCTGCTTTTCACGAAGCGCCACCTGCTGGAATGGGTCAGCGCCGCGGAAGTGGAACGCCGCAGCCGGGGCACAAAAACCCCCCCGCTGCAGGGAATGACGGCAGGATATCTTTTCATTTTCCTTTTTGCCCTGGCGGCACTGTCACAGGGCACGCCCGGCCCGCTTGCGGCTGGACTTGTCTTAGGTGCCATCTGGCTAGCCGCTCCCCTTGCCGTCCGCTGGCTGGATCAGCCAGCCAAGGAGCAGGAAATCCCGCTGACCGCCGCAGAAAAAGAAGAATTGACAAAGCTGGCCCGGGAGATCTGGTCTTTTTTCCGGGACTTTGTCACCGCGGAGCACAACTGGCTGCCGCCTGACAATGTCCAGCTTGACCCGCCCAGGGGGGTTGCTCCGCGCACTTCTCCCACCAATATCGGGCTCTATCTGGCCTGCGCCCTGGCCGCCCGGGACCTGGACTTTATTGATACCCACGCCCTGATTGCTGCTTTGGATCGCACCATCTCCGTGGTGGAGCGGCTGGAAAAATGGCACGGCCATCTCTATAACTGGTACGACATAGAAACGCTGGAACCGCTGTCGCCGCGCTACATTTCCACCGTGGATTCAGGCAATTTTGTTTCCTGCCTGCTGGCTGTCAAAGCCGGCCTGGCGGATTGGCTTGCCACCGCCCATGAAAAAGTCGCTGCAGGGGACAAGGCCCGCGGCCAGGAACTGCTTGCGCGCCTGGAACGGCTGATTGCCGCCACCGATTTCCGCCCCCTGTACGACCAGAAAACAAAACTTTTTGCCCTGGGCTACAACGGCGACTTGCAAAAAAGGGATCAGATTCTGTATGATCTCCTGGCCTCAGAAGCCAGACAGGCAAGCTTTCTTGCCCTCGCTTTGGGGCAGGTGCCCGCCGCACACTGGCATGCCCTCGGTCGCTCCATGACTAGGGTAGGCAGGCGGGTTACGCTGCTTTCCTGGGGCGGGACAATGTTTGAATACTTGATGCCTTCCCTGTTCCTGCGCACCTTCCGGCGGACAATCTGGGAAAGCACCTACCGTGCCGTCGTCCGCCGGCAGATAGAGTATGCACGGCAGCGCGGCGTTCCCTTTGGCATTTCGGAATCGGGTTTTTATGCTTTTGACCAGCAAATGAATTACCAGTACAGGGCCTTCGGTGTGCCCGGCCTCGGTTTCAAGCGCGACCTGGAACAGGACCTGGTGATTGCACCGTATGCAACCATCCTGGCCCTGCCCTTTGCCAGGCAGGAAGCGCTGCAGGCCTTGCGGGAAATGGAAGCACTGGGCGGCCGCGGTGAATACGGCTTTTATGAAGCCATTGACTTTACTGCGGAAAGGCTGCCCCGCGGCCAGAGGCACATGGTTGTCCGCAGCTTCATGGCCCACCACCAGGGGATGAGTCTTTTAGCGCTGGCAAACCTGCTTTCGCCCCGGAAAATGTATGAGCGTTTTCACCACGACAAGCGGGTGCGGGCCGCAGAGCTGATGCTGCAGGAGCGGATCCCGGCTCAGCCCAGGATTATTAAACATCCCGCCCTGGCGCGCGTGCACCTGCCCTACCAGGAACAGGCCGGCACAGGCCCATACCGCGAATTTACCACGGCGGACACGCCGGCACCGGAGGTCTGCGTTCTTGCCAACGGGTCGCTGATGACGGTCGTAACCACCGGCGGCAGCGGTTTCAGCCGCTGGCGCGGGCTTGCCGTGTCCCGCTGGCAGGAAGACCCGGTGCTGGACAACTGGGGCTGCTACATCTATCTCCGGGACGTAAACCGCAACACCCTCTGGTCGCCAACCTACCAGCCCTGCCGCATCCCGCCGGCCAAACAGCGCATCCAGTTCTCCCTGGACCGGGCGACTTTTATGCGGGAGGACGGGGAACTGAAAACGACTCTGGAGGTTTGCATCTCCCCGGAATGGGACGCCGAAATCCGCCGGTTGACCCTGGCCAATGCGGGAAGCGAGCCGCGCATTATTGAAGTCACAACATACCAGGAACCGGTGCTGGCAGCACCGCTTGCCGATGAACTGCATCCCGCTTTCAGCAAGCTTTTTCTGGAAACAGCCTTTGAAGAAAAAACAGGCTGCCTCCTGGCGCACAGAAGGCCACGCCGGGAAGAGGAACAGGAAATCTGGGCCGCCCACAGCCTGATTGCCGCGGCAAACACCCTGGGACCGGCAGAGTACGAAACAGACCGCGCCTGCTTTGTCGGCCGCGGGTATACGCTGGCCCGCCCCCGGGGGATTGCGGCACGCCTGCGGGGTAAGACCGGCTCTGTTGCCGACCCGGCTTTCATTATGCGCAGGAGGATAAAAATAGAGCCGGGGGAGCAGGTGCAGCTCTTTGCCGTTACGGCCGTGGGCAGTACAAAAGATGACGTGCTCAGCATTATCAGCCATTTCACAACGGACCAGGCGGTGGAAAGAAGTTTTCAGATGGCCTGGAACCGCAGCCAGATTGAATTGCGCCACCTGCACCTGACAGGCGACGAAGCCATTGTTTTTCAGGTTATGGCCGGCAGGATCCTTTATACCCCGCCTTTTAAAGAACCGCGGGGAAAAAGCATCCGGCACAATGTCAAAGGGCAGTCCGGCCTCTGGGCTTTCGGCATTTCCGGCGACCTGCCCCTTGTCCTGGTCAGGATTGCCCACCGGGCGGGCCTGTCTTTTGCCATCAGGCTGATTACAGGTCATGAATACCTGAACCGCCTGGGACTGGCTTTTGACCTTGTCATTCTGAACGAATCGGCTGCCGGCTACCGGCAGGACCTGCAGGAAACGCTGCGGCGGGCGGCAGGCCACAGGCTCGGCAGCCACGGCCAGGCAGCCGGCGGCATCTTTATCATCAATGCCGGCCAACTGCCCGAGGAAGACAAAACGATGCTTTTGGCTGCGTCACGCCTGATCCTGCAGGCCGACGGGCCCAGCCTCCGGGCCCAGTTGAAGCTTGCGCCGCACACGGTATATACGGCACCACCTGCCGCAGCGGAGCCTGTTGCTGAAAGCGACAGTACGCCGGCTGCGGAAATGCCGGACCTGCTATTTTTTAACGGCTGGGGCGGCTTTACTCCTGACGGCCGGGAATACCGGATTGTGCTGAAAAACGGCAACCACCTGCCGGCGCCCTGGCTTAATGTGCTGGCCAACGACAGCTTTGGCTGCCTCGTCACCGAGCTGGGCACAGGCTATACCTGGTGGCGCAACAGCCGGGAATGCAAACTTACCCCGTGGTCCAACGACCCGGTCCTTGATCCGCCCGGGGAAATCTGCCTGCTGCGGGATGAAGCCGGCGGTGCTTTCTGGTCTCCCGTACCGCTCACAACTGCCAGGGAAACGCAGTATACCGTCGCCCACGGTTTCGGCTACAGCCGCTTTTATCATGCAAGATTTGGCGTCGAAACGCTCATGACAGTCTGTGTCCCGCCCAAAGACCCGGTAAAAATTATCACATTGCAGCTGCACAACCACACGGATACAGAAAGGCGGCTGTCTGTCACCTACTACGCGGAATGGGTTTTGGGCGTGCGGCGCCAGGAAAGCGCGCCCTATATTCTTACGGAATGGCGGGAAGCGGACAGGATGCTTGTGGCGCGCAACACGGCGCAGGAAACCTTCCGCTCCGCCACCGCCTTTCTCGCTGTCTGCCCGCCGCCCGGCTCTCCTTTGTCCTGGACGGCAGACCGCAGGGAATTTTTCGGCCGCAACGGCACCCGGGAGCACCCCGCCGCCATGGAGCAGGAGCATCTCTCCGGCAGAACAGGGACACTGGCAGACAGCTGCGGTGCGGTGCAAGCTGTGCTCACGCTGCCGCCCCGCTCGGTGGAGACGGTTATCATCCTTTTGGGCTGCACCGACTCCCCCGCTGCCGCGGCGGAACTGGTGAAGCATTACAGCAGCGCCGCCAACTGTGCGCAAGCCCTTGCGGATATCCGCTCCCTCTGGGACGGCATCCTGAATCAAATCCAGGTCTCCACGCCCAGCCAGGAAACGGATATCCTGCTGAACGGCTGGCTGCTTTACCAGACACTTGGCTGCCGGCTCTGGGCGCGCACCGGCTTCTACCAGGCAGGGGGAGCCTTCGGCTATCGCGACCAGCTGCAGGATGTGCAGGCGCTGCTGCATACCAGGCCGGACCTGGCGCGGGCACAAATCCTGCTGCATGCCGCCCATCAGTATACGGAGGGGGATGTACAGCACTGGTGGCATGAAGAAACGGAGCGCGGCATCCGCACCCGCTTTTCCGACGACCTGCTGTGGCTGCCCTACACGGTGGCCCGTTACGTGGAGCATACCGGAGATGAGACTGTGCTGAACGAAGTAGTGCCGTACCTGCAAAGCGAGCCGTTGGCGGCAGACGACCAGGAACGCTACGAGCAGACAGTCTACTCCGCCACAAGCGGCACGATATACGAACACTGCCTGCGGGCGCTTGACCTGGCACTGGCCCGCACCGGCGAACACGGGCTGCCTTTAATCGGCTCCGGCGACTGGAACGACGGCTTCAGCCTTGTCGGCGCCCGCGGCCGGGGCGAGAGCGTCTGGCTCGGCTGGTTTCTCTGCACAATTCTTTCCTCTTTCTCCGAGCTGTGTGACAGGTGGGGAGACAAAGAGCGGGCCGGCCGCTTGCGGGAAGCCAGGCAGCAATTGGCCGCCGCCCTTGACAAGCACGGCTGGGATGAGCAATGGTATCGGCGCGCTTTCACCGATGCCGGCACATGGCTGGGTTCCGTCCACAGCGAAGAATGCCGCATAGACGCCATCGCCCAGTCGTGGTCCGTGCTCTCGGGAGCGGCGCCGCGGGATAAGGCGCTGCAGGCCATGCAGTCCTTTGACCGGGAACTGGTGGATCGTGAAACAGGCGTCGCCCACCTGCTGTTTCCCCCCTTCAACCAAACCACGCCCAGCCCCGGCTATATCCAGGGATACCCGCCTGGCATCCGCGAAAACGGCGCACAATACACCCACGCCGCCATCTGGAGCATAATAGCCTGGTGCATCATGGGTAACGGAGACAAGGCTTTTGAGCTTTTCCGGCTCCTCAACCCCATCTCCCACACGCGCACGGCTGCCGCAGTACGGCAGTACGCCGGCGAGCCATATGTTATGGCGGCAGACGTCTATACGGCGGCTCCGCACGCGGGCCGGGCCGGCTGGACCTGGTATACCGGAGCGGCGGGATGGATGTACCAGGCAGGCATTGAATGGATTCTCGGGCTGCGCCGCCGCGGCAACCTGCTCTGTCTTCGCCCCTGCCTGCCTTCCGACTGGCCTGGCTTTTCTGCCGTTTACCGCTTCGGCTCGGCCCGCTACCTGCTGTCTGTTGCCAATACGCAGGGTGCAGAAGACGCCAGGCTGGAGCTTGACGGTGTGGAAATCCCGTCTGCGGACTGGAGTCCGGAAAACTGCCCCTGCATTACGCTGCAGGATGACGGGAAGGAACACCATGTTAACCTGATCATATAGGATGGAGGTATGAGTGGTGAGAACAATACGCAAAGCTATCATCCCGGCAGCCGGTTTCGGCACCCGTTTTCTGCCTGCCACCAAGGCCCAGCCGAAAGAAATGCTGCCCCTGATCAACAAGCCTTCAATCCAGTATATAGTGGAAGAAGCGATTGCTTCCGGGATCGAGGATATTTTAATCATTACCGGGCGGAACAAACGGGCCATTGAAGACCATTTCGACCACAATGTGGAACTGGAAAACTTCCTGCTTAAACAAGGCAAGCTGGAAGAATACCTGGAAGTATTGAAGATTGCCACCATGGCCGATATCCACTTCATTCGCCAGAAAGAGCAGCTCGGACTTGGCCACGCCGTCTACTGCGCCCGCTGTTTTGTGGGGGATGAGCCATTTGCCGTCCTGCTGGGCGATGATATTATCGACAACCCGTCAAAACCGGCCCTGCTGCAGATGGTGGAGCAATACCGGAAATACGGGAAAACATTGGTCGGGGTACAGCCTGTCCCGCCGGCGGATGTCTCCAAGTACGGCATTATCTCCGGCAGGCAGATTGACAAAGCTTTATTTGAACTTGACAATTTGATTGAAAAGCCTGCGCCGGGGGAAGCACCGACAAACCTGGCTATTGTGGGGCGCTATATCATTCATCCGGAAATTTTTGACATCCTGGCTGAGACCAAGCCGGGGCGCGGCGGAGAAATCCAGCTGACAGACGCCCTCAAAGAATTATGCACCGGGCAGGGAATGCAGGCGCTCATCCTGCAGGGAGAACGACATGACATCGGAGACAAATGGGGCTACATCAAAGCCATCCTCTCTTTCGCCCTCCGCTCCGATGATTTGCGTGACAAGCTGACCGCCTTTCTGCGGGAACAAATACAGGGAAAAATCCCCGTTGCCCCGTAAACAGCAGGGGGAAGCCGCTTGCATGGCTTCCCCCTCGGCACCGGCCGGGCGTCAAGCTAAGGCAGTTTTTAGACTTTGACCACTAAGATATAATACCTAGGCGAAATTTATAGCTTGCGCTTACCTGCCGTTTTTCTTTTATTCCGATACCAATTGCTTTTAACAAAATCCTGCGGTTTTGGGGCAGCCGGCATGAAACAATCCGGTTGCGCCAAAATTGAAACATATTGCTTCACCAATGGATTGTCTTCTTCTTTCCGCCAAGCAGCAACTACATGAATTTTTTGCCTGTAAGCGTCATCCGCAATGGGCAAAATGTCTATATTGTCATTAAAGTAGTCGTTAACCGGCAAGTGCGGTCCGGCGATTGTAAATCCTTCTCCCTCGGCTATCATGTAAAAGATCAAAAGCAACGAGCTAACGTATTTTACTTTTGCCGGTTTAAATCCGTGTGCATCGCAGACCGACAAAAGGAGATCATGACCCTTATTAATTTCCAACAGCATGGTTTTCTCGCGTAAAAAACGATAGTCTTTACAATTGGCAGGAACATGCCAGCTTGAAGGCAGTAAGAAATAAAGATCTAAATCCCCAAGCCTTTTGTAGCTTATTTCCGGATTATCACAAACTTCGAAAGAAAAAGTAAATATTACATCAAGCTCGCTGCAAATTAATTTTTCCCGGAGCTCTTGAAAATTATATAGTTCGCAATACACTGACGTCTCGGGATACTGTTCCTGAAAAAGGCTTGTTGTTCTACGCATCAACTCCATTATTGCCGGTTCATGAAAACATCCTATATTAAGACTGTCCTTTTTCCCTTTCATATTGTTTCTTAAAACTTGTTCAAGAGAAACCCGAAAACGCTGATAAATTGGGTCAAGCTCCGCGTATAAGCGCAAGCCTTCCGGCGTGAGGATTATTCCCTTGTGGCTGCGTATAAACAGTTTAGTCCCCAGCGTATCTTCCAACTTCTGAATCCAGGTGCTGACCGCAGGCTGACTTAAGTAGAGCTCCCTGGCTGCATGCGACATACTTTGACAATGGACAACCGCCAAAAAAATCTCTAATTGTTGAAGAGTTATTCCAAACATCTTAATCCCTTCTTTTGGTTGCCCCCGCTTAAGGGCAAACCGATCTTCTCTATTAAAATTGTATAGAAAGAATGCAAAAACATCAAATGCCGCTGACATGCTCTCCCGCTCAATACACAGTTTTAATATATTTTTTTGTTATAACCTCAACCATTGACTAGCAAAAACAGGGCACATATAATTTGTACAAAATAATCCAAGTTGGCTAACAATGAGTACAGCGATTCAATGTAAAACAGGCAAGCGGTGCAGTTTATCAGACAACCGGTTTGGGGCGCGTTCTCCCCGGTAAAGGAGGTGCAGCAGACGGAAAGGGCAATTATTACAAATATCCAGGGGTATTCCATTCATGACGGGCCGGGAATACGTACCGTAGTGTTTTTTAAAGGCTGCCCGCTTCGTTGCAAGTGGTGCTCCAATCCGGAAAACCTTGTGCCTTCCGTACAAGTAGGTTTTGTGGAAAAACTCTGCAGGCAATGCGGACGTTGCCTGAAAGCCTGCCCGCACGCTGCGATTGTACCGGGGCAGGGCATCTACCGCATAAACCAGGAAAAATGTGTTGCTTGCGGCCTTTGCGTTCAAGCATGCTATTATGATGCACTGGTTCTTTACGGCGAAGAGATGACTGCAGTGGAAGTGTTTGCAAAGGTTCGCCGCGACAAAATGTTTTTTGATTCATCCGGAGGCGGGGTTACAGCATCAGGAGGAGAACCTCTGCTCCATCCCCGGTTCTTGTACGAGTTGTTTGCAAAATGCAGGGAAGAGGGAATTGGCACCTGCGTTGAAACGTGCGGCCATGTTGCAACACAAGCATTCGCCACAGTCCTGCCCGTTGTGGATCAGTTCCTTTTCGACCTGAAGCATATGGACAACGAAGTACACAGGGAATATACCGGCTTGCCAAACCATAGAATCCTGGAGAATGCAAGATTTCTTGTGGAACAAAATGCCGAAGTGCTGTTTCGCATGCCTTTAATTCCGGGAGTAAACGATTCCCCGGAAAACATTGAGGCAACGGCCAGTTTTATGAAAAGCCTTGGTCCCGGAGGCATGAATCTTCAACTGATGCCGTTCCATCGCCTGGGGCAGTCAAAGTATGATGCACTGAAAATGAAATATGAATTTGAAAACGTTGCACTCATGGAAGCTTCCGGGATTGAGGCCGTGAAAGACCTGTTTTTGTCGCTAGGAATAAACTGTACAATATCCAGATAAGCTGGCAGGGAGGGAGATTCATGCCGGGAACAATTGATTTTGATTTGTTGGAGAAAATAGACAACTTGGAGTTAAGCGAACTGAACAAGGCCTGGCTTAAAGCAATGAGAGCGGCACCCTGGCGAATCTATGCCGACAGGGAGATCTGGACTGTAAAGTCATGGCGTGAAACTGAAGGTGAAGATCTCCAAATCCGTCGTGCCAAACTTCTGCAATGCATTCTCGACAATATAGAAATAAAAATCCATCCTTTTGACGAGATTGTCGGCCGCCCGACGCCGGGTGTCATTGGCTGCCCAACGGCCATTGATGTTTGCGGAGACTATATCCCCGGCATCTTGGAAGGCAGCGAAGAAATAGAGGCCACATTGAATGCAAGCATCAAAATTGACCAGGAAGATCTTGAGATTCTCAGGGAAAGCGTCAAAACTTTCCGCGGACATACTGCACCGGAAATGACCCACAAAGCATGGCATGAGCTTGTCGGCAGCTGGGCCAGGGATTTGGAAAATGCAAAACTTAAGGACCCGAGCCTGGATTCTGCCATTACCGCGCAGTCTACTTCTGTGCTCAGCTGGAGAAAAATTCTGGCTGTAGGTCTCCGCGGTTATATTGAAGAATGCCGGCAGAAAATTGATCAGTTTATTGCCGACGGGCAAACTGATATGAACAAAGTATATTTTTGGAAATCTGCCATCATCGTTCTGGAAGCTGTTATCAACCATGCCCGCAGATACGCCGCGCTGGCAAGAGAAATGGCAGAAAAAGAAACGGACAGTGCTGCAAAAGAACGGCTGCAGAAAATTGCCGAGGTCTGCGAGTACGTGCCGGAGCATCCGGCAAGAAACTTCCATGAAGCGCTTCAATCCATGGCTTTCTGCAATTTGGCCAAGATGCTGGAAAACCCGATTCAAAACTACTGCCACTGGGGCCGTGCCGACCAATACCTGTATCCTTACTTCATTAACGACCTCAAGAACGGTGTTCCTTTAGAAAAGATGGCATCTCAGCTTGCAGACCTGATTGGCCGCTGGGGCACACAGACATTTATTTCGTCTTCATCGCAAAAAGAGTCTCACCAGATCAATTTTGGCATTAACAATATCGTGGTAGGCGGCCTGAACAAAGACAAAGAGGATGCTTCCAATGAATTAAGTTACCTTATCCTGCACCTTATCTCCCTGCTAAAATTGTCTTCGCCTACAGTAACCGTGCGGTGGAACAAAAAAACACCTAAATGGCTAATGAAAAAAGCCATTCTCACCAATATGGCCACAAGGGGCGGCATCCCTCTTTTTGAAAACGATGAAGTTGTCATCTCCAGCTTTGTCAGGGACGGCATCCCCTTCGAGGAGGCGGTTGAGTGGTGCGGGCTTGGCTGCGTATACCCCTGCCTTCCTACCCGGGCGGAGCATTACGGGGCGGAAGGAATTGCCGCTATTAATCTCGCCGGAATTCTGCATCTTACCTTGCACAATGGGATAGATGTAAACGGAAAACAAGTCGGACTAAAAACCGGGGATCCGAGAAATTTTAGAAGCTTTGACGAGTTGTATGAGGCATTTTTAAAGCAGCACAGGCATATCTGCCACAAGGTCCTGTGGCTCGGTGGCGTGGCCAGGGAAGTCCAGCCCAACTACCTGCGCTTGCCGCTTCTTTCCATACTGGGAATAGAGGCCAGTATGGACCTGGGACAGGACCTGCTGTTTGCCCATCCCGATTACTCAATGTTCGGCATTTCCGACCGGGCAATCATTGATGTTGCAGATTCCCTGACAGCCATTAAAAGAATCGTTTACGAGAAAAAAATCATGACTATGGATGAACTGCTGCAGGTACTGGACAGCAATTTTGCGGGCGAACACGGAGAAGAGATCCGGCAGATTTGCCTGGCGCAGCCCAAGTATGGCAATGACATTCCTGAAGCCGATGAAATGGTAAAGCGCGTCAGCAGGGACTCCGCAGCTATCATACGCGCTTACGATAATTCCCCGTTCAGACGTTTTATGGTTGCCCGTGAAGGACTGGCATGGCATTATTTCGGCGGCCTTGGCGTAGGCGCTCTGCCAAACGGACGCAAAGCTTTTGAACCGCTTAACGACGGCTCTCTGTCTCCCATGCGTGGCATGGATAAGAACGGGCCTACTGCCGTTTTGCGTTCTGCCTGCAATGTCAATTTCAATGAAGAATCCTATGTTGCTGTTTTGAACCAGAAGTTTTCAGCGAATATCCTGAAAAGCGAGGAAAGCATTGATAAACTGATAGCTTACACAAACGCTTTTCTGAGTAACGGCGGCTCCCATATACAGTACAACATTTTGGACACAGAAGAGCTGAAAGATGCAAAAAGGCATCCGGAAAACTACAAAGACCTGATTGTCCGCGTTGGCGGCTTTTCCGCCTACTTTGTTCAACTATCAGAACCTATCCAGGATGACGTTATTTACCGCAGCGAATTCAGCATATAAAATTCCGCTCACAAAAGCTGCGAATTTGCATCCGATTGGCGGAGCTGCATCATAGTCAATCTTATTAAAACAGCACGGGCCGGTTTGCCCGTGCTTTACTTATCTTCTGCCAGTCCCGTAAGAGGTAATAATTAATATTTTTTCTAAGCCGGCTATTTATTTTTATTTTTCAACTTCTCGAGCAGGTTTTTGATTCTTTCCTCCTGCTTTTTCGTGCCTTCCTCATCCAGCTCAAAAGAAACATTTAACCAGCTTCCTTCCCTGGCACCGGGAGGAAGCAGTTTTTTGGGTATATCAACCTTTGTTTCATCTTCCCCGAAAAGCAACACTGCATATTCACCTTCAAAACGGTCAATAACTGCTTTCATTGTATCCCTCCGCAGACAGAAACATTGTCATAGCTATTTTACAGTAAAATTAACGGTAATGCTTTCCCCGCCGCCGCTGATCGTGATGGGGTATGTTCCTGGCGTTGTTCTGGTGCCCACTTTCCAGGACCAGGTTACCCTGCCATCGGCGCCGGTCGTTTTGGTTTCCAAACCGGCGGCCTTGCTGGGTCCGGATTTATATGTTACCGTAATAGAATACTGCGTATGCGGCTTCCCCCGGATGGCAACGCTAGCCGTCTCCCCCGCGGAAACAGTTTCCGTCAGACTGATTACAGCAAGCTTATCCTCCTCAACAGGTGCCGGATTTGGCTGCGGTACGGGTGCAGGGGACGCTTGAGGCTCGGGAGATGTCCCGGGCGCGGGAGAAGGTTCCGGATCGGGAGCCTGGGGCGGGTTGTACCGGTAAGGTTCTTTAATATTAAGCTCATAAGTGCGGCCGTCAGTGGTGACAATAATTGTTCCGTGCAGGTCGGTCCGGTAGATTTTTATTTCCGCCTTGTCCAGCATGGCGAGGACTTCATCATGGGGATGCCCGTAAGTATTTCCTTTTCCCGCCATGATAACGGCAGCCTCCGGGGACACGGCCGCAAGAAAAGCGGAAGAAGTCCCGGTTCTGCTGCCGTGGTGGCTGACCTTCAGAATAGTACTTTTCAGCCGAGAGTAGTTGTCCAGGATTTGTTTAAGACTCTCCTGCTCCACATCGCCGGTCAGCAGAAAGCTGACATCGCCAAACGTCAGTTTAATGACAATAGAGGCATCATTCAAATTTTTCCCCGAAGGTGCAGAGGGATGCAGCAGCTCCAATTTTGCACCATCCCCCAGATCGCGCTTTAATCCGGCTCTTCCTTCGGTAAATTTAATATCCTTCTCGTCTATCAGGGTAAGATAAACTTCATAAGTTTTTGTTGTGTGAATCACGCCCGGATCAATAACTTCTGTGACCGGTATGGCCTGCAGAACATTAATCAGACCGCCTATGTGATCGGCATGCGGGTGGGTGCCGACAACAAGATCCAGGGAAGTTACTTTTTTATTTTTAAGATAATTTACTACCGTCTCCCCGCGTTCACCGCCATCCACCAGAATATTCTTGCCGGGGGTCTGAATCAGAATGCTGTCCCCCTGGCCGACATCAATAAAGTGGACCGTCGTTTTGCCGGCAGGATTTGTCGTCGCCGGATCTGTTTCTTCCTTTGAACCTGTACCGGCCTGCCCGGGCTGCGGTGACGGTTCTTCCGTATCCGCCTCGCCACCCGAGTTATTGTCGGGACTTGCGCCATTGCCGCCAGTCTCCCCCGCCGCAGGCGGCCCGGCATTATGCTTTTTACCTGACGTCGGGGTACATGCCACACCGGCAACAAACAACAAGAAAGCAATTCCGATGACAAGCAGTGCTTTTTTCTTTGTTACCTTCTTACTTGCACTGAGTGCCGGCAACAATAAACCTGCTACCAACCCAAGAAGCCCGATGAAAAACCCCATCCGCTGCTGTTCCTCCTAAAACGTTTCTTGCTGTGTCTCCTGCCCTATGTAGAGCACCATAGCTAAAATTATATAACATTTTTGCCGGCGCGGCTGCTTGAATTTTTTACCTGCCCCGGAGGTGCTTTTGGCCTTGAAAAATACAGGCCGGATGCCTAATACAAAAATCCTGGCCCTGTATGCCGCCCGGCGAGCTTACCGGCCAGGATCAATAATTGAATCATTAATTTGTGTTATTTATAACAGTGCAGAAACGGTTTAACCACTAATCACACAAGACGGCATTAAGGGCTGAATTTTCAATGACCAGCCGGTTGATTGTCTGGGCAGAGCGCAGGATTTCAATGCCTACAAGCTCTACTGTATATATACAGCAGCCCTGTGTACAAATAAATTCATCATCACAGAAGGTAAAGACAAAGACATTCTTCAGGTTATATGATGTTTCCGCCCTGTCGATCGATTTAATATACTCATATCCTCTTAATATTTTTTCTGCACCGTTGCATTTTCTTTTCAAGACAAAGTTTAACTGCACACCATCAGTAAAACCGACTGCTTCCGCTTCTTCAACGCTGATTAGAGTTGAAAAGTTAATGGCGACCTGCGGTTTATGCGTACAATTCACATCAAGCGAAAGCTTTGCCAAAATGATCGGATCAGCACGCAAGTCCGCAGATATTACAGGGCTAATGTCTACTGTGTTTTTTTCTTTGCCGCAGACTAAAGCAACATTCTTACAAACAGGCTGCTTTTGCACTTCATGTTTTGAGCCGTTGCAAATACCCTGGGCGATTGCCCTGATGGCGGAATCTTCAACAAGCAGGTCAATTAGCGGATTACCGTTGCTGACAAAAAAATCGATATTGGCAAGTTCGACTGAATAGACACAGCAGTCCCGCTGGCAGAAGATATCATCATCACAGAAGGTAAAACTAAAGGATTGCCTGAAGTTGTAACTAACATTCTCCCGAATATCCGCTACATATTGGTAATTATTAAGCACTTCCCTTTCGCCGCGGCAGTTTCTGACCAATTGGAAATCCAAGAGTGCACCGAAAGTATTTATTCCCGTCGGGACTAAAACCTGAATCATAGTCGAAAAATCTATTTTTACCAGGGGTTTATCTAAACAGCTTGTGTCAACGGCTACCCTGGCCAAAACAATGGGGATGTCGCCCAAATCAACAAATCTGTCTCTTATGCTAACCCTCTCTACTTCTTTACCGCAGGCAACAATCATGCCTTTCGTTTTTGCATGCGGCTCGGCATGAAAATGTTTTCCATGGTCAAAGCACCGCTTTATGTGCGGCCCGCAGCCAGGTAAACTGCTGATGTATCCTTGCATTGCTTAACGCCTCCCAAATGAAGCTTTGCCGTTTCTTGAATAACCGCCCTCAATACAGAATCCTCCAAGTTAAATTCCTGGAGCCTGTTTTCATCCTCCCCGTTTACCCCCGGGCCGACAACTTCAATACTTGCAAGTTCAACTGTGTAGACACAGCACTTCTCACGACAGGCAAACTCATCGCAAAAGATAAAATAAAAAGAATCTCTGAAATCATAATTGTCGCCGTCTGCAACAACAACGATATTGACTATATACTGGAACGTCTTTAAAGTGTGTTTGTTACCGTTACAGTCTCTTTGCAGGGCAAAGTTCAAGATTAAGCCGATGGTGTTGTTTTCCCCGACTCTGCGTGTGTCCCTTGCTTCTATCATGGTAAAAAAGTCGAGACTGACAAGAGGCTTAACATAACCGGCAAGATCCAGTTCCAGCCTTGCCAGTATTATGGGGTCCGTGGGCAGATTCTCCCTGGTAACATCTCTCCTTCTGACAGTGCTTACCGCTTTCCCGCAAACCAACTGTACACCTCTCGGCACCTGCTGCTTTTTTGTTTTACCTGGCACAGGATGTAAGACTTCAGGGGGGTTGCCACAACCCGCTTTCATGACCAGCTCTCCTTCCTTTTCAAAGTTCACGCAGCCAGCTAAGGGAAGCTGCACTGCATGCCCTGGCAATGTTGCCGGCACTGCAGCACTAAGGCATTACTGAACGGATACTTCCTGGGTTTAACCAGTTTATACAATATAATATGGCAGTTGGTATTTTAGGTGACAGCTTCTAATCCTGAAAAGCAGAAAAAAAGCCGCCGTCCATAGCGGCAGCTTATGCATCTGGGAATGAGTAAAGGAATACTCCATTATATTTCATGCGCATTTTCCCTGATAAACTCCGTCATAAGTTTGATGGCTTCGCGGGCACCGGCTGTTCTGTTATATGTGAAGCCGTGCTTTTCCCCGGGGAAATCATGCAATTTAACTCCCGTTCCCGCCGCCTGCAGCAGCTCGGCATACCTCACACCCTCGTCGTGCAGGCTGTCTCCTCCGCAGACAATCACCAGCGCTCTCGGCATCCCCGCCAAATTCTCAGGCGCGGCAAAGACAGGCGAAACACTGGGGTCTTTCGCCTTTTCAGGATCAACGTAGCAAAGATTAAATATTGCCGCCATCCTTGGAGGTATGGATCCTTTCGGCGCAGGCTTTTTATATGGATCCGTCGCCAGGTCCAGGGGAGGATAATCCAATACCTGGTATTTGAATTGAAACTCCTGCGCTTTCAGGTCACGCAGGCAGGTAACGGTGGCAAGGTTTGCACCTGCACTGTGCCCGCCAATACCCATTCTTGTGATATCCAGTCTATATTTTTCGGCCCGGTCTACAAAATGCCTGATGACATCACGGACTGCTTCTACGGCAATGGGAAAAGGATGTTCAGGCGCCTTGGGGTAATCAATGGAGACAATTTTTTTACGCCGGCTTCCTGAGCAAACTGGATATTCATGGCTTCATCGGCGTCTGCGTGCATTAAAATGAAGCCGCCGCCATGCATGTCAATATACAGCGGTTTGATCTCTTCTTTTGCAAAACCGTATTTCAAGACCCTGACCTTGCCGTGCCGGGTATCAATAAAGTCCTCCACGCCTACCTTGGCCCGCTTCTGGCCGAACAAGCCATATCTATAAGCAAACGCCATCAGCTTTTTTATCCGCAAAGCCCGCTTTACCGCCATTTCTTTTGACAAAGCGGTAGACACTAAAAAAACACCTCCTAAACATGCTCTTTCCCGGTCAGCGATCCTGTGTTAAGCCTCTCCGCTTATAAACCACAAGCAGCAAAATGAAGGAGACGATTATACTTGCCAGAATTATGGCGAGCTGATTTATTGTCTCACCCAGCCCCTTGCCATCTTCTAAAACCAGGCGCAGCATATTAAAGAAATGATGCGTTGGCAGCAACAATGCCAGTTTGGTAATGAAGCTGTCTGAAAGCTGTGCCAAAAGCGGTACCAAGAGAAATATCATATAAAGTGGTGTGCCGATGACACCTGTAGCCATCTGGTTTTGTGCCAAAAGTCCAATGATCATGCCAAAATTTATGCAAAAGACAGCTGTCAACGCCATGCCCACAATAATGGGTGCTGCGCCGGATAATGAGCTGCCGGCAACAAAAATGAGGATAACTGTGCAAATTATGATGGAGACAAAAGTTAAAAGACCTTTACCCAGAAAAATATCAAGCGGTGTGGCCGGTGACAGCATTAACACATCCAAGGTGCATTTTTCTTTTTCTTCCGCAATCAGCATTGCAGGAACATACATGCCCACCAAAGCGGCCAGGAACATCAGGCCAAAACTAAGTACAAAGCCGACTGGCATATTGGGAATGAAATTCTTGTAAATGATAACTATGACAAACGGGAGGAGATACATTAAAAGAATATTTTTGTTGGTCCGGATATCCTGCGCTTCTTTCAGAAAGATCGCCAGGACTCGTCTTGTGCTCATTGAATATCCCTCCCCGTCAAACGAACAAAGATATCGGCAAGCGTCGGTTCGCTGGAATGGATGGATCTTACCTTGCCGGCACGCAGCCATGCGGCCACGGCATCGGCCGTTTGCGGTTCATCTATCTCCAAGATGCGTTCCGTCTCTTCGCCTTCAAGCAACACACGCAACTGCCTGGCAGCATACTGTAGTTTCAATTCTTCCGGCGTCCCGGCAGCCACGATGCTGCCTTCATTGAGAAAAGCAACTCTGTGACAGAGCTTTTCTACCTCTTCCATGTTGTGGGAGGTAAGAAAAATAGTCATCCCTTCTTCATTAAGCTGCCGCAGAATGGTATGAATAGTCGCAGCGGATGCAGGGTCCAAACCTGAAGTGGGCTCGTCCAGGAACAGCAAGCTCGGCTTATGCAAGAGCGCCCTGATTAATAAAACTTTTTGCTTCATTCCTTTGGACAACTTGCCAACCGGTGTGCTTTTTTCTTGCAGCAAGCCTACCCTGTGCAGGTAATAGTCAATTTGGCTGCGGTCCGCATTGTATAAACGGCAGAAAAAATCCAGGTTCTGCTCTATGGTCAACCTCTCATAAAGGTTGGCTTTTTCCGGGACTATACCCATATTCGCCTGGATGCGTGATTGTTCCCGGGTAACATCCATGTCCATAATATAGGCTGTTCCGCCGGTCGGTGCAATCTGACCGGAAAGGATTTTAATTGTTGTTGTTTTGCCCGCACCATTTGGTCCAAGAAAGCCAAAGATTTCACCGCGAGAAACGTGAAAGCTGGCGTCTTTTAATGCATCTTTCTGGCCGTAGCGTTTTGATAGATTCAGTACTTTTATCATTGACTAAAAGCCCCCTTGTCAGCGTTTAAGGAAGCAATGCATATACCGCCTACCAAAATACCCAGACTAAAGTACTTTTACGCCAAGCGTTTTCTCCATTTCCGCCAAAGCAAATTCATGAGCCTTGGCGTCAAATGAAGCCACGCAATCTTTCCTTACCGTCACCCCGTAATTCAACATGCGGGCATCGGCAGCAGTATAAAGGACGCAAATCTGTGTGCAGACACCGGTCAGTTCCAGTTCGGTAATTCCCCGCTCCCTCAGGGTCAGGTCCAAATCTGTGCCAAAAAATGCACTGTAACGCCGCTTATAAATTATAATGTCCCCTTCCCGCGGCGCCAGTTCAGCCACAACCTCTCCGCCCCGCTCCCCCGCCAGGCAGTGCGGCGGAAACATTTTAAACTCCGCATCCCAGGGCAGGTGCCTGTCCATGATATAGATGACATGGTCCCCGCTTGCCCGCCATTCCTCTAGCCTTGCAGCTACATTGCGAACAACCTGTTTCGCCGCATCCCCGATACTGAGAGCACCGTCTTCAGCCAGGAAGTCTCTCAGCATGTCAATGACCAGCAAAGCTTTAGCCAAATCCATCACCCTCTACATGCTTTTAAAAATTTACCTCATGATAATTTTTTGTCACAAAACAATCTACAAAAGCGCAATAACCAATGTCATGCTTCGTTTAGCTTTTTCCACTTCCTGATTTTACTGCGGAAGGACTTGAACGGGGCAACCGTATTAATATGTACCCATTTCCAGACCGGCCAATTGGATGGTGTTGAAGACGCCCATTTGCGGCTGCCCGGCGTAAAAACTTCATCTTCCGTGAATCCGTCAAGCCACTTTATAAAAGTCGCCACTTTTTCTTTAAATAAATCCTGCAATTCAGCCAGGGAGGATGAAGAAAACCTGTCATAAAAGCTCTGGTAGAGAGACCCCAGCTTATTCCACTTGTAGCCCTCGCAAGGGGTTACTACCTGCTTTCCTTCCGCTTCGTCCTTATCCCACCTCATAATCAAATCCAGCCAGCCCAACTGATAAGCGATCATCTGGGCGGGCGTTCTGTCAACACCGTCTATTAATTTGTCTTTGTCATCCTCTTTAACAGCCAAAAACTCATTAATAAAAAGCGCCGCTGTTTTTTCAATCTCCGCAATAAGAGCCTTTTTGCTTTCATAGCCCTGCAATAATATATACCCCTTTCCCACATTTAAATGACAGTCAAGCAATCAAGTACCCGGTATTGATAAATAATTATTGTTTTCTCCATACATCGGGATATTTCCTGGCACTAGGCTTGCCGGCGTTGCATTCACTGTTCTGGACATATCACTCATACCATATGAGTTCTTTCTCTGAAAAAGTGGCATTATGTATCGGTTCAGTGCTGCTTTGCAATAATGACCACGTAAACCTTGAAATCATATACCCAATTTCACCCTCCACTTTTTTATATGGCATAAATTTCCTGCATCAATAAGTATACTTTCTCCCAACAACTGCATATTCCCTTTTATTTCCCAATTATTTGGCTGATAATTGCAATATATTAAATGGTAGTGCTACTACTACCTATCCGTGAGCCGTTCATCTTTAAAGCAGCATACTGAAGATTGACTATGAAAACAATAAGGCTTGAGCCAAGTCCTCAAGCCTTTGATATCAGGCAAATTATAAGTTTGGCGGGAGTAGGTGGGAATCGAACCCACCACAGACGGGTCAACGCCTGCCACTGGATTTGAAGTCCAGGGTCCTCACCAGGTAGACATCTACTCCCATTATGTATTATGCAGGAAATAATACAGAATATCAAGGTTTGGTCATACATAGGGAACACCGGATTCGGTGTTCCCTGTTCCTGCAATCTTAACTGCTCAGCTGGCTCTTGTACTGCTGGATGTCAGACTGGTCGGCCTGTTTGGCCGGTTTGTAGTAACCTTTCTGGATCGCCTTCTGGCAGAGCTGGAACTGGAATTGTTCATCGGCGTTGCGGATCTGGGTCAGTGTCTGACGCAGCTGGGGGTTGTTTGATTCGGCAATTGCCATGGCATATCCGGTCAGGCTGGCATTAACCATGGACAACACATCATTGACCATATCCTTGTCTTGCATCATAAAACCTCCTTAGTTTAAAAATTGCATTAACTGCTGTTTGGTTTGACGCGCCCTCTGGGCCGATTGCTGGAACATTTGCTTGATCTCAGGATCCTGGCACTGCTTGGCATACGTTTCCAGCTTCTGTGCTCCTGTATCGTGAGCTCCGATCAAATGGCGCAGGTTTTCCAGTTCCTGCTGGTTAAGCATTGACATTTTCTCCTGACTCCTTTCTGTAATGATATTGTTCCTGTTGTAGTTTGCCTCAAGCGAGGCGCTCTATTCCTGCTTTTGCTTAAGCGATATACATTAACTTTGCCTGTACTGCGGCTCCTGGCTTTCCACATACTGCTGGCGCTCTTTCAGTTTTTGCACCGCATTATCCAGCGTCTGCGCCAGTTGTGTAAAGGTTTTTTTAGCCTCTTGATCCTCGGCCTGCAGGGCAAAATTTTTCATGCTGGCAGCGGCACTTTGTACACTGGCAATGGCCTGCTGCAGCTGTGTGCCCACAGTCAAACAATCACCCCCCTTCCTAGCCTTTCGGTTTGAAAAGCAGGGAAGCAATAAAGCCAAAAATAATGGCGGAAGAAATGCCAGCGCTAGTTACCTCAAAGATGCCTGTGAGCACACCGACAATGCCGTTGCGTTCCGCTTCGGCAAGGGCACCGCTGACCAGGGAATTGCCAAAGCTGCTGATGGGCACGGATGCGCCGGCGCCGGCAAATTTTATAAGCGGTTCATAGAGGCCGAGGCCGCCTAAAACTGCGCCTGCCACCACCAAGGATACAGTCATGTGGGCGGGCGTGAGGCGGAAGACGTCCATCAGCAACTGTCCCAGCATGCATATGGCGCCGCCGACAAGAAAGGCAAGAATAAACTTTTCCATCTTAGCCGTCCTCCCGTTCAATGGCCACGGCATGGGCAATACATGGTATGCTTTCTTTTTGCTGGTACGACAGGGGTGAAAGCAGGGCCCCGGTGGCTACCACCAGGATGCGCCGCAACTCTCCCCGCCGCAGCCTGTTAAGCAAGTGGCCGTAGGTCACAACGGCGGAACAGGCACAGCCGCTGGCACCCGCCATGACCGGCTGGTCATCTTTGTAGATCAGCAGGCCGCAGTCGGTGAATTTTTCCCCGGGGATAGCCAGGCCGTGTTTTTGCAGCAGGTCGCCGGCTATAGCGTGCCCCACCTTTCCCAGGTCGCCCGTGGCAATCAGGTCGTAATAAGAGGCGTCCAGCTGAAAATCCCGGAAATGGGACTCAATTGTATCCACGGCCGCCGGCGCCATGGCAGCCCCCATGTTGAACGGATCGGAAATACCCATATCCACAATGCGCCCGATGGTAGCCATGGTAACGCGCGGCCCCGGCCCTTCCGCGGCAAGCAGCGCGGCCCCTGCTCCCGTTACCGTCCACTGGGCGGTGGGCGGCAGCTGCGCCCCGTATTCTGTCGGATAGCGGTATTGCTTGTTCACTGCGCCGTTGTGGCTGGAGGTGGCAGCCAGTGCAAAGCGGGCACCTCCTGCGTTGACGACAAAGGCCGCCAGGGACAAGCTTTCCATGGAGCTGGAGCAGGCGCCGAAAAGGCCGAAATAAGGGATGCCCAGCGTGCGGGCGGTAAAGCTGGAGGAAATGATCTGGTTCATCAGGTCGCCGCTGAAGAAAAAATGGATGTCATCTTTTTTCAGACCTGCCTTGTGTATTGCTTTCTCACATGCTTCTTCCAGCAGCTTCTTTTCCGCCTTCTCAAAACTGGTCTGTCCCAGCCAGATATCGTCATGCAAAACATCAAAATCATTTGGCAGTGCACCGGCAGCTTCAAAGGGGCCGCCCGTCACGCCTGTCGCCAGGATTACCGGACGGTTCCGAAATAGCCAGCTTTGACGCCCCGCAAGCATTACAGCATCCCGCCCAGAGCTTCAACGGCCAGCCGGGCAATAGCCACGATAAAAGCGGCAAAAACACCGAAAACAATGACCGGCCCGGCAATTTTAAACATATTGCCGCCCACTCCAAGGACATAACCTTCACTGCGGTGTTCTATGGCGGCGGAGGTAATGGTATTGGCAAAGCCGGTCACCGGCACGATGGTGCCGCCGCCCGCCCATTGGGCGATGTGGTCATACACACCGAACCCTGTCAGCAGCATGGAAAGAATGATGAGGGAAGCAACCGTAGGGTTGGCTGCCGTCACCTCCGTAAAATTGAAAAAGGTCATGTAAAACCAGTGGAAAAACTGGCCAATGGTACAGATAATGCCTCCTGCGATAAACGCCCGCAGGCAGTTCTTTAAAATTGGCCTTTTCGGTTCCCTGTCTTTGGCAAATTGCTGATATTCCTGCTGGACGGGTGAAAGCTTTTTCTTTTTCTTGTCCGACACGGCAATCCCTCCTAACGCAAAAGGTGCGGCCGCAGGATATCCAACACCTGCTGCAGCCGGGTGGCATTCTTCTCGTACATAAAGCGAACCTGTGAATTCTGTGTTTCCAGGGCAAAAGTATAAAGATCGGCCTGCGCTTTCTCCAGCATGGCGTAGAGCGACTGCCGGACGGTCGGCATGGCCGATTTCAGCGCATCATCAAACAGGTCCAGGTACAACTCCCCGGCAGCGTTGACCTGTCCCAGAAAAACATTGTCAGGCGTCACACCTGCCTGCTGCAGCTGTGTCTCCAGCCACTCCCGGGTCAGGCCCAGCTCGGTCAGCTGGTCATGCAGGATATTTCCGCTGAGAATCACCGTCTGCGGTTCTGTCTGCGGCGCAACTTGCCACTCAACATCATGGGGGGTGATCGGTTTTTTATCGGCTTTCAAAAGCACGCTAACCTCGCCGCTAGTTTCCAGCACGGCAAACTCCACATCAGCCACACTGAAAACATTTTTTGCCCGCAATTCTTTTAGCAGTTCCTCCGCGCTCATGCGGGCGGATTTCAGGTTTTCCTCCATGATTTTTCCCTGTTTGATAAGGATGGTTTCCTTGCCGCTTACAACGTCATGAACCGCTTTGCTGCGCAGGGACAGGTGCTCGGCAAGATAAGGCAAAAGCAGCCAGACCGCAAGCGCCAAAAGCCCGTAGATTGGTTGACTGACACCGGCAGCCAAAAGCCCGGCAATCACGGCAATTACGGTATAATTGACAAAATGGACAGGCGTCATTTGGGCCGGGTGCTTTTTTCCCAGCAGGCGCACTAAAACAAAGACCACAACAAAAAGTGCAGCGGACCGCAGTATTACAGCCAGCCAGGCAGGCATGCCACCACCTCGTCAGTTTCCCTTATACTGTGGTTCCTCATGTTCAATTTCCTGCAGACGTTTTTCCAGATCAGACAGGACTGCAGAAACAATGTCAAACGCCTGCCTGTAGGCGGAACGTGTTTCTTCATGTCTGCTGTGCTCAGCATACAGCCGTAAAGTTGCCCGGGAGCCTTTGAGCGCGGCCACCGTTTGTCTCACTTGTGCGCCAACCGTCATACTGTGCCTCCGTTTTTAAAGAATCCTGTTTTATTATCTTTCATTGCCGACTGGAAAATACACCTGATTTTGCAGGGAGAAAGAAGACAAAAGAAAAACAGGGCTTTGCGCCCTGTTTTTCGCAAAAAGCTTTTCTACTTGGCAACTTCGTTCAAACGCTTCAGTAGCTCCTCAGGGTCCCGACCATGTACTAATGCCGCCTCACGGACGGTTTCCGCAGTAGCGGACGGGCACCCAAGACAGTGGATACCAAGCGACAGGAAAATTTCAATTGTCTCCGGGTATCTGTTGATTACCTGCGCAATAGTCATATCCGGGGTAATCTTCTTATCCACGTTTCAACACTCCTTTTTCTCTTTTGCGCATATTTATTATTTGTGCTAAGACAGTGCAGCAAACTTGTTAATGACAGTATAGCATGTAAAAGCTGCGTAC
>JAAYMN010000045.1 GCA_012521345.1 Bacillota bacterium
ACGGCCCCTTGGTCAAGCGGTTAAGACACCGCCCTTTCACGGCGGTAACGCGGGTTCGAGTCCCGCAGGGGTCACCAGCATGATGCGGCCTGCTGAGGCAGGCTTTTTTTATGTTCTATTAAGATGTTTTAAGAAATATTAATAATTGTTTAGTTTCTTGCAGGATTTTCGCAAAACCTTAACGAATATATAAAGCACTTTCTTTCGCAAGTCGCTTGTATGAAGCAATCCGCTGTGACAAGAGGTGCTTTATGCGTAAAAAAATTGTATGTTCTGTCCGGCAAGGGGCCTCTACCACACTGCAAGGACTGAAGAATTTTTATCTCGCGCAAACGGAAAAATTTCACAATAAGCAAAACAAATTGAATAATAAGAAAAACCATATAAAGACTTTGCTGTCGCCTGTCTTGCGGCAAATAAACCGCCTTGCACCTGCTGTTGCTGCCGCTGTCTGCCGTTTTGACGGCAGGGTAAAAAATCTTTTGGCGGCCGGCTTTTCCCTGGCGAAAGCAGCATTAGGGCGCTTTTTTGCCTGCTTTGCCGCCGCCCGCAGGCGGCTTCCCCGCATCGACAGGCGGGCAAAATCTGCGATCCTGGCTTTCGTGCTGGTCCTGACTCTCGCTGCCGCCGCCGTTGCCGCCGTCAAGGTTTATATTTATTACGACTCCTTTACCTATGTGGTTTACCTGGACGGCGAAGAGATCGGCTATGTGGAAGATGAGGCGGTGATTTGGGAGCATGTGGCCGCCTTGCAGGCAAAAGAACAGGCTGCCCGCGGGGTGGAGGTTGCCACCGAGCAGGCGGTGGAAGTTTCTTATGAACAACGCAGGGGCGTAGAGGAAGATGCGGAGGCGGTAAAAGCTTTGCTGGAGCAGAGGCTCCACTACAAACAGTATGCTTATCAGATAATGGTTAACGACCGGCCGGTGCTGACTGTCGGCAGCATTGATGACTACGAACAGGTTATGACTGCGCTGAAAAACACATATGCAGCCGGAAATGAGAACGCCGTTGTCCGTGCAATTGTCCTAACTGACAAGGTTGAAGCCCGTCTTGTCCTGGCAGAGCCCGGGGATATTTACAGTGTGGAAGCGGCCACACAGCTTTTGCAGGGCGGAAGCGACAAAAGGGAGATTTACATGGTTTCCCGCGGTGATACCCTCTGGAATATTGCCAGGAATAACGATTTGACCGTTGAGGAACTTCTGGCAATCAATCCCCAGCTGAACGGTTCGGACCGGCTGATGCCCGGAGATACACTGAACTTGCTGGTGCCGGATCCGCTGGTCGGTGTTTCCGTGACGGAAGATATTGTTGTGAACGAGCGTATTCCGTATGAGACGGAATATCAGAACAGCGACTCGCTCTATAAAGGGCAGAGCAAAATAATACAGTCCGGCGCATACGGCGAGAAGGAAGTAACTTACCGTGTGACCAGGCAAAATGGCAGGGAAGTAGGGCGGGTTGCCCTGTCTGAGAAGGTAATAAAAGAACCCAGGCCGAAAATTGTTGCCAAGGGAACGAAACCGGTTCCTCCAGGTACCGGTACAGGGCAGTTTCTCTGGCCCGTGGCCGGCCGCGGCAGGGTTACCTCCCGCTATGGCTACCGCGGCAGAAGCTTTCACCGCGGTATTGATATCGGCACCCCCACCGGTTCGGCCGTGCTGGCCGCAGACAGCGGCACGGTGGTGCAGGCCGGCTGGTACGGATCTTATGGCATTTGCATAACCATAAACCACGGCAACGGCTTTATCACAAGATATGCACACAATTCCAAAGCCCTTGTTTCCGTGGGGCAAAAAGTGCAGCGCGGGCAGCAGATAGCTTCTTCCGGCAGCACAGGCAATTCCACCGGCCCCCACCTGCATTTTGAGATTATTAAAAACGGGTCAACCGTCAACCCGCTGAACTACCTGTAATTTTGCCCCTTGCCCTAAGAATGGCGGGGATGGGATATTGGTAAAAAACTTAAAAAAGGCAGGGTGTTTGCACCTTGCCTTTTCTCTTGTGTCATAAAAACATAAATTGCATGTAATATAGCTGTAATATTTACCGCTTATAATGAAAGCAAGGTTTGACCCCCTCTTTAAAATATATTTCTTTTGCAACGTGGCAGCGCCACGTTCTTTTTTTGTCTCATCTTGCCAACAGCGGCTCTTATTGCCAGTGCAAACGGGCACTGCTCCTGCTACAATAAAGAAGATTGAGGAGGAGGAGCTATGCGGAAAAAAGCGTTTTTTCTCTTTGCCTTGCTCCTGTTTTTAGCCGTTATGATCCTGCCCGCCGGGGCGCAAAAACTGGGAAAAGCGGCGTGGCGGCGGTATTTCCGTGACTGGCATTTGCTGGAGACGGAGCTTTTTCTTTTGCGTTATACGGAAAAGGATGCAGCCGCGGCAGCCTGGCTGGCTGCCGTTGCCGACCGCCGGGCGGCGGAAGTGGCTGCCGTTCTGCCTCATACGGCAAAGGAAAAACCGTGGCTTGTTCTTGTTCCTGATCTGGCAACCCTGCGGGATATTTTTGGCTTTGCCGAAGAAGACGGCGCGCTCGGCGTCTATCAGGCGGGGGCCATTGCCCTGCTGTCGCCGCAGGCCTGGGACTGGGAAGCGGAGGAAGCACGCTTTGAGGAATTTGTCGCAAAAAATCCGCTGGTACACGAATATACCCACTATGTTCTGGATGTGCGTGCACGGGGAAACTATCCGCGCTGGTTCAGCGAGGGAATGGCATCATATCTTCAATACCGGCTGACAGGGTATACCTGGCCGGAAGAAGACAGTTCTCTTTCTACCGGCCCTTACTATAACCTGAAGCGCTTCACCTCTGATTTTGCCAGCCTTCCTGACCAGGCCCTTGCCTATTGCCAGGCGCAAAGTATTGTTACCTACCTGGCTGCACTGCAGGCGGACGAAGGCTTAAACAAACTGCTTGACAAGCTTGGTGCCGGAACGGCTTTTGACCGTGCCCTGGAAGAAGTGTACGGCATGGAGGCGGAAGCTGTATTTGCCGCCTGGCTGGGGTGGTCGCGGGCGGCCGCCGGCATCCGGCCAAAGCTTGCTTAAAATAGCAGGATTTGTGCTGATAAAAAAGAAGTTATACACAGATTGTTCCGGGTGGTGTATAACATTGGCACGTGCAAGGATTCTGGTGGTTGATGATGAAAAGCCCATCGCCGAAATTTTAAAATATAATCTTGAACAGGAAGGATACGAGGTAATAACGGCTTACGACGGGGAGGAAGCCCTCCGGCTGGCCCGCACCTCCAGGCCCGATGTCATTCTGCTGGATATTATGCTGCCCAAAAAAGACGGCTTTGCCGTTTGCCGGGAAATTCGCAGCAGCAGCAATGTACCCATTATTATGCTGACAGCAAAGGATACGGAGCTGGATAAGGTGCTGGGCTTGGAGCTGGGAGCGGATGATTATGTCACCAAACCTTTCTCGGCCCGGGAAGTGCTTGCCCGTGTCAAGGCGCTGCTGCGCCGTGTCCAGCAGAAAGAGGAAAGCTTGGGTGAAATTCTTACCTGCCAGGACTTAACCGTAGATACAGGCAAGATGGAAGTACGGCAGAACGGGCGTCTGATCGAGCTGACTTACAGGGAATATTTGCTTCTGGCTTATCTGATGCGCCATGCCGGATATGTTATCAGCCGGGAGAAGCTGCTGGAGGATGTGTGGGGATACGATTTTTACGGCGATGAACGGACGGTTGATGTGACAATCCGCCGGCTGCGGGAAAAAATTGAACCCAATCCCAGTGAACCGCGCTATATTTTAACTAAAAGGGGAGCCGGCTACCTGATGGGGAAAAGCAGTCATGTTTAAAAGTGTCCAGTGGAAACTTGTTCTGATTTACACTTTGATTATCCTCTTTGCCATGCAGTTCTTTGCCGTTTTCCTGACCCAGGCCCTGGAAAACTATTATCTTGAGGCCTTTTCCGGCAATATGGAAACGCAGGGGCTGCTTTTGGCCAACTTCCTGGAGCGCTATCTGAACGATGCGGAAGACACGCATGATATTGACAGCCTTGTGGTGGAATACTCGCGCTATGCCGGCATTAATGAAATTATGGTCCTTGATGCATTTGGGCGGGTTATTTCCACCTCCAATCCGGAAAAAGGCTTTCTGGGTCAGCGGATTATCCAGGAGGAAATTACACGCGCTCTGACCGGGACGAGGAGCGAAGCTGTGCGCCTGGCTCCGGAAACCCAGGAACGAACCTATTATCTTGCCCTGCCGGTAAGCAGCGGTGAAAAAAATTTAGGAGTTGTCTATTTAAGCGGCTCCCTGGAGCCGATTTACCGGACATTGCGCGAAATTCAGGTGATTCTGCTTACAGGAGCACTGCTGGTTATCGCTGTAACAGTGGTGCTTGGCTTTTTCCTGGCGAAAACAATCACTGGTCCCATCGCAGAGGTCACTTCCAAAGCGGCGCTGATTGCCCACGGCGATTTGCGGCAGCGGGTTAATGTCCGTTCCGACGATGAAATTGGCCGCCTGGGGGAAATGTTCAACTATCTTTCCCGGCAGCTGGAGGCCACGCTGCAGGAAATCTCGTCCGAAAAAAGCAAAGTGGAAACCATACTGCAGCACATGACAGACGGCATTGTGGCCCTGGACTGGGACGGGCAGGTTATGCATGTCAACCCGACGGCAAGGACACTGCTTGGCCTCCAGCCGGAGGTTGAAGTAACCGTGGATGACCTGGAGCCTCTTTTAGCCGGGGAAAAAATTACGGAAATTGCCCGCTCGGGTAGGCAAAAGACACGGGAACTAACGCTCCCGTCGCAAAAAATAATCCTGGCCAGTTATGTTCCCTTCCACAGCGAGGATGAGGCAGCAGCGGAGCTGCTGTCTGGTGTGCTGATTGTCCTGCATGACGTGACCAAGGAAAGGGAATTAACACGTATGCAGCAGGAGTTTGTGGCGAATGTTTCGCATGAATTGCGCACGCCGCTTACGACCCTGAAAAGTTATACGGAAGCGCTACTGGATGGCGCCATCTCGGAGCCCGGGATCAGCCTGGCTTTTCTGAGAACCATGGAAAAAGAAATAGACCGCATGGTGCGTCTGGTGAAAGATTTGCTGGTACTGTCCCAGATTGACCACAAGCAGGTCAAGTGGAATAAAGCATTCTACGATTTGGGAGCCATCTGCCGGGAAGTGGTGGATGAATACCGGCTGAAATACAGGAGCGAACCGCGGCAGGTCAGCCTGCTGTTGCCTCCCCGCCCCGTCCTCGTTTTTGTGGACAGGGACCGCATCAAACAAGTGCTGATCAATGTTATCGGCAACAGTTATAAATACACCGCCGAAGGCGGAAAAATTGCCGTGTGTGTGGAGCAGACGGCCGAGACTGCCAGGATTACGGTAACAGACGACGGCATCGGCATTCCGCCGGAAGATGTGGAAAGAGTCTTTGAGCGTTTCTACCGTGTTGACAAAGCGCGTTCCCGGGAACACGGGGGAACAGGGCTGGGACTGGCCATCGCCCGTGATATTGTGGCTGCCCACCACGGCACCATTACCTTGCAGAGTGAACCGCAGAAAGCCACTACCGTTACTATTTGTTTGCCGCTGACTATCCGGGAGGAGGAAACGGCATGTGCGAACGAATAAAATCTGTGGTGCTCCTGGCCTTGGTCCTGTTAAGCTTTTATCTGACCGGTGCCTTGCTTTTCGGGCAGCCGTACCTGGAAACCGCTTCGTCGCCTGATTATGAGCAGGTGGAAACATTTGGCAGGATCAGGCCGCAAGCGGAGCAGGTCTATCCTGTATTGCGCCTGAAAACAGAAGAAAACTGGCTGCAGCTGTTTCCCTGGACGGAACGTTATCTTCCTGTCTGGAAAACATTGCAGTTTTTACTAGACCCGTCGCAGCTGCCGGAAAGCGGGGAAAAGCCGGAATTTTCAAGCAAGCAGGTGGAAATACAGTTTCCGGTAGCCGTTGAGGCAAAGCTTTGGTTCCACGATTCGCTTGCGGCTGACTTGCAGATCAGGAAGGTATGCTGGTTTGCCGAAGACGCGGAGAGCATCTGGTACTGTGATGAAGGCGGGAAGTGGTGGCGGGCAAAAGGGTTTACCGCGCCCGTAGAATGGGAAACAAGACTTGCTGCACTGTTTAAGAAAGCTCCGGCCTACACCGAGGCCGGTACGGAACTTTTGGCTCCCTTTACCGCCGGTGACGCGGTGGTTCTCTTGCCGGCGGAATTGCCTGCCATGAGCATGTACGCGGTGGCGGCAGAAAGCCTGGACACAGATAAGCTGCTGCGCAGTTTTTTTATCAACCCCGCCCTCGTGCGGCGCATAGAAGAGCGCAACGGAGCTGTCATTTATACTGACGGACAGCGGGGATTGCGTATTTTTGCCCATGGTGAACTGGAGATAACCGTTCCGGAAAACGAACCCGGCACCAGGAATCTTTCCCGGGCGGAAATCCTGCAGGAAACTGCACAGTATCTGCATCTGCTGGGGGGGTGGCCGGAGGAATTATTCCTCCAGTCAATAAGGGCCAATGTCCGGTCTATCACCTATCTCCAGCAATTGTATACCCAGGAAGTTGTTTTTCGCTGTGCTGCCCGGGGGTATCCGCTGGTTGGCAGGAAAGCACCGCTTTCCCTGTTGTTTTCCGACCGGGGGATAATTTATTATAACCGCCAGATTCTGTCGCTTGCCGAACCGTTGACTGAACCAATGCCGCTGGTGGCACCTGAGACTGCCCTGGCGACCGTGGCGGTAAATTTGGGTATACGGGCAGCAGGGATGCAACTGCTGTCTGTGGAAGCAATATATTTTGTTGACAGCACGGCCGGCAGCCCGCCGGTCGCGCAACCCGCCTGGCTGATTCAGTTTCAGAACAGACAGGTTGCTGTGGTAAACGGCTTTACCGGCGAACTGATAACCTGGCTGCAGTAGGAGGAAAGCATGGACCTCTCACGAGTAAAGACTATTTTAATTTGCTTTTTTCTCTGCCTCAATCTTTTTTTGGGGTATAAACTGTGGTTCAATCCTCAGTCTTTACGACAGGCCAGCATGCTAAGCCGGGAAGAAATTATCCAGGCGGAAAACATGCTGGCGGAAAACGGTTTTGAGTTGGCCACAACCATACCTAAACAGATTCCGCAGCTGGCTTTGCTGCATGTCTCTCGCCCACAGGAAAATATTTCCTCTTGGATAAAAAAATTTTTCCCTGACAATAAAGTTGAAATGAAGCAAGAGGGTGACAAGCTGGTTGCCCGCAGGGAAAACGAATACCTGGAAATTACGGAAAACGGCCGTGTCCGCTATCGCAATGAAACGAGCCTGGAAATTGCCGAATTATCCTGGAGCCAGGCGGAAAAACTGCTGAAAAACTGGGAACTGCTGGCCAGTGATATCAAAATGGACCTGGCAAGGACAACGGAAGAGGGGACATATTTCCGCTACGTGCAGACTTATCAGGGCTTTCCGCTTTTTTTTACCACTGTGGAAATATTTTTTGCGGAAAGCGGGGCGGTGGAAGTACTGATCGACAGGGCTACGCCGCAGGGGTTTGGAGACCGGCTTGTTACTGTTATCTCCGCTCTGACCGCTTTGGAAACTTTTGTGGAAGAAGCCGCTTTTACCGACAAAAAAATTGTTGACATTTCACTCGGTTATTACAGCGGTACTTATAACGCAAGCCGCTTGGAGACGGCACCTGTGTGGCGCATTGCAGCAGCCGGCGGCGAAACTTTTTACATTAACGCCTTTACTGGTGAAGTTGAACACAAATAAAGAAAGTGGCCTGATAAAACAGGAGTTTATTAAAAAAGCAAGAATTATCTATGTAGGCATCTAGAAAGGAATGCACAATTTTCTGAAACTGCAGGAGGAACAGTCTTTATGCCAAGGCTGCAAGTAATCGGCGGGTCCCGGCTTACCGGCTCTGTAAGAATCAGTGGTGCTAAAAACGCTGCTGTAGCCATTATCCCGGCGGCCCTGCTGACGGAAGCCCCTGTTCGCATTGAAAATCTGCCAAATATTTATGATATACATGTACTTGTGAAAATTTTACAGTACCTCGGGGTCAAAACCGTGTGGGAAACTCCTTCCACATTGTTGATTGACCCGTCCACCCTTTCCAGTTGGCAGCCCCCTTACGAACTGGTGAAAAAGCTGCGCGCTTCCTACTATTTTCTTGGTTCCCTGGTGGGCCGTTTTGGACAGGCAGTTGTCCCTGTTCCCGGCGGCTGTGACTTGGGGCCGCGTCCCATAGATCAGCATATAAAAGGTCTGGCCGCCCTTGGCGCCAATGTGAATGTTGAACATGGACTGATTAAGGTTTCGGCCGGCAGGCTGACAGGCGCAAATATTTACCTTGATGTTGTCAGTGTGGGTGCAACCATTAACATTATGCTGGCAGCAGCCAGGGCAAACGGCCGGACGGTAATTGAAAATGCGGCCAAAGAGCCTGAGATTGTGGACGTTGCCAACTTCCTCAACGCCATGGGGGCAAAAATCCGGGGCGCGGGGACGGATGTCATCCGTATTACCGGCGTCAAAGAACTGGGCCCGGTCACCCATACTGTCATTCCCGACCGCATTGAGGCGGGAACTTACATGATAGCAGGTGCGGCGACCGGGGGAGATGTGCTGTTGCATGAAGTGATCCCCAAGCATCTTGACCCGCTGACAGCCAAGCTGCGGGAGATGGATATTCAGGTGGAAGTAGCGGATGACAGCATCCGTGTTATTGGCAACCCGTGTCCGCTGGCGGCAGACATAAAAACTTTTCCTTACCCCGGCTTCCCCACCGACATGCAGTCGCTGGCCATGGTACTGTTGACACAGGCGGACGGAAGCAGCATGATTACGGAAAATGTTTTTGAAAACCGGTTTAAGCATGTGGACGAACTGAAGCGGATGGGGGCGCAAATCAAGGTGGAAGGCAGAACAGCTTTCATTACGGGTAGAACGCGTCTCAGCGGCGCCCCGGTCAAGGCGACCGACCTGCGGGCTGGTGCGGCTTTTATTGTTGCCGGCCTGATTGCCGAGGGAGAAACAGTGATCAGTGATATCAACCACATTTACCGCGGGTATGAAAATATTTGTGAAAAAATGGCTGCCCTGGGTGCGCAAATCAAAGAAATCGATTAGGTGACGGGTTGTGCGCATTATTCTTGCCAGACACGGCCAGACTGACTCAAACGCCTGCAATCGCTTTCAGGGATGCCTGGATGTACCTTTAAATACAAAAGGATACCGGCAGGCCCTCCTGCTTGCTGAACTGCTTGCCCGGTACCGGCCGCAGAAACTGTTTACCAGCGACTTAATCCGCAGCATTGAAACGGCACAGCCTGTGGCCGCAAGGCTGCAGCTGGTTCCCGTGGTCGACCCTGTTTTTCGGGAATATTCCTGGGGGATTCTGGAAGGCCTGACATGGGAAGAAGCACTGGAACGCTATCCGCAATATTTTTGCGGCGAGTGTCCGCCTTTACACGTTCTCAATGTTCCCGGCCAGGAACCGCGGGAGCTTTTTCGCCGGCGGGTGCAGGAAGGCCTGGCAAAGCTTTTGGCCGAAGAAGAGCTCGCTTCTGTAGCCCTGATCGGGCACGGGCATTACTTAAATGCACTGATGGTAGAATTTTTGGGCCTCGACTTTTACGGTCCGTGGCCTTTTTCCTTTGCTTCGGCTGCCGTCAGTGTGCTGGAAGTTAAAAAGGGACGCAGGAAGCTTTTGTGTTTTAATGAAAAATGCCATTTAGGAGAAGAAAATGCTTGAACTGTGCATGCTGGCCAGCGGCTCCTCGGGCAATGCAGTTTATGTGGCAACAGAAAAAGCAAGAATTTTAATAGATGCCGGCCTTTCCGGCAAACGGCTGGCAAAAGCCCTGGCTGAAATCGGTGCAGATGCGGCTGCCCTGGATGCCCTGCTCCTTTCTCATGACCATCTTGATCATACATGCGGTGCCAGTGTGCTGGCTAAACGCTACCACCTGCCGGTGTATGCCACACAGCCGACCTGGAATGCGGCAGGGAAACAGTTAGACAGCCTCCCGACTGTTTTGCGCCATTTTTTTGCCGCCGGCGACAAAATCGTTTTTGCTGATCTGGAAGTGGAAACATTTCCCGTCCCCCATGACGCCGCCGGCCCGGTGGGCTTTGTTTTACGCCAGGGGGATCGGGCAGCGGCGCTGGTAACTGATCTTGGCTGCGTTACGCCTTATATCATGGGTTGCTTGCAAAACCTGGACGGCATTGTCATTGAAGCCAATCATGACGAAAAAATGCTTTTCAATGGCAGGTATCCCTGGCCGCTGAAAAAACGCATCAGCGGCAAAACCGGCCACCTATCCAATGACATGGCAGCGGAATGCCTCACAAAAATCATTTCCCCCAGAACGAAGCAGGTGGTGCTGGCCCACCTCAGTGCGGAAAACAACCTGCCTTCACTGGCCCTTGATACAATCTGCAGCCGCCTGGAGACGGCCGGGATAACCCCGGGCAGGCAAATTAACGTCAGGGTGGCGGCAAGACATGAGCCGAGCTGCCGGATTTTGTTTGCATAAATAAATTAACAAAAAACGGGAAAAAATGCTTGCGGGCATTTTTTTTCTGTAACTCTTCATATTTTTGACACAACTAGCTGTTATATTTGGGTGTAGAATAGCAATTAAAGGGGGTATTATTCGTGGATTTCTTTAACGGCTTCTACCAACCGCGGCGCGGTTTGTGGGGGATTATCCTCTCTGCCCTCTTTGGCACACTGGTAGGCGGAGCCCTGGTGGCTTTTATACTGCTTCATTTTTTAGCTCCGGGACAGGATGCGGCACAGAACCAGGCCCCTCTTGCGCCACAGACGGGGCAACCGTCGCAACAGCAGGAAGATATTCCCTATAGCGAACAGGACAGGCCTGAATACCAAAATACGGCAGTAGTCCGTGCCGCGGAAAAAGTGGTGCCTGCAGTGGTGGGCATAACAAACAAAGTGGATGTTTTCAGCATGTTTCACGGCCGCACCATCCTCCAGGACAAAGCCACAGGTTCCGGCGTTATTATTGACCCGGACGGTTATATTGTTACCAACAACCATGTGATTGACGAGGCGGATGAAATCTGGGTCACCCTGGGGGACGACAAGGAATACAAGGCGGAACTGGTGGGCAAGGACCGCGTTTCCGACCTGGCAGTGATCAAGATTGACGCGCAGAACTTGCCTGCCGCCACTTTTGGTGATTCAGACAAAATCGTGGTGGGCGAAATGGCCATTGCTATCGGCAATCCCCTCGGTCTGAGGTTTTCCCAGTCGGTGACTGTGGGATATATTAGTTCCAAGCAGCGGGAAATCACCGACGGCACGCAGACGCTTTATGTCATACAGACAGATGCCGCCATCAACAGCGGCAACAGCGGCGGTCCCCTTGTTAACCTGAAGGGCGAAGTGATCGGCATCAATACCGCAAAGATCATGCTGACCGGAGTGGAGGGCATGGGTTTTGCCATCCCTTCCAATACAGTAAAAAAAGTAACCGAAGAGCTGATTGACAAGGGTTATGTCGTCCGCCCGCGGCTGGGAGTCTACAACGGCGGCGACATTGATGCGGCGCTGGCGAGACAGCTGCAACTGCCGGTTGAATATGGCATGATTGTTTACGCCGTTGACCCGGGCAGCCCGGCGGAGAAGGCCGGCATGCGCAGCGGCGATATCATTATTGAATTTAACGGCAAAAAAATAGAAACATTCAGTGACCTGCAGAAAGCCATCTACGCGCAAAAAGTGGGAGATACTGTGGAGATAGTGGTTGTTCGGGACAGGCAGAAGCTGACCCTGACGGCCACACTTACGGAAGCTGCCAATGTAAATGAATAAGAGACGGCTGCGGCCGTCTCTTTTTTCTCTAGCTTTTGCCAAAGGGCGGGCTGTGGTATGATAAAAAGAAAAAATATTCAACAAGGAGTCAAAGATGCGCGTCGTTCTTTTTTTTCTTGACGGAGTCGGCCTGGCGCCTGCCGGTCCGGCAAACCCTCTCTCAACAACTCCTATGCCCTGCCTGCAGGGGCTGCTTGATGGACAGGCATTGACACTTGCCGCTGTTGGCAAACATAGCCGCACCACCCTGCTGGCGCTGGATGCAACCCTGGGGGTGCCGGGGGAGCCGCAAAGCGCCACCGGGCAGACTACCCTTTTTACCGGCATTAACGCGCCGCAGGCGGTGGGGCGCCATGTGCGCGGGTTTCCCACCAAACCGCTGCGCCGCCTGCTGCAACAGGAAGGATT
This sequence comes from Bacillota bacterium, assembly GCA_012521345.1. GTDB lineage: Bacteria > Bacillota > Dethiobacteria > Dethiobacterales > Dethiobacteraceae > DUUE01. Next base: position 12,236 of record JAAYMN010000045.1, read on the forward strand.
GCTGCAAAAAGTGCTGCGGCTGGGGAAAACCGCTCTTTTCCTCAACAGTTACCGGCCGCATTGTTTTCCGTTAGTGTCGACCGACGGGGGGACTTATTCGGTAACCACCTGGATGAACTATTATGCCGGCCTGCCGTTTCATACTTTGGATGATATGGTTGACGGCCGAGGGGTTTGTATGGATATTACCAATGAATACCTCCGCACAGAATTGGGCTGCGAGGTGGATATTATTGCTCCGGAAAAGGCCGGCAGGATCCTGGCCCAGCAGTCGCACCGCGTGGATTTTCTTCTCTATGAACATTTTCTCACCGATATCTTTGCCCACAAAAGGGACAAGGATAAAATAACAAGCCTGCTTGTCACCATAGATCGTTTTCTGGCGGGGATCCTGGCACATTTGGATCTCCAGGAAACGCTGCTTATGGTTACAAGCGACCATGGGAACCTGGAAGACTTAAGTACGCCGCTGCATACCAGAAACCCGGTACCGCTACTTTTATGCGGTGCCGGGCAGGATGACCTGCCGCCCCTTGCCGATCTGACGGCTGTCACTCCCTTTATCCTGGAAAGGCTGACCCGGGGGAAGCACGGCTGATGTACGGAGCCTGCCGGGAACATGTGGAACAGGTAATCGAACAATTTCTTTTTGAGTATGCCCGCGCTCCGGAACTGCTGATGCTATCACAGGCCGGCCGGGAGGAGACGCTTCCTGCCGCCTGCCTCTTCTGCTCCCAGCCGCCCGTTTACCTGGTAAAATAATTTTTAAGGAGTAAGCCATGCACTTTGAAATCCTGGCTGTGGGAAAAATTAAGGAGCAGTATTTCCAAAAAGCTGTTGATGAATATGTCAAGCGCCTGCGGCCGTATGCCCGGGTTGCCGTCAGGGAAGTGAAAGACGAAAAAACGCCCGACGGCGGGGCGGCAGCAGAGGCGGCCGCCGTCCGGGAAAAGGAGGCTCAGCGGCTGGAAGCGCTGCTTGCCCCGCAGACATACTTAATTGCCCTTGACATTCAGGGCAGGCAGTTTTCCTCGCCAGAACTGGCTGCCCTGCTGGACCGCCTGGCTACGGAAGGCAAAAGCCATATCACCTTTATTGTCGGCGGCAGCCTGGGCCTGGCCCCCCGCCTGCTGGAGAAAGCTGATCTAAAATTGTCTTTTTCCGCCCTTACTTTTCCCCACCAGCTTTTCCGGGTAATGCTTCTGGAGCAGCTTTACCGGGCATGCAAAATAAACCGCGGCGAACCGTATCACAAATGATCCTTAAAGCAAATTAAAGGATTTGACTCTTTAGTATGTTAAATCAAGATATTTTCAAAAACTTGACTCAGGGAAACCTTGTGATGATTAAATTTACCTCCGTATAAAATTGGCATGCCGCATTAATTTGATCAACCGGATTTTTACAAAAGCCCTGAATTTGCGACTGTGCAGATTCATGGTAAGGATAAGGTCGCCAGTTCAATTCTGGCTGAGGGCTCCAGTAGGTAAAGGCTTTCAGAACTTTCATTTTTGGAAGTCTTTTATTTTACTGCAATTTTACTGCAATAGGTAAAAATAACTAGAAGAGTATAGTATTAATTCTGCCCAGTCTGCCGCAGCTATGTATAAACGGCTTGCGTATTATTACGAGCACCCGTCATTTATAGGAGCCTTATGTGGAAATAGCCGAAGATCTTAGATAAACCGATCGAAGTAAAGAGCTTTATCGTAAGCGCGGCGAGACTATTGTGCGTGTTTTTGCCGATGCCAAAGAAAAACATGGGATGCGCTACACGCAGCCTCGAGGCTTGAGGAAGGTGCAACATTATCTCACGCTTTTTTTTGCATGCATGAAAGCTGGCCATGTGAAAACGGAAACTACGGACATTACAGCCCACAACCTCTCCGTTGCAGGAGGTGCTCTCTAAGATTTCAGCAATTTTATGTTTAAAAAGAACTTGGCCTTTAGGTTTTGCTTCCTAAAGGCCATTTTTGTCTACAGTCTCCTACCACCCTTTTGGGTGGTGTTTTTTTGTCATAAATTTGTTATCTTTGCTATCAACAAAGCTAATTCTTAATTGCATTCAAACCACATGTCTTTTAAATACAGGCAGGAAAGGGGGGGGGAATCTGCCAAGATGTCCTGAAGACTCTAGTGAATCTGCTAGCACTTCGCTTTGTTTTCAGTAGGTGACAATATTTTTTATTAATCAATAATAATTTGATAATAATGTTGGGAGGATGGATTTGTTGATGTCATCTGTGAATTTCAGGAAATCAATGAAATTTATCATTATTTTTGCACTGGTTGCGGCTATTGTCCTGGGCAGTTCAGAAATTGCCTCAGCTTCGGAGAAATTGGTATGGAAAAAAGTTCCGCTTGATCTCGATAAGATTTCTCAAAATACCGCAGTAGACAGCTCACTTCGCGTAGACAGTAACGGAGTATTATACCTGGCTGTACGTGAATATATATCGGGACAATATTATCACAGGGTTTACAAGTATGACAGTGAAAGTATGACATCATGGCAATTAATATATGACGTAGGACCTGTACCTGCCGTTGCAGGAGATGGCATGCCCTTTGCTATATATAACGATGTCCCATATATAATTGATTGGGAAAATAAACATGTAAGAAAGTATGATGAGCGTTCAAATAATTGGCCCTCTATCGGAGAAACAACTTTTGTTCCGGGAACACTCCTTGGTAATGTTGGCAATTATTCACTATTTGTAGAAAATGAAAATTCAGTATATGTGGCTTATACTTATTTATTAGATGAAGCTAATAATATTGACAAAGTGAAGGTAAGCAAATATGACGGCAGCAGCTGGAACGAGGTTGGCAGCCTTGATATTTCGGGAACAATATACTACACTTCAGTATATGCAGAAGACGACACCGTATATGTTGCTTTCAATGATGATGTTGACCGTATTAAGGTCTATAAATACAGCGGAGACAGCTGGGAGCTCATGGGAGATATAACGGTAACAGCACCGGGTGCCTCCTCACCGATATCACTTGGTTATCTTTACTTAACAGTTCATAATGGTACACCGTATGTGGCTTACCAATGGAAAGATAGTCCTACATGGATATATTTAGGTTTGATGGAATATGACAGCGACAGCGGGGTATGGCAAGACATTACGGGAAATTTGAATGATTTTAGGCATTATCCATATGTTAATGAAAATTTGCTTTATGATACTCCGGGTGTTCATTGCAAGGTTGCTGACTTTTGTATTTCACCCGGCGGTGATTTTTATTGGGCAATTTGTTCTATAGAAAGTGGTAAAAGATATGCTAATGTTATAAAATATGACAATGGAACAAACAAATGGACAGAATTGACAAATGACAGAATTGAATCTCAAAATTATTCATTCATGAATCCTTCACTCAGCTTTTACGGTGATAAGCTTTATCTTGCTGCGTATGAATTGTATGCTGAAGTTTATACTCTGATGTCGGCATATTCAGTGACATATGATTCAAACGGTGCAGAATCCGGAACTGTTCCCGTAGACAGTAATTATTATATAGCAGGCGAAACAGTAACTTTAAAGGGCAACGAGGGCAACCTGGCAAAGAGCGGATATGTTTTCGACGGATGGAATACGGCGTCTGATGGTTCAGGGGTGACCTATCTGCCCGGACAGACCATCGAAATGCAGGAAGGCGGTATAACCCTTTACGCTGTATGGGCAGAGTCATATAAAGTTACCTTTATGAACGAGGGTAAAGTATACCATCAAACTGAAGTCAAGAAAGGAACACAGGTTCAGCCGCCCTCCGCAGAACCTGTAAAAGAAGGTTATACTTTTAAAGGCTGGTATACTGATGAAAATTACACAACTGAATGGAATTTCTCGAACCCTGTAACAAACGACATGAACCTCTATGCCAAGTGGGAAAGAATACAATGTACTGTAACATTTGATACCCAGGGTGGAGAACCTTCCATTGACACACAGACTGTATACTATGGAGAAAAGGTTGCAAAACCTGATGATCCTGCCAGGGAAGGACATGTTTTCCTGGGATGGTTTACTGATGAAGATTGCACGACTGAATGGGATTTTGAAAATGACGTTGTAACCGGGAATATGACCCTTTATGCCAAATGGGAGAGGAATCAGTATACAGTAACTTTCGATAGCAAGGGCGGAAGTGAAATTGACCCTGTGAAGGTATTATACAACGATCCTGTTGGGAAACCCGATGATCCTGTAAGAACAGGGTATAAATTCTTAGGCTGGTATACTGATGAAGATTACACAACCGAATGGGATTTTTCGAACCCAGTAACAAGCGATATGACCCTTTATGCCAAATGGGAGAGGATACAATGTACTGTAACATTCGATACCCAGGGCGGAGGGCCTTCGATCCCACCACAGTCTGTATACTATGGAGAAAAGGTTACAAAACCTGACGATCCTGTAAAGGAAGGATATGTGTTCGATGGCTGGTACAGGGAACCTGAATGTATCAATCCATGGGACTTCGAAAATTATGAGGTATGGGAAGCTTTCACACTCTACGCCAAGTGGACCAAAGTAAGCAGCGGGGGCAGCGGAAGCAGTGGAAGCAGTTCGTCAGGAACAACACCGCCAGCGCCTTCCAATGATACACCAGTCCGGATTAATGGAAAAGATTATCAGGATATAGCTGAAACCACGACAAAGGAACAGGATGGCAGAAGAGTTACTTCGGTCAAACTTGGTACTGATGAATTAATAGAAAATCTCAGTTCTGGTGAAACCGGAACAGTGATAACGGTGCAGGTCACCAAAGATACTGATACGGCTGTTGTTGAACTGGACGGCAGGCTGGCTGAGTATCTTGAAAACATGAAGTGCGTACTGGAAGTGAAGACGAAGGATGCAGGATATACGCTTCCTGCTGAAGAAATTGCAATAGACAGGATACTGGAATCGCTTGGTGCAGAAGTTGGCCCTGAAGCTATCAGAATAAGCATAGAAATAGCCAGGGCGTCTGAAGATGATGTTAAAATTGTCGAAAATGAGGCTGAAAAAGGGAAGTTTGCAATAATAGTTCCGCCGATGGAATTTACGGTAAAATTTTCATACGGGGACACCACCGTTGAGATTGGCGAGTTCAAGGGCTACGTGGCAAGAACTATAGCTATACCTGAAGGCGTGGATCCTGAAAAGGTAACGACAGCGGTTATAGTGGAGAAAGACGGAACGCTGAGACATGTGCCAACAAAGGCGACAGTAATAGACGGCAAGTATTATGCACAGATCAACAGTATTACCAACAGCGCCTATACACTTATCTGGAACCCGATAGAGTTCAGGGATGTTGACAATCACTGGGCAAAAGATGCAGTGAATAATCTTGGATCGAGAATGATAATCAGCGGTATAGGCGATGGCCTGTTTGCACCGGACAGGGAAATTACAAGGGCAGAATTTGCAGCAATCATGGTCAGGGCTCTGGGCCTTAAGCCTGAAGCCAAAGAGACGCCGTTTAAGGATGTAAGGGCCGGGGAGTGGTACAGCGGCAACATAAAGACGGCGGCTGAATATGGAATCATATACGGCTATGGTAATGGCAATTTCGGACCGAATGACAGGATAACAAGGGAACAGGCCATGGCGATGATAGCAAGGGCGATGAAAATAACAAAGCTGAATGTGGAATTCGTAGAGGGAGAAATTGAGAGAATACTAGACGGATTTAATGATGCGGAAAGTATATCGGAATATGCGAAGGAAAGCATAGCAGCATGCGTAAAAAGCGGACTGGTAGTTGGTAAGAGCGGTAGAATTATCGGACCTAAGGACAACATCACAAGGGCAGAAACGACGGTAATAGTTCAGAGACTGCTTCAGAAGTCTGGCCTGATTTAATAAGCAGTTAAAATGTTCGTCAAGCGATTTCCTAACGGCACCCCGCAAATGTCGTGCGGGGTGTTTTATTTCTGGCAGGTGCCGGGTTTTCAGATATAATGTATACAGGCTGAGGCGATGGATTTCGACAATAAATTGACAATGAATGAGAAGTTTAATACTTGTAAATCCAGTGGCCAGTGTTAGTATATTATATATTAATTGCGGGGGTTGAGTATGTATGTCCATATTGCCCGGTTATAAAATCATGGAGGTACTCCATGAGAATAACAGGGTAATTGTTTACAGTGCAAATACCCTAGATGACGAGATGCCGGTCGTAATAAAGGCTTTAAAAAAAGAGGCAGTAAATCCGCTGGAGATTGCCTTGCTGATGCACGAATACGAAATTATACGCAGCATTGACAATGACGACATAGTAAAGCCGTTAAAATTTGAACAGTCGGGTTCGTTTTTTGCCCTGATTTCAAAGGATACAGATTCTGTAACGCTTCGAAAACACATGAATATTCATGGTATAGGCCTCAATGATTTCCTTGAAATAGCAATTCGCCTTACAGAAATTCTTGGCCAGCTTCATCAGAAAAATATTATTCACAGGGATTTAAAGCCTGAAAACATTCTGATACATCCAAAAACTGGGGAAATACATATTATTGATTTCAGCAGTGCCATACAGTTTTCCCCTGGTAACAGCAAGCTGTCTTTTAAAAGCAGTCCGATCCGTACACCGGAGTATATGGCACCTGAGATGACGGGAAGGCTGAAAATTGGCGCAGACAAACGAAGCGATCTATATTCCCTTGGTGTGATTTTTTATGAAATGCTCACCGGACAGTTGCCTTTCCATGCTTCAGATTTTGCAGAATGGGTTTATGTGCATTTGACCTGCAAACCTGAGCCTCCCGAAAGTGTCAATGCCGCCGTTCCTTCTGCGGTGTCTGAAATTATAATGAAACTCCTTAACAAGGATCCGGATGAAAGGTATCAAAGCACCCACGGCCTTTTATGGGATCTAAAGGAATGTAGGAAGCAACTGAGCGAAACCGGAAGGATTGAGCTTTTTCAGGTTGGCAGGATGGATAACCTGGCGCGCTTCCGTATATCCGGGAAATTTTATGGAAGAAAAAAAGAAATAAAAGAACTTATGTCAGCATTTCGGCGTGTTTGCGAAGGCAGTGCAGAGGTAGTACTAATCAGCGGAGAATCTGGAATCGGCAAAACTATGCTTGTTACCGAGTGTCTCAATTCAATGATCTTCAGGAAAGGTTTTTTTATTACCGGAAAGGCCGACCAACTGAAAAGAAACATTCCCTATGCTCTGTTTGTCAGTGCATTTTCAAACCTGGTAAAACAGTTAATGACGGAGGATAATAATAGGCTTATATGGTGGAAAAACAAAATCCTGCATTCTTTAGGCCGGAATTGCGCGGTAATTGCTGAAATAATACCCGAACTTGAGCTGATTACCGGCAAACAGCCTCCTGCCGAAGCCCTGCCCCCCCAGGAATTGGAAAACAGGTTCATGACCATAATCAGAGATTTCATTAAGATATTTGTCTGGAAAAATCATCCCATGGTGCTATTTCTGGATGACCTTCAATGGGCAGATCGTGCCTCAATAAAGCTGTTAAAATTACTGGTGCAGGATGCAGACCTTCATTACCTGCTCATATTGGGTGCATTTCGTGACAATGAACTGGAAGAAGGTACTCTCTTCCATGAAATTACATTGGAAGCCCAAAGACAAGAAAAAAAATATAATTGAGATAAATCTTCGTCCATTGCAGGACAAAGATGTTGAAAACCTCGTGGCAGACACATTCAGTACTCAGCCTGAGAAGTCACAACCTCTTGCTGACTGGTTGTACCGGAAGTCTGCTGGAAATCCTTTTTCTTTAAAACAGTTGCTTATAATGATAAATGACGAGGGATTTCTTTCCTTCGACATGGAGGAAGGTCGCTGGAAATGGGATTTGGAAGGTATCTTGAAACTTCAGCAGGGTGAAGATGTACACGAACTTATATTGAAAAAAATAAAAAGACTTCCTGATATGACAAGAGATCTTTTAATACTGGCATCCTTCCTTGGAAATAAATTTGCTCATGAAACGCTGGCATCCGTTTGCGAAATCTCACCGGAGAAAACCAAGATTGCCTTGATGCCAGCTGTTTATGAAGGCCTTATAATCCTTAAAAAAGAAAATGCAAATACTATCTACGAATTTATTCATGACCGTGTGCAGCAGGCTTTTTATTCCCTTGTTACGGAGGATGAAAGAAAGAAAAGGCATGTGATGATAGGATCCCGTCTGTTGCAGAATACACTTGAAAACAGACTGGAAGAAAATATACTGGCCATAATGGATCATTTCAACCGGGGACTGGAACTGGTTAATGACCCGGAAAAAAGAATAAAGCTTGCAATGTACAATCATATGGCGGGCCGAAAAGTAAAAGCTTCAGCAGCTTTCAGTGCCGCGCTTCATTATTTTGAATGTGCCAGGTCATTACTATCCGAAGATGCGTGGGAAAAGGAATTTGAACTGATCTTTAAATTGTATCGCGATTATGCGGAGACTCTTTATTTATGTACTGATGCCGAAACTGCTGAAAAATGGTTTGATATTCTGCTTGGAAAAGCAAAAACGAAACTTGACCGCGCGGATGTTTACGGTTCAAAAATGATATTATATGCCGGTTCAGGTAGATTTGACAGAGCAATTGAAACAGGGATAAAAGCCCTCAGAGATCTTGGGCTAAAAATTCCTTACCATCCTACCAGACTGGATTTTGCCCGGGAACTGTTTTTATTCAAATGGTATATGCGTGGCAAAAAAATTGAGGATTTGTTAAACCTACCTGAAATGCATGACAGAAGGAAGAAGAAAATACTTGAACTCTTGACACGCCTGTGTTATGTTACCATGTCCAGTCTTCCAGATTTATACGGGCTTGTAATTATTAAAATCGGAAACTTTGCGCTCCGATACGGAAACAACGAATTTTCATCGGTGAGTTATATGGGATATGGTATAGTTTCCGGAATCGTATTTGGAGATTATGAAGCAGGTGAGAGATTTGGCAGTGTTGGCATACAGTTGGCTGAGAAATATAACCTGTCTTCAGCAAAGTGTATTATATATTTCGTAGAAGGAGCTCTGATTTCTCACTGGACGAGACACCTGGCCTACAGCTTGAATTATCTCAGGAAAGCCGTTGCCACCGGAAATGAGGCAGGAAATTTTACTATTGTAGGTTATGCCCATTGTATGCTTCTGGAACACCAGTACATTATGGGAGTTCCGTTATCCAGGATGAACGAGATTATTCGTGAAACGCAGGAGATTGAACATAGAATAAAGCATCGTCAGCTTGGGATTAATATGGCTGTTTATGATTCGGTCGTAGCAGTACTTTCGGGACGGGAAGAAAATATGCTTACTACGGGACTTAAGGAATTGGAGAAAAAAGAACTGGAGGGTCTGGCAGAAAATGACATGACTTCTCTGGCAACTTATTATTTCTACAGAATGCAAACTTATTATCTAGCGGGAGAATACAGAAAAGCCTTGGACATGTCGCGTAAATTATACCCGCTGGCGGGAGCCATTATCGGGTTTATGATTTATGCTGAATACTTTTTCTATGAATCATTGATCATTACTTCAATTTACAAAGATTTAACTAATGGCGAGCGCAGGCATTACAAATTGTTACTGAAAAAAAATTTGAGGAAGTTAAGAAAATGGGCTCAGTCATGTAAGGATAACTTTGAACATAAATACCTGCTGGTATCTGCACAGCTTGCTTGTCTTGAAAACAGGACCGAAGAGGCGATCAAGCTTTATGACCGGGCAATAAGCTCAGCCCGTGCTTCCGGATTTATTCAGAATGAAGCCCTTGCATGTGAGCTTGCAGCGGAGTTTTATCTTGAGCGTAATATGGACAGAATAGCCGCAGTGTATCTTGAAGATGCCCTGAAAGAATACAAAAAATGGGGAGCTTTTGCCAAAGGGAAAGAACTGGAGGAAAAACATCCGGGATTACTAAACAATATCGAAACTGACAGCGGGAAAGAACAATCAGGCATGTCATTAAAGGACTTTGCGCATATTTCAATACCTGCAGCAAGTCAGATCGGAGACAGCATGGATTACTACTTTATCAGCAAAGCAATGGAAAAGATTTCTGCTGAGACTGATATTGACAGACTACTGGAGGGATTTCTCGATATTGTGGTCAGAAGTTCAGGGGCGGACATGGGATGCATAATTATTGAAAAAAACGGTGAACTGTTTATTGAGGTACTGAAAGAGACAGGATCAGATAAAGCCGAATCAAAAATTATTCCCCTTGGGGAATATAATGGAATTGCAAAATCAGTTGTAAATTATGTGGCAAGAACCCTGAAGACTATTGTACTGAATTTTGGAGATCAGTCCGGAATTTTTGCAAAAGATTCGTATTTAAAAAAATCAAACCCTAAATCTGTGGCATGTCACCCTCTTCTACTTCATAACATAACTTTTGGCGTACTGTATCTTGAAAATAATTTTTTACCCGGTGTTTTCACACCCAAGTCTATTGGTGTGGTAAAATATTTGTCTGCACAGATAGCATACGCCAAGATACTTCAGGATTATATTTCCGGTGAAATAAGAGGGGAAGGAATAGAACCCGCAAACAATGTCCTCCCCGAACCGCTTACTGAAAGAGAAACTGATGTGCTCGAACTCATTGCCAGAGGCATGTCCAACAAGGAAATAGCTGATATGCTCGAGATAACCATTAATACTGTAAAAGGCCATATTAAGAATATTTATTCCAAATTGGGAGTGAACAGGAGGCTCCAGGCCGTAAACAGGGCAAAGGCTCTTAAGCTACTGAAACATGATAACGAACACGGGTCCTTCAAAATATCCGAGAGAATTTATAATTGACTATTTCCGTGTTTACAGGACAGCTGGTTATTCAGATGCATCCATATTGTATGAAGCAGAAAATTTACCGAGGACAGTTCACCCGGTGTAACCACTGAAGTATGGAATGATGGCGCAAGCGGAGGCGGCTGGGTTAAGGTAAATTCTGATTCTGTAGGGGATTATATTGAATTGACTGTTAATATTTACAAAGACAGGCAGATATAGCGGGCAGATGAAAGACAGAAAAGGCAACCACTGCCGGAAAGCGGAAAATGAACAATAAAATCTGAGCCGTCCGTCCGCAAGAAGCAGGATGGTTTTTTACGGCAGGTATTGGCAGAAAAGGAAGAGGGGAATCTAAAAAAGACATAAGAGGAAAAAAGCTTATGATGCAGAATACAAAAAGAGCCAGCATTGAAAGGGAGGGTTCTGCTATGTCAATGATGGAAAAAAGCTGTGATTCTTTTTTGGAAGCCCTTGCTTCTAAAGCGCCCGTCCCCGGCGGCGGCGGTGCGGCAGCCCTGGGTGGCGCTATCGGTATGGCCCTGTCCAATATGGTGGGGAATCTGACTGTAGGGAAAAAGAAATATGCTGCAGTGGAAGATGAAGTCAAGTCCCTGCTTGCACAAGGCAGCAAAATCCTGGAGGAATTGAAAACCCTTGTGGACAAGGATGCGGAAGTATTTGAGCCGCTGTCCAAGGCTTACGGGTTGCCTAAAGATACGCCTGAGCAGGCGGCATACAAGGAACAACAGCTGGAGGAGTGCTCCAAGCTTGCCTGCTCCGTACCCATGGAAATAATGCGCAAGGCTTATGAAGGCATTAAAATCCATGCCCGCATGGGGGAAATCGGTTCAGCCCTTGCCATTTCCGATGTGGGCTGCGGTGTAGTCTTCCTGAAAGCGGCGCTCATCAGCGCTTCCCTGAATGTAATTATTAATACCAATACAATTAAAGACCGCAAGTTTGTAGAAGATACAACGGCGGAAATGGACAGGCTGCTGGAAGAAGGCAAGCAACTGGCGGACAAAACTTTGGCACTTGTCCTGCAGAAACTGAAAAAATAAGCTACATAACAGGAGGGATAAAAAATGGCTGAACTGTTGAAAGGCAAACCTGTGGCTGATGCCATGAAAGCCGATCTGATAGAGCGCATCAACGCCCTCAAGGCAAGAGGCATTACTCCCAAGCTGGGGATTATACGCGTCGGCGCCCGCCCGGATGACCTGTATTATGAAGGCGGGGCCAAAAAAACCTGTGACTCCATCGGGCTTGCTTACCAGGTTTTTGAATTTCCCGAGGACATTTCCCAGGAAGATTTTGAACGAGCAGTCACAGAGGTGGGGGCAAACAAGGAGGTTCATGGCATCCTCATGTTCTCTCCCCTGCCCAAATCCCTGGACGAGAAGAAAATCCGGGCTTTAATCCCGGTGGAAAAAGATGTGGACGGCCTTACGCTGGGCAGTGCAGGAAAAGTTTTTGCCGACGATCCGACCGGTTTCCCGCCCTGTACGCCTACGGCCTGTATGGAGATCCTGAAATACTACAATATTCCGCTGAAAGGGAAGCGGGTAACAGTGGTGGGCCGCTCCATGGTTGTGGGCAAGCCGGTGGCCATGCTGCTGATGCGGGAGAACGCCACCATAACCATCTGTCATTCCCGGACGGAAGATCTGCCGGCTGTCTGTAGGGAAGCGGATATTGTGGTGGCTGCCATCGGCCGGGCCAAAATGCTTACCGCCGATTATGTAAAACCGGGCCAGGTTGTCATTGACGTAGGCATTAACCCGGATCCGGACCGCCCGGGCAAGTACTGCGGCGATGTGGACTTTGAAGCCGTTGAACCAATAGTGGATAAAATTACGCCTGTCCCCGGCGGGGTGGGTTCAGTGACAACCATGGTTTTGTGCAAGCAGACTGTCATGGCCTGTGAGATGCAAAACAAATAGCCTGAAAAAAGGCCGCCTCCGTCAATTGGAGGCGGTATTTTTCTGTGCGTCTGCGGTATAATGTTTTCGGCAGAAACGTCCGGCTAAACGGCAGTACGGGTAAAAAAAAGACGGGCTCGTTGCATTCCCTCGTTTTGTGTGTTATGGTGAGAAGGGCAGGACGGCAGGCAATTTTCTGTTCCACGAAAAGTTTCCTGGAGTAAAGGGGGAATTTCGGCATGAAGAAAGCGTATGATGTTGCCCTGATCGGCGGCGGGCCTGCTGCCATCTTTGCAGCCTACGAACTGGCAGCCAAGGCACCGGAATTGTCTGTTGCCATTTTTGAAGCCGGGGATGATATTTATGCCAGGAACTGCCCTCTTGCCGACAAAAAAGTGAAGCGGTGCATAGCCTGTAAAACATGCGGCATGATGCGCGGTTTTGGCGGAGCAGGCGCTTTCTCCGACGGCAAATACAACTTTACGGCTGAATTTGGCGGCTGGTTGCGCGACTTTTTGCCGGAAGAGGACATCCTGGAACTTATTGACTACGTGGACCAGATCAATCTTAGCTTCGGTGCGCCGGCGGAATGTTATACAACGGAAAACAGCAGGCTGGCGGGTGTTGCCCTTGCCCATGACCTGCACCTGCTGCATGCCCGTGTCCGCCATTTGGGCACGGAAAATAATGTTAAAATTTTACGCCTGCTGTATGAGGACTTGCGGCAGAAATGCCATATTTTCTGCAAGACGGCAGTGCTGGATATAGAGCTTGTGCAGGAACGTTTCAGGCTCCTTTTGGACGGCGGGAGCACCGTGGAGTGCCGCTACCTGATTGCCGCGCCGGGACGTTCCGGCTCTGACTGGTTTGCCGACCAGTGTAAAAAGCTGGGTCTGGAGCTTGTGAACAATCGCGTGGACATTGGCGTGCGGGTAGAGATCCCGGCGGTTGTTTTTCAGCATATTACCGATGAAGTATATGAAGCCAAACTGCTTTACCGGACAAAGCGCTACGGCGATTTGGTCCGTACTTTCTGCATGAATCCGTACGGGTACGTGGTGGCGGAAAATACGGACGGGATAATGACAGTTAACGGCCATAGCTACCGCGACGCCAGGCTGCGTAGCAAAAACACCAACTTTGCCCTGCTGGTCAGCAACCGTTTTACAGAACCCTTTAATGCGCCGCACCAGTACGGCAGGCGCATTGCTTCTCTGGCCAACATTCTGTCGGGCGGCGTGGTGGTGCAGCGTTTCGGTGATTTAGTCAAAGGACGCAGGACAAATGAACACCGCCTGGCGCAAAGTTTTACCAGGCCCACGTTAAAGGCCACTCCCGGGGATTTGAGCCTAGTCTTGCCGAAGCGCCACCTGGATAATATTGTTGAAATGATTTATGCCCTGGACAAAATTGCCCCCGGAATGGCCAACAAGGATACATTGCTGTATGGTGTGGAAGTGAAATTTTACAGTTCCCGCTTGAAGCTCACCAAGGAGCTTGAAACAGAAATACACAACATGTTTGCCATTGGCGACGGAGCAGGGATTACACGCGGTCTTTCCCAGGCTGCAGCCAGCGGGGTTTATGTGGGCCGGGTCATTGCCGGCCGCAGTAAAAAAAGCGGCTAGCTGTCCGGCCGGCCGTCTCCCCTGACTGCCAGGCGGCAGGCAGGGCTTTTTTTGCCTGGAATTTTATTATCAAATGATTATTTTTTAAATAACTATATACAAGGCTATACAGATTTGTTATAATGATATTGGCATAAAGGGCGTGAAGTTTTTCACAAATCTTTTGTTTTTTTATGCCCTGGCATGCGAAATATTTCACAATTGTTATAATATTTTCACAAAATAATGTTGCTTCCCGGGCGGTAGCGCTCAGGAAACTGCTTGCCAAGGGGGGTGTTTGTCCAAGAGTCCATCCGGAAGCCGCTTTCCCCAGACTTCCGGATATACCAGCAAGAGCACTCCTGTGCTCCAGGAGCAAAACATAACAGTTGCAGTAAGAGTAATAGTCAAACTAAGAAGAGCGGCTGATGAGGGAAGTTCGGTATGGCTGCCGCTCCTATGATACAAAGGAGGAAGAATATGAAACCGGAACTTGAACAACTGGCCGACTCAGTCTGTGCCAAGTATGATTATGACGCGGTCAACCTGCTGCCTATTCTGCAGGAAATACAGCGCCTCTCCGTACACAACTACATTAGTGAAGAAATGGCGAGAATCATTGCCAAAAAACTGGATATTACAGAGAGCCGTGTTTATGATGTTGTTACTTATTTTTCTGCCCTTTCTTCCGAGCCTCGGGGCGAAGTGATTATTCAGATCTGCAACTCCACCACCTGCAACGTTAACAATAACCGGGATTTAATTCGCTGGTTTGAGGAGGAACTGGGGATTAAAGTGGGTGAAACTACGCCGGACAATAAATTTACCCTTATTTTCACCCATTGTTTCGGCGCCTGCGATGTATCGCCCGCAGTGCGTATTGACGACGATGTCTACGGCATGCTGACGCGTGAGAAAGTAAAAGAACTGATTGCCGCAAAAAGGGGGGCTGGGGAATGAAACAAGTACATTTTATCACCGAACTGTTTGACAAATATGACGGGCGGGACCTTTTGGCTTACCTGAACGCGGGAGGCTTTACCGCCCTGAAAAAGCTGCTTGACACGGGCAGTGAGGCAGTGCTTGCCGAAATTGACGCCTCCGGCCTGCAGGGCCGGGGAGGAGCGGCTTACCCCACAGGGAAGAAACTGCGCCAGGCACGGGCGGAAAAGGCGGCACGCAAATTTGTCGTTTGCAATGCGGACGAAGGTGAACCGGGAACTTTTAAGGACAGGGAGCTGCTCAAGCGCAATATCTACCAGGTAATTGAAGGCATGGTTATTGCCGGCATTTGCACGCAGTCCCAGGAAGGCATTATTTACGTACGGGAAGAGTATACCAATATGCATGACGAAATCAGGTCTGCCATTGCGGAATGCTACAAGCACAACTACCTGGGCAAAGGCGTTTTGGGCTCACCCTATAATTTTGACTTGAAACTTTTCAGCGGAGCCGGATCTTATGTCTGCGGCGAAGGTTTTGCCATGTGTGAAAGCATGGAAGGAAAAAGCGGCCGGCCGCGCAGCAAGCCGCCGTATGTCAAGCAGGAAGGCTTTCTGCGTCTGCCCACGCTGGTTATAAACACGGAAACATTAAGTACCATTGTCAGCATTATCAAACACGGTGCGGACAGCTTCCGCCGCTATGGCACGGAAAAAAGCCCCGGTACCAAGCTGATCAGCATCTCCGGGAAAGTAAACCGTCCTGGTGTGTACGAGATTCCTTTCGGACTTACCATCAGGGAGATTATAAATGATTTGGCCGGCGGTATCCGCAACGGCAAAAAAGGCCATTTTGTACAAATCGGCGGGGCATCCGGCGGCATCCTGCCGGAGCGGCTGTGGGATACACGCTATACTTATGAAGACCTGGCCAAGGCGGGTCTCAGCGTAGGCTCCGGCGCCATTGTGGTGGCGGATGAAGATAATAGCCTGTTGGATTACCTGAAAGTGGTCCAGGACTTTTTCCGCCATGAAAGCTGCGGGAAATGCACTCCCTGCCGGGAAGGAAACAGGCAGCTGCGGTTTATTTTCGAGCGGATTACGAACGGCACGGCAACGGCCGCCGATTATGCCAACCTGGAAATAGTGCTGGACGTGATGGGAAAAGCATCCCTGTGCGGCTCGGGCAAGACGGAAGTTGTTCCCTTCAGGACTGCACAGCGGTATTTCCCAGAACTGTTTATGACAAAGGAAACATATGCGGCCAAAAAGGCGGTGGTATAGATGCAAACAGTATTGCTTACCATTGAAAAAAAAGTCTCTCTCACCATAGACAATAAAAAAGTAAGAGTGCCGGAAGGGACCACTGTCCTGGAAGCTGCCAAGAAAGCAGGCATTCATATTCCCACACTCTGCTATCTGAAAGACATTAATAAGGCGGGGGCGTGCCGCATCTGCCTGGTGGAAGCCAACGGCTCCCTGCAGGCGTCCTGCGTGCTGCCTGTGTCAGAGGGAATGGTAGTCAAAACCAATACTCCCCGGATCCGGCAGATGCGCAAAAACATTCTGGCTTTGATTCTGGCCAACCATAACAGCAGCTGCCCCACTTGTGTCCGAAACAATAACTGTGAACTGCAGACACTTGCCAAAGAGCTCAATTTAAGGGAAGAAATCTTTGAGAAGGAATATTCCCATCATATCGACGATTTTTCCCCGTCTGTTGTCCGGGATGACAGCAAATGCATAAACTGTGGCCGCTGCGTCAATGTCTGCAATGATGTGCAGACCGTGGGGGTTTTGGGTTTTGTCCACCGCAGCGACCGGACCAAGGTTGCACCGGTTTATGACAAATCTCTGGCGGAGCTGTCCTGTATCAACTGCGGGCAGTGCATCGTCAACTGTCCGGTTGGTGCACTGCGGGAAAAAGACAATACGGACCTTGTCTGGGAGGCCCTTGCAGATGAGACGAAACACGTGGTAGTCCAGACTGCTCCCGCCGTCAGGGCCGCCCTAGGAGAAGAATTCGGCCTGCCCATGGGCACCAGCGTGACGGGAAAAATGGTGGCTGCCCTGCGGCGGCTTGGCTTTGACAAAGTTTTTGATACGGACTTTGCCGCCGACGTAACGATTATGGAAGAGGGGACAGAGCTTTTGAACAGGCTGAAAAACGGCGGTCCGCTGCCCCTGATTACAAGCTGCTCCCCCGGGTGGATAAAATTCTGTGAACACAAGTATCCTGAACTGATACCGCATCTCTCCACCTGCAAAAGCCCGCAGAACATGATGGGCGCCCTGCTGAAAAGCCATTATGCCAAAATGAACGGGCTGGATCCGAAGGATATTGTGGTGGTCAGCGTCATGCCCTGCACCGCCAAGAAGTTCGAAGTCCAGCGGGAAGAACTGGCAGTTGACGGCATCCGTGATGTGGATATCAGCATCACCACCCGGGAATTGGCACGTATGATTAAAGAAGCCCGGATCGAATTCAACGAGTTGGCAGATGAACCGTTTGACGAATTCTACGGCGATTCCTCCGGTGCGGGAGTCATTTTCGGCGCCACGGGCGGCGTTATGGAGGCGGCCATCAGGACGGTGGCGGATATCCTGACCGGACAGGATATTGATGAAGTCAACTATGAAGCCGTCCGCGGCGTGGAAGGCATCAAGGAAGCGGAAATCCAGATCACACCCGATCTGAAGCTGAAAGTCGCCGTGGTGCACGGAGGGGCCAATATCAAAACGCTCATGGAAAAAGTCCTCTCCGGTGAGACACAGTACCACTTTATTGAAGTAATGGCCTGTCCCGGCGGTTGCGTGAACGGCGGCGGCCAGCCTATTGTGCCCGACAAGGTGAAAATGGAAAAAGACGTGCGGGCGGAAAGGGCCAAGGCGCTTTATTATGAAGACAGCGCCGTCCTGCCGTGGCGCAAATCGCATAAAAACCCGTCTGTCCAAAGACTCTACAAGGAATTCTTAGGAGAACCGAACAGCCATCTGGCGCACGAACTCCTGCATACCCATTATGTGAACAGGCAGTAGGGCAGGATGTAGGTTTGTCAAACATTTTGGACACGGTACAGTTTTAAAAATTCCAGCGGAGATAGGTAGCCGAGAGGACGCATCGGGATATTGTTTGAACGGCGGTTGTAAGCTTTAAGCTGGGCCTGGAAG
>JAAYMN010000046.1 GCA_012521345.1 Bacillota bacterium
ACTTCCAGGCCCAGCTTAAAGCTTACAACCGCCGTTCAAACAATATCCCGATGCGTCCTCTCGGCTACCTATCTCCGCTGGAATTTTTAAAACTGTACCGTGTCCAAAATGTTTGACAAACCTACAAGGGCACAAACTTTTTCCAGTTTTTTAGCTCTGTTGTAAGCCTGTTCTCAGGTGCCAATGGCTCCGGTTTCCTTTTTGTCCGAGGCTGCCTGCAGTTGCGCAGGACGCCGGCGTTTGGGGACTCCCCTGCTCTCGCCGGACGCACAAAAGGGAAAACTGATGTGGACGTTCCATGCACGGGGCACAGGCAAGAAATAGCCGCCGCAGTGCGCCGGTTTGCGCAGGAATACTTGCATTTGACGGGAAAGTGGAAGCATGCCCATACATTGACAACAATTTACCAATAAAAGTATAATGAAAAAAATGAAGCGTAAACGCAGGAGGAGGGCAATGTAGTGGAAAAAGAGGCTATCAGCCGTTTTCAGGAAAAAGTCTCCGAGTCGTTGCTTCGCCACCGCAGTATCCTGGACAGCCTGACAAAATTTCAGGAATCCGCCGGCAGGGTTAATCGTGCCATTGCTAAATCTGTAACAGGGTGCGGCTGCATCTCCATTGCCGCGTCCCGGCAAGTATGCCCTCCCGAAGCTGACATCCGGACTTGCAAGGATTACATGCAGACCCATGTGCACGGGCATTTGTGCGAGCATTGCCAAGAGATCCTGTCGGAGGAACTGGGCAACCATCTTATTTACCTGGCGGCCTTGTGTCACCTGCTGGATATGGACCTGGGAGAAATCTTCACCGAAGAGTATCAGCGACTTTCCGCACTGGGACTTTTCCATCTTTCCTGACGAGGCACGGTTTTTTCCCCGGCAGGCAGGAATAGCCGCCCGGGCAGCGAATTCAAAATGAGTATCATTAATCTTCCAGGGGGGTTTCAGAGAAATTGAAAACCAACAAATCTGTACTTATTTTTCTTATCCTTGCTTTAACCTTTGCCCTTGCAGGCTGCGGCGGACAAGCCAAAAGCGAGGTTAAGCGTTTTGACCTGATGCCGACGGCCCTGATGGAGTTGGAAAACGGCGGAGTTGATGCCGTTGTCGGCGACTCGCCGGTTATTCTGGAGTATATTAAGAACAACCCGGACTCCAAATTAAGAGCATTTGGTGACGATTCGTTTGAAAAAGAGTATTACGGCATTGCCATGCGCAAGGAAGATACGGACCTGCACAAGCTGGTCAATGAGGGCCTGGCCAAAATCAAGGAAAACGGTGTTTATGACAAAATCTTTAACAAGTATTTCGGCGATGGCACGGACTATGCTGTGCCCGAAAGCGACAACCGCCTGAACAAAACTTATAAAGTTGCGTCGGACATGGCCTATGCACCTTTTGAATCCGTCAGCCCGTCAGGAGAACCGGAAGGCTTTGACATGGACCTGATCAGGGCTATTGCTGCAGAGATGGGTTTTGCCGTAGAGCTGATCAATACCAACTGGGACGGCATCATTCCTTCCCTGCTGAGCGGCGCTTCCGATATGGTCATCTCCGCCATGACCATTACCCCAGAACGCCAGGAGCAGGTGACTTTTTCCGATCCATACTATGAGGCTACCCAGTATGTTGTGGTAAAAGAGGATTCCGACATTAAAAAACTGTCCGACCTGAAAGGAAAGACCGTGGGTGTGCAGAACGCGACCACCGGCGACATTGCCATTACCAAATATCTCGGTCTGGATTAAGCCGGACTGCTTTTACCCGCGATGCCTTGGCTGTATCAGCAGGTGGGTAATACAGGTGTGTATTGCCCCCTGTTTTTTGTAAGGGGGAGATA
>JAAYMN010000047.1 GCA_012521345.1 Bacillota bacterium
ACTTCCAGGCCCAGCTTAAAGCTTACAACCGCCGTTCAAACAATATCCCGATGCGTCCTCTCGGCTACCTATCTCCGCTGGAATTTTTAAAACTGTACCGTGTCCAAAATGTTTGACAAACCTACAGTATCGAAACCTTCGCGGCACTGAATTTGCGTACCAATGACATTGCTGAAAGGAGTGCACATTTGCCTTGCCCATTCATCCGGATCAACCTTGGACAGCGGGTTGGTTGGAATATCACAATAGTGGTCACATCCGGGGCCGCCCGCACCGCTGCGAATGGTAGCACCCTTTTCAGCAAGTACGACGCTGGCGCCGCTTCTAGCGGCGCTGATGGCCGCCCAGCAGCCGGCAATTCCACCCCCAATAACCAAAACATCACTTTCTATTTCCTGTTCCTTGCCGTAGCTGATCTTGTACGGCCACTTGGGAAGCTCCCCTTCCTCCAGCAAGTAACCATGCCAAGTTGTCATTAAATTTTCCTCCTCCCAATGAATTCAGCTTTGCAAAACCACTCTTTCCTAAAAATTGCGCTTTGCCTGGGGAAAGCTATGGGTCACGTGTTTCATATATCCCTTTTCATTTGCCAGTTTCACTCAGAGAAATGAATGCTTGAACTTATATGTTCATCCTTGCTTCATCTGTAAGACCAAGCTGCCCGGATGTGGTCAGCTTGAGTATTATGTCACAATCGGCGGCACGGCTGTATCAACTGTTGCCACAAATTTAGCAAAACTCATGGACTACTTGCCGTTATCGTCGTGTACATTGAAATAGGCGATGGGACTTATTTAACCAATTCATCGCGAATGATGAGGTCAGCCTCGGTATGCTGCAAAATATCTTCCAACGATGAACCCGGCATAATCTCATCCAAAACAAGGCCTTCCGGTGTAACCGAAATCACGGCCTTTTCCGTTACAATCATATCGACCTTACCTTTGGCTGTCAGGGGCAGTGTACACCTTTTCAGAATTTTGGGCTTGCCTTTAGCGGTATGCAGCATGGCCACTATAACCTTTTTGGCTCCTGCCAGCAAGTCCATCGCTCCGCCCATTCCGGGCGCCATACTGCCGGGAATAATATGGCTGGCAATATTGCCCTGCTCG
Organism: Bacillota bacterium; assembly: GCA_012521345.1. GTDB lineage: Bacteria > Bacillota > Dethiobacteria > Dethiobacterales > Dethiobacteraceae > DUUE01. The sequence goes on from JAAYMN010000047.1 coordinate 1,113, forward strand.
TCCACCTGCAATGCTCCCAACACCGTCAAATGAATGTGTCCGCCGCGGATCATGGCAAATGAGGTGGCGCTGTCAAAAAAGCAGGCCCCTTTTTGCACATAAACAAACTGGTTGCCAGCATTGATTACGTTTTCATCCTCTTCTCCTGCTTCACAAATAGCGCCCATGCCGAGAATACCGTTCTCGGACTGCAACATGACAGACATCCCCTCGGGTATGTAATTTGCAACCAATGACGGCAAACCAATACCAAGATTTACAACGTAGCCATCCTTCAATTCCCGGGCGACTCGACGGGCAATAATTTCTTTTGCCTCAATTCCCATTGCATTCAGCCCCTACAATATAATCAACAAAGACACTAGGAGTCATAACATGTTCCGGTTTTAATTCTCCCGGTTTAACAATTTTTTCCGCCTCAACAATGACCAGGTCTGCAGCCATAGCCATCACTAGACTAAAGTTCTGTGTCGTCCCTTTATAAAAAACATTTCCCAACGTATCGACAACCGAACCTTTGATAATTGCCACGTCAGCTTTAAGCGGCAGCTCCAACAAGTATTCTTTGCCTTCCACAATAAATTTTTGTTTTCCCTCTTCGACAGAGGTGCCAATTCCTGTTGGAGTAAAAAATCCTCCCAATCCCGCCCCGGCACAGCGAATTCGTTCTGCCAATGTTCCCTGAGGGATTAGCTCCACTTCCAGCTCGCCGGCATTCATCTGCCTGCCCGCTTCGGGATTTAGTCCAATATGTGAAGCAATTAATTTTTTCACACAGCGATGTGAAATTAATCTCCCTATTCCCTTGCCGGGAATAGCCGCGTCATTGGCGATTACTGTCAAATTCTTTATGTTATTTTTTACCATTAAATCTATCAGGACTTCCGGTTTTTTTACCCCCGCAAAGCCGCTAATCATAATCGTACAGCCATCTTTTATGAGCTTTACTGCTTCTTTTGCGCTAATTACTTTATTCACGAATACTCTCCTCACAATTCTCTTTTTCCGCGTTTTTATACGGTATGAGCTAAACCGGCATACCGGGATGAAATCTTAACATAAAATGTTTAATTAAGAGAAATTGAAAAAGGGTTGTCATTCTGCGGTTTCATAACTTGAAATAAACTTTCCGACGCAGGGATTATTGCTGTTGCGGTTATAGGCGATAACCATTTTCATAGGCTTTAAATCCTGCAAATGCAGCATGGTAATATGCCTGTTAAAAGTTGCTAAATTATTGATGCTGGCAATTGATACGCCTTTGCCGGATTCTATATACATAATCTGGGAATTAATGTCAGGGGCCTCCAATATTTTGGGCGTAAACCCGGCTTTTTGGCATTCCTGTTTCAGCAGAGCATTAATTGCCCGGGATTCATTGCGCGAAACACTTACAAAAGTTTCATTTTTGAAGTCTTTAAGCGATAAATTATCCTTCTGCGCCAAAGGGTGCTTTTTGGGGAGAATAAGCACTGACTCAACACTATGCAATTTTTTTAGCGCAAGCTGACGTTTGTTCTCCACGACTATTTTTAAAGCGAATGCGATATCAACAGTATTATTGTATAACCATTGGACCAAGTCTCGATGACTGCCTCTCTTCAGGATCAAATCAACATCCGGAAACTTTTCCTTGAAATTGTCAATGATCTTCAGTAAAAAATCATCAATGCGGTCGCTGCTAATGATTCCAATTCTGAGTATTCCGGATTTCCCTTCCTGTATGCTGCGGGCTTTCTGCAAAAGCTCTTCGAATTGCTCCTGCAGTTTTTTTATACCTTCGTACATAACCTCGCCAGCCATTGTAAGACGTGTATCCTTGTTCTTTTTATCGCGAATGAAAAGTTCCACCCCCCATTCTTTTTCCAGGGCCATGATATTATAACTGAGAGCCGGCTGCGATATAAACAACTCAGCGGCGCTTTCTGTAAAACTCAGCCTTTTTGCTGCAGTCAGGAAGCACTTGAGTTGCATTGAATTCATGTTATCACTCCTAGTTACAATATTAAAATAACACCTTTGCAACCTTCACGACCATCTCAGATTAAGCAAGGCATGATCCGCTTGCCAATCAATCCCCTCCCTTGTGGGACTTAAGCTGCCTGGGGTGCTGAATTTTCCACCTTTTCAAAGCCAATTAACCGGCATATTTAAAGACGGGGCTTGTACAATAAAATTATGAGGTGTCCAGGCAGAACCAAGTACGGCAAAGGAGAAATGCTAATAGCACATATACAGGTACAGCCAATTATTTTCATTTTGTAAGTATTGCTGCTTTAAAGGAGCTTTAATCTTTTCCAAGTTCCAGTTATGAGCTTATAAAATAATTAGATTTCATTTCCTGGCAATAATTCGTTAAGATTAGTTTAGTCAAGCTAATACAAACCCGATACTTATATGACAAAGACTATATTTCCCGCAGAGGAGGCAGGTCAGTAATGGATAAGCGTTGGAAAGTGCCTGTAACCGAAGAGGACAAAAAGAAATCATACTATAAGTATTACTTGGAGCCAATGGTGGAACCTCCGCAGGAGAATATTCAGAAAATTTTAGCAGGCCCGATTGACCCGGCAAAAGCTTTGCCGGTTCATGAAAGGAACCGTCTGTTTGAACCCGGTTATTTTGAAGAAGAAATCGGTTATTGTGTTATGCCGGACGGAACAGGTTATATCGCAAACCTCGTCAAAATGCCCGGCGTCACCGGTGAAATGTTTGACTGGTGGTTTGCATGGCACGGTCTTGACAATTTACGCTATACAATCTGGGATAATGAAGACCATTACCGGGCTGAATCAATGCAGAAAGAAAAAGCAAAAGATCCGCTGCTGTCTTATCAAGAACGATATTGGGATACAACCCATCTTGTCTACGAAGATGTCGGCATGGGGCCGGAGAATATTGTTATTCATTTTAAAAACCCTGGGGATATGGGTTTTGACACCTCAAAAATCGGTACCAGTGCCTGCTCAACCATTGTTTGTGGCAATGGCGGCGCCATCATGTGCCATTTCATCAGGCCCATAGAAGGTGGTGTAGAACTGCGTACACGTTTCTGGATGGGATGGACCATCAGAAACAAAATAGCTTACAAAGTACTGCCCGATGGGGTGCGAATGCCGGAAGAACCCTTAAAAGCGCTTGCCCTGCATAATGTCAAGGAATTTACCAACCTGGCTGCCCTGCTGCCGAGGATTTTTCCCGAAGAACGAGACAATTTTTAAAAAGGAGTGTTACCATGATCGACACAAAACATCGTATTATTTTTAATTCAGAAAATTGCATAGGTTGCAAACTTTGCTACAAAGCTTGTTTTGTAGATGTTATCCGCTGGGATGAAGAAAAGAAACAACCTGTTTTTCAATACGTTGAAGACTGCGAACACTGCTTCTGGTGCGAGGTACTTTGCAAGAAGAACTGTATCAAGATTATACCAGATTTCGAGAGTGAAAAGCTTCTGCAAACATTTGACCGCTATCTCTAAAGGGGGAAGAATAAATGGACACATACGAACGTGAAAACATAAGCGCTGACGTATTAATAATCGGCGGTGGCATTGCCGGCCTGGCAGCAGCACTTTCAGTGAAAGAAATTAACCCAGACCTGGATATCCTGATTGTTGAGAAGCAGACGGCGGGATATTCAGGCAAAGCATGCAGAGGCGGCGGTGTACTCCAGTATTTTGATTTGCATAAAATCAAGCCGGAACAGTTTGTGGAGTATCACGTCCATAATATTGGCTGTTACCTGGGCGATCAGGATTTACTGTTTAAGTATGTTTCCATGAACAATCACATGCTTGACAAACTGGTCGAATGGGGTGCAAAGCTGCCAAAACGTGCTGACGGCAGCTACGCTGTAATTCCAACCGGCCCAATGACGGCAATGATTGGCGTTGATCTGGATATTACAATTAAACTCCGCAGAACTGCAGAAAAAACGGGTGTCAGATTCCTGGATAAAGTTGCCGTTTCAGACCTATTGACTACTGACAACAGTATCGCCGGCGCAACAGGCTACAGCATTATCGACGGCACATTTTATACTTTCAATGCAAAATCCGTAATTTTAGCGACCGGCAGCCAGAACTACCGGATTGGACCGATGTGGGGCAGCGGCAGAGGTGACGGCATTGCCGCCGCTTATCGTGCCGGTGCAGAAATGCGAAATCCTGAATTTGGCAACTTTGCACAACTGGTTAGAGTTAAAAGCCACAGAGAAGTTGTTTTTGGCGAAAACTATATGTACAATCAATTGGGTGAACATATTACGAAAAATTTCCGCTCCGGCCCGGAACCGGACATCAGCAGTACGGCAATTGCTGAATGGTTTACGCAAATGTCAATGGCAAAAGGTCCAATTGTTTTGAAGCCTGAAGAAAGCGGCGGGAATTCTATTTACACGATATGGGACCGCCCATATGGGGAGCCTTTCTGGAAAATAAATGAACAATGGGCTGATAAAGCTGATGGAGATGATTGGGAAGTATGCCCGCTGTTTATCGGCGAACAATCTCCTGTTAAAGTCGGGCATGATATGCAAACCACAATTCCCGGCCTTTATGCTATCGGAGATACAAGCTATTGCGGGTCAGCATTGGCTGGTGCAGTTCCGGCACCGCCCGGTCGCAACCGTGGCTCCGGCATTTTAAATGCAGTTTTTTCCGGTATAATGTGCGCCCAAAGTGCAGCTGACAACGCAAGCAATGCCCCTTTGCCTCCTGTTGACAAAAACCAGGTAGAAGAATGCTTCACAAGCGCTTTTACCCCTCTGTGGCGGGATTCCGGCTGCGACGCAAAGGATGTTATACGGTACATCCAGAAAGCTGTAGGGCCAATGGAACGGTCTGTCTATCTGAGTGATCATCGTATCGCCACAGCAATGAAATATGTTGAAAAAGCAAAAGAATTGTCTGTTTCAATGAAAGCCAATAATTTCCATGAGCTTCTAGCTTGCCACGAGGCGAATGCCATGGTCCTTTCAGCAGAAATGCAATTCCGGGCAGCGGATATGCGCATAGAATCCAGAGGCTGGTTTTTACGCGAGGATTATCCCGAAATGGACAACAAAAACTGGCTGAAATGGATTATTGTCAAAAAAGAAGGCGATACGATGAAGCTCGGCACAGAAGATGTCCCCTATGAAAAATGGCCTGTCAAGCCGCAATTTTAGACGCAACATTTTCGCCGGACATTGTCCGGCGAGATTTACCGGGAATAGTGGGAGCCAGATGTATTCTCCTGCTATTCCTTTTTGTTTAAAGTCAATTCCGTTATAATGCATCGTTTTCCAGTTCGCGGATGACATTCTGCGCATAGCTTGAGTCTGTGATTTGGCAAAATTCTAGTGCTAGTCCGGCGCCTGTTGGCAGGATTGCAAAATATATGAGCAAAAATTAAAACTATTTAGTAAATAAAATTATATTCTGACCCCAAAAATCTATCAAGTCATCCTAGAAAACTACTGGCTTTTTACCTTCCCGCCCCGTACTGCTGCGCTGTTACTTCCCGTCGCAGACAAAAGCCGCTTACTTTTTCGCAAGCGGCTAATGCGGCAAATATTTATAATTGCTGTTGCCAGAAGGCCCGGCTTGGCAACAGTACAAGCCTTTTATTTTATAAGCTGGATGTTTCCAATAATAGGCAGCGGCTTGGCCTTGCCGTTCAGGGCGGTAACCAGGCCAATCACAAACAGGACAAAGATGGCGATGGAGTAAAAAGGCAAAAGCAACCAGCCAATAATGGGAATCATACCTAAAATAAAACAACCGATAAAGGCAACAATTAACAAAATCAGACCCTGATTGGCATGATAACGGCCAAACCTCGAATCCGGGCAGGCAACCAGCGGCAGGAAAAAAAGAATGTAGGCTAGAGCTGCCATAACCTTGTTCTTTTCTACATCTGCCGGGTCAAAACTGCCGCTCACTACATTTTCCATCCCAGTGTTCGGTTCTGCCATCATAACAACCTCCTCATATGATTAATAATATGGTAAGATGTACATAGATTGTATTTCACCAATTGCCGTCTGTAATCACCTTGAGGGTGATTTCAGTAAAAATTTCTGCAAAGCTGCACAAGTCTTATCATTCATCCTGGCCGTAAGCAAAGACATATCATCATTACAACATTTATCCTGGCCAGGTCCTGGGAGGTCGCCGGTGAAGCTTCTTACTGTTTGCTGTGCAATACTTTTGCTGGCACTTACCGTCAGCAGCTGCAACTATGCTGATTTTACCGCAAAAAAAACTGACAGCCTGACGCTGTGGCACAATTACGGCGGCCAGTTAAAAGAGACAATGGACAGTCTGGTGGATGAATTCAATGAAACAGTGGGACTGAAAGAGGGCATCCTTCTTACCGTTACATCCGTTTCCGACATGCTTTATAATCTCTCTGCTACTGCTTTTTGGGACTTTATCCGTGAATTTAAAAAGTAATAATGCCGGGGTTAAGTAATTTATGCTAGAGGTAAAAGCAAAAATCGGCGATTTGCTGGAGGCCAAGAAATCCGGGCTGCCGATGAAAACCCGTCTCTTCTTTTTCTTGGCTGCTCTTGTCGTGATCATTATCACAGGGGTAGTGATAGTTCTTTTCATTAACGGCACTTTGTCTGCCAGTCTCGCTTACAACAGAAATATCATTGCCAAAGACCTCCACTACGCGGCAGACAGCATCAGCACCGATTACGGCAGGCTGTCAGTTCAGGCCATTAATTTTGCCCGGGAACTGGCGGGAAACATAGAAAATCGTGCGGCAAAACTGGGTTTTGCAGTTGAACAGATAGGCGATCATCCCGAGCTGCTGGAAGAAATCATCGGTGCAGAATATGATACAACAAACTTTTTTCTGCAAACTTCCAAAGGCAGCGGTGCCTTTTTTATTCTCGACGCCACAGTCAACCCGTACCTGCCCGGTGCGGAAAACTCCCGCGCCGGCTTTTACCTGAAGAACATGGAACCAAACATCGTCAGCGCTTCCACTCCTAATTTGATTGTGTTCCGCGGCTTTCCCGGCATTGCACGCAGCAATAAGCTGTCGCTGCATTCTCTCTGGAACCTGGAGTTTAACATTTCTGATGCTCCTTACTACTGGGAAACAATTGCCGCGGCAAAAGCAAACCCCTCGCTACCGCTTTCAAGGCTATACTACTGGAGCAGTGCAGCTTTGACCGGCGCCGGCGAAAAAGTCATGCTTTGTACGGTGCCTTTGCTGGCAAAAAGCGGATATGTTTTTGGCCTGGCCGGACTTGAAATCAGCGAGATGCTGTTTAAGCTCTCTTATCTGCCTAACAATTCTGTGTACAAGCGTTTGTTCTGTACACTGTCCCCCGTTGTTGAAAGCAGTTTGGATCTTACACAGTCAATGATTGCCGGAGGATATTCGGCAGTAAACTTTGCTAAAAAATACAATCATGTGTCCATCGGGAAAAACAAGCACGCCCTGACTGTCTACCAGCACGAAAGCAATATTTCTTTCCTGGGTTTGCATGAGTTTATTGATCTTTATCCGCAGGATTCCCTTTTTGCCCAAAAACAGTGGGCGGTGGTTGTCATGGCACCGGAATATGATATTGTTTCTTCAATAACACGCACTAACTTCAAACTTTACATCCTGCTTCTGCTTTTGCTGCTTTTCGGCATAGGCGCATCCCTTTATCTAACTAAAAAATACCTGGAACCCATTGATAAAGGACTGTCCATGATTAAGTCATCCGGCTTCAGCACCGCCCAAAGGACATACGTTCCTGAGCTGGACGACTTGGTAGCCTTTCTTGAAGCACATCAAAAGGCAGTCCATCAAAAAGCCCTGCAGGAAAACCTATCCCTGCAGGTACTGGACGAATTCCTGGAAAACACCAAGACCCTCTCTCCTGCCGAACGCAGAGTTTTCCAACTTTTTGTCAAGGGCTACAAGGTTTCAGAAATTGCTGCTCTCCTTAACTTAAGCGTCAATACAATCAAAACACACAATAAACACATTTTCCAGAAACTCGATATCGCCTCGCGTGAAGAACTTATTCTTTATGTCAGGATGCTGAAAGAAATCGGCAAGGATATTGAAAACTGACCTTCAAGCAAAAAAAGCCTTTGCCAAAAACAGGCAAAGGCTTTTCAGTGGCACTTTAAACGCCTGTATCCCCAGGCCGAGAGGGAAAACCATAAACCGTAAATAATCAAAGGCACAATAAATTTCCCGTAATGCCAGGCAAAAATGCCAAGATTGATCAGAACGTTGGAAAACATGACGGCCGCTGCGGCCGCTGTCAGGATGTAAAGAACAATATATGGCTTTCTTTCCGGCAGGAAATAAAAAAACATGAGAAACCAGATTGTCCAGGCAAAAGGCGGGAAAAAAGGCAGGCCAAACGCGCCAAAAGGCCCGTGATTGATGTGCCCGCCCACCCCCAGCAGTTTGCTGACCAGGGCAATAATCGCAACATCAAAAACGCCGCCAAAAATCATGGCAGGAAGGAAAAGCTTTCTGATTGTTTCCCGCGGCACCAGAAGCACCATGATAACCGCCAGGATTCCGGTATAAAGAGGGTAAATCAAATGTCTTGGCATGAACAGTCGTCACTTCCTATTAAGAAAATGCCCGGGCTGCCTTCGCTTTCTGTATTCTTCCCTGCAGGCTGCAAATTATTACACCCTCAACTCCTCTCTCAAGTGTGTTGCCGCAGCCAAGATAACCATTTCCAACTTTGATTTCCGAAAGCCCGACAAAAAAGCAACACTGTCATCACCCAAAGAAGCAATGAAGACTGTTACCATGATCACTTTGCCCACGCCGACGACACCGCTACGTACAATGGCAAATCAAGCTCCCGCCTAAATATATACGAAATTACCACCGTGATATTTAGGCTGCCTAAAATCACCGGCCCATTCTTTATTTTAGGAAATCGTTAAAAAATTGCCCGTATGGTTGCCCCAGACGAGCGTAGCCCCATAAAACATATAGTATTAATTGCTCAGGCCATCAATAATTCTTTTTAGATATTCTTTCATCAAATTTCCCTCTTTGTGGCTAGTTATGTTACAAATACGACATTGTTTTGAAGGAATTTGTTTCCTAAACAGAGAAGAAATACTACAAATTTAAATCCTTGGCTGTAGGTTTTATTAATGATGGATAGTTCTTATATCTCTTGATTTCCTGATGGGTCGCACCAACGTTCGCACCCCCATTGAAACCATCGCAGCCCACCACGACGGTGAAGACTGGACCGAGGAAGAGCTCGAGAAAATTGGGGCGTTTAAGGAGTTTGTTAAGATGCGGAGGCAACAAAAAAAAGACTCAAGAGTGGGTCTTATCTTTGAAAAGAAGGCAAAGTTTTGATATTATAGTTGATTACTCGATTTTTCCCTCAATATTGTCTAAATAGTTATGGTATTCTTACAATAAACATAATTTTAGGAGGCATATCATCATGTCTTCTTTAATAAAAAAAGGTCCCATAGAAACAAAATGGAATGTCAACTATACCAGAGTGTTAGGTTATTATCAAGAAGTATGGCACACTGGCTTAAACGAACATAAAGTCATCTCTGCTCCAGATGAGGACATTTTGGAAACAAAAGTTGAAGTACAAATTGCCAAGTGGAATGAGAAATGGGCTGCATATTCAGAGAAAAAAAAGATAGAAGCTGAAAAACGGGCAATGATCAAAGAAGCTGAACAAAGAACAAAAGAAGCTCAAGACGCTTTAGCTGAACTAGAAAACATCTTAATCTATACTCTTGATGTAGATGATGCAATAAATGAGGATATGCTATTAAACAAAGACACGTTCAAAGAACCCCGTCCTAAAGAACCCACCAAACCTGAACCCTTCAGTTATCCCCCTATGCCTGATAAAAATTCACCAGAGTACACACCAAAATTGTCATTGTTATCAAAAATTATTAAACCATTGGCAGAAAGGCAAATTAAAGAATGCGAATTACGATATTCAAAAGACATGAGTGCTTGGGAACAACAAAAACAGAAAATTGACGAACAAAACGCAGAGCTTGAAAAGTTGTATCAAAAAGAATTAAAAGAATGGGAAAATAAAGTTCAGGAATGGGAACAGCGAAAATCCGAGTTTTTTGAGAAGCAACGTTTATTCAATGAGAATATTCATGCCTTTTTGGCGCGTTATCGTGAAGGAGACGTGCCTTCGATAATGGAATACTGCAGTCTGGTTTTAAAAAACTCAGTTCTGCCGTCATGTATTAAGAAGAACTTTGAGATTGAATATATACCTGAAACTAAAATACTGATTGTCGAATATATGTTGCCAACACCTGATGACCTTCCGAAAATTAAAGAAGTGAAATATATTCAATCAAAGAATGAATTAAAAGAAATCTATTATACAGATTCCTTCCTGGAAAGGCTATATGATTCAACAATCTATCGTTTATTGCTAAGAATAATACATGAATTGTTTGAGGCTGATACTGCAAGTGTTATAGACGCAATATCTGTAAACGGCTGGGTAGATTATATAAATAAAGCTACCGGGAAAAACGAGCTTTCCTGCATTGCCAGCATCCAAGTCAAAAAAGAAGAATTTAAGGAGATTGACTTAAGGAATGTAGATCCAAAGGCTTGTTTTAAAAGTTTAAAAGGTGTTGGAAGCAGTAAACTTGCTGGCATTACACCGATCCAACCTATACTCCAAATTAACAAAAATGATCGACGTTTTATCCAGTCCTATGATGTGGCTAACAATTTAGATGCTTCCACAAATCTTGCAGCTATTGATTGGGAAGATTTTGAGCATTTGATTAGAGAATTATTTGAAAAGGAATTTTCCTCTTATGGTGGAGAAGTAAAAGTCACTCAAGCCAGTCGTGATGGTGGTGTAGATGTTATTGCCTTTGATCCAGATCCAATCAGGGGAGGTAAAATTGTAATACAGGCTAAGAGATACACAAATGTAGTAGGAGTTGCAGCAGTAAGGGATCTTTATGGGACTGTGGTCAACGAAGGTGCAACG
>JAAYMN010000048.1 GCA_012521345.1 Bacillota bacterium
AAAAAATGGCTTGTCCCGCAACAGGCGGTGCATAACTTCGTCAATTGTTTTGTCTTCCCCGCAGAGATATAGGGCACATGCCTTGCAGGCGGCGGCGCAAGCCCCGCAGTTGTCGCATTTGCCTTTATCCACTTCCGGGTAAACAATTGCTTCCCCCAGGGCGTTTTCCGTCACCGGCCCGCGGGTTATGGCCGCATGGGGGCAGACATCAAGGCAGAGCCCGCATGCCTCCACGCCAAGGCAGCGGATTTGCAGCCAGTTCAGTTCCGTGAAGAATTCCTGGGATTCAGGGCTATGGCACCAGGGACAGCGCAGGGGACAGCCTTTTAAAAAGACTGTAGTGCGAATGCCTGGCCCGTCCTGCACACTGAAACCCTGAATATCGTATATCTTTCCGGTTAATTCCTTGCTCATTCCTTCTCTCCGTCCTTTTTCAGCCTCCGGTCATTAGCGTTTATAACCAAGGCACTTTTTTTGTTTACTCCCGAATACTATTAATTATACCATGGGAATCTTGTTCAGATTGTTAGATTTCTAAATTTACTCTTAAAAAGCGCATTTACTTCTGGTATAATCAGACATGAGAAAAAGAGCAAAGAAGGAGATCGGCCATGTTTCAGTTTGCGCCTATGTCGGATCGGATCAAACGGATTCGTGCCAAGCGAGACGTTTTTACCAGCGGACGCAACATGACAATCAATGCTGAGCGGACAAAAATCTACACGGATTATTATAAAGCGCACGAAAATGAATTCCCCATCCTGAAACGCGCGGGCGCTTTGTATACCTGGTGTGCAACCAGGCAAATCAATGTTTTTGACGATGATATTTTTGTCGGTACTCCCGGTCCGGACGAACGGTCCTTAAGTCCTTACGTGGAGTGGAACTGCCGCTGGATACCGGAAGTTGTTGACGATGATGACGAAAAATTTAAAAAGGCCTGGCAATCATCAGATTCTATTTATATGAGCGATGAGCAACGGGAAATCTTTCGTGAGGCTTACGACTACTGGAAGAACAAAACCATCTCCAGCATGGTGGAAGGGGCCATGACGGAAGACTTCTGGCAGGCTTTCGGCAACGGCTGCATTGTACGCGCTGGCAAAAGCGACCCTATTTATTTCGGACTGGCCGGACTGCCCCAGGGTCATTACGTCGCCAATTTCGATAAAGTAATTAATGTAGGCTTCGGTGCCGTGCGCCGTGAAGCCATGGCCAGGCTGGAAGAAATGAAAGGCCGTGTCTTTGGTGACTTGGCTAAAAAACATCTTTTCTATCATGCCGTAATCCGTGTCTGTGATGCCGCCATCCTGCTGTCCAAACGCTATGCCCGTGCTTGCCGGAAAAAGGCGGAAAAGGAGAGCGGAGCGCGCAAAGCCGAACTGCTGCGTATGGCCGATTCTTTGGACTGGATCATGGAAAACCCTGCCCGCACCTACTGGGAAGGACTACAAGCGGCAATTCTTTACCAGCTCCTGCTTTCCACCGATGCACAGCAACACGGCCAGTCCATTGGCCGCATTGACAAATACACCGGTCATCTCCTGGAGAAGCAGCTGCAGGAAGGCACCATCACGCAGGAAGAGGCCCAGGAATACTCGGATGCCTTCATTCTGCGCCTCAGCGATATAATTGTCTTGCCCGGCTTTTTCGTCAACAATGACCGCATCATTGAACTTAATTCCCGTGGACGGAGCCTGTATTCCGCAATTTATGACGGTCTTACGCCGACGGCCGGCATTGCCCTTACTCTGGGCGGACAGAAACCGGACGGCTCCGACGATTCCACCCCCGTCACCTACTGCATGCTGCAAAGCTACGGTCGGCTGCATGTCGCCGATCCCACGGTGGCCTTGCGCATCCACAAGAATACGCCGCCCGAAATCTGGCGTCTGGGGATTGAGTCAAGCAAGCTGTGCGGCGGCATACCCCAGTTCCAGAACGATGAGATTATCATCAAGTCACTGATGGATATCGGCTTTTCCCGTGAAGATGCCTACAACTACAGCATTGTGGGCTGCGTAGAACCGGCCGGAACAGGCAATGAATGGCCCGCCTGCGGCATGACCGGTTCGGAATCCATCTGGAACATGGCCGAAGCGATTGTCGTGACGATAAACGGCGGTATAAACCCCAGAACAGGCAAGATGGCCATGCCCTGCAAGAAACTGTATGAATATGAAAGCTTTGCAGAATTCAAGGAAACTTTTGCCGCTCAGGTGAAATATTTGCTGGACTGGAACATGTCCTATGCCAATATGTTTGAGCTTGTCTACTCACAGTACTTCCCCTGCATTGTTGCTTCCAGCATGATGGAAGGCTGCCTGGAAAAAGGGCTCGACGTAACGGAAGGCGGGGCAAAATACAACCGCATCGGCATGACTGCCTGCGGTACCGCCAACGTGGCCGACAGCCTGATGGCCATCAAAAAGCTGTGCTTTGACGACAAGACTGTTTCCCTGCGCGAAATGTACGACGCTTTGTTGAACAACTGGGAAGGCTATGAACAGCTGCGCCAGACTATCATCCATGAAGTGCCGCATTACGGCAACGACATTGAAGAAGTTGACGAGCTGGCAACCTGGGCGCTCGAACTTTTCGCCGATCACCTGGCCAACACGGCAGGGAAAAGGGGCAAGTTTTCAGGCGGCACCTTCACCATGACTGCCAATGTCTACATGGGTGCCATGCTGGATGCCACTCCGGACGGAAGGAAAGCCGGTGAACCCATTGCCGATGCCATTTCCCCGCGCCAGGGCTTTGACCGCAACGGTCCCACCGCTTATTTGCGAAGCGCTGCCAAACTACCGCACAGGAAACTTTCCAATGGCGACCAGCTCAATATCCGCTTCACACCCACATCGGTTGCAGGCGACCAGGGGGCGGAAAAACTGAAAAAGCTGATCTGGACTTATTTTAAACTTGGCGGCATGCAGGTACAGTTTAATGTAGTAAACACGGAAACGCTGCGCAAAGCACAAAAAAAGCCGGACGAATACAAGGATCTGATTGTCCGGATTGCCGGTTTTTCCACATATTTTGTCACGCTGAACAAGGCTAATCAGGATGACTTCATCCGCCGGACTGAACAGGCAATTTAAGCTGTTATTAAAAAGGAGTACCGCACATGCCCTGGTGCTCCTTTTTCTTTCGCTGCTGCGGGAGCGGCCGTTGCGCAAAGCTGCTTTATTGCCCTTTACTCTGCCTGGTATAATAATAAATGCCGCAAAAATAAAGGCACGCCCTGCCTTTTGAAGAAAAACAAGGGAGGAATGAGTTTATGAGCAAAACCTATACCGGGGACAGACTGGAAGAAGGCTGCAAAGAACTGGCGGCCATGCTGCTGGGAGCAAAATATACTGTCGTCCTGACCGGCGCCGGTATGGATACGGAAAGCAACATCCCTGATTTCCGCGGCAAAAATGGGCTCTGGCGAAATTATGACCCGCGGATAGTGGCCGATATTTCAACTTTCCAGCAAAACTATGACTTGTTTCATGAGTTTTACACTGAACGTTTCGCTGCTATGAAACAGGTGGAGCCGCACCCGGGCCATTATATCCTTGCAGATTGGGAGCAAAGAGGCTTGATTAAGGCTATTGCGACGCAAAATATTTCCGGTCTGCACGCTAAAGCAGGAAGTAAAAAAGTGTTTGAACTGCACGGCAATACGAGGGAAATCTTCTGCAACAGCTGCGGCAAACCGGCCACGGAGCAGGAATTGCTGGCCAAGCAGCCCTGCAGTTACTGCAAGCGGTACGCCCTGCGTCCCAACATTGTTTTCTTTGGCGAACCGCTGCCTCCCGTTGTCTGGGACTCGGCCATTGCTGAAATCAAACGCTCGGATTTGCTGCTTGTAATCGGCACCAGTCTGGAAGTATCCCCCGTCAACCAGCTGCCCTACCTGGCGGAAGGCAAACAGGTTCTGATCAATAATGAGGACAGGAGTGCCGGTTATTCCTTTGACCTGGTGCTATTGGGCAGTGCCGGCGATATCCTGCAAAGAACAGCAAAATACCTGGCGTAACTCCTTTTTACCCCCACTTTCTTCAGTTTTGCATGTCCCTTGTTTAAGTCAATAGTAATTCCCGTTTTATAATTGATCTTCACATGAGACCGGTATCTGGTGGTGGCAAAATGAAGAAATTATTCTTAATGGGAATGGTTTTCCTGCTGCTGCTTCTTTCCGTCCAGTTCCCCTGGCCGGATCAGGACGGGAAAAGCGGAAGGGGGGAGCTCCCACCCGTCCAGGAAGCAGGAGAAACCAACTATGAAGACTATAAAAACAATAACGCCGACAAGGGCAACAATCAGCCGGAAGCGCCTAAGCAGGAATATGCTGACGAGACACCGGCTGCTGAAAACCCGCCGCAGGCAACAGATTTCCCGCCTCCACCGGAAAAAGCAGCAGAGCCGGGAAAAAACAACAAAGATACTGCAGGAGCGCAAAAGCAAAGCAGTAAGCCTGAGCCGGAAGAAAGCGAAACTGCGGCTGCAGAAAAAAACGCACAATACGTTCTGGAAGTTTTCCGGCTGACAAATGCCGAAAGGGAAAAGGCGGGACTGGAACCGCTGCGTCTTCATGAAGAATTATGCGATGTTGCCCTGCTTAAAGCCAGGGACATGCATGACTGGACATGGTAAATAGTTTTGCTATCCCCAATAAAGGTGTCGGCGAAAATATAGCAGGCGGTTACCGGACGCCGGAAGATGTGGTGCAAGCCTGGATGAAAAGCGAAGGCCACAGGGAAAACATTTTACGCGCAGAGTTTACAAGCATTGGCATCGGTTTTTACCGGGGCACCAAAAACTACGAGTACTACTGGGTCCAGTTGTTCCTGCTCGAATAAAATAACTGCCCACCAACCTGTGACTTATCTTTGTGCGGCGTTTTTGCTGCCAATTTTTTTACGTGAGAACCGATCGAAAAAGCAATCCCTATAGTGCGCCTTGCAATACCGTTTTTGTACCGTTCCATGGCGTTATAATTACAAAAAAATTGCGGGCTGAACAAATCTGCTCAAAAATGTACTTAACACCAAATGCAGAATCACAATAGCAAGCCCTGCCTCAAAAACCAGTGTTAATTAATGTTTGAAGCATACTGAAAAGGAAGGGAAGAGATGGACAAGGAAAAAATTGCCTCGTTTTTGGACGCTACATTGCTAAAGCCGACAGCTGCGAGAGATGACATAAAAAAACTTTGCACCGAGGCTTTGCAGTACAGGTATGCAGCCGTTTGTATCAACCCCTTTTACGTGGAATATGCGGCACAGCTTATAGCGGGTAGTGGCATTGGAGTTGCCACAGTGGTTGGCTTTCCGCTGGGAGCAAATACGTTGCAGGTAAAATTGCTGGAAGCCCGTGATGCAGTAGCCCGCGGGGCAACCGAAATTGATATGGTTCTCAACATCGGTGCCTTGAAGGATAGGCAAATTGATTATGTAAAAAATGAAATCAGGTCAGTCAAACAAGAAATCGCCGAGAAAATCCTCAAAGTCATTATTGAAACAGGACTGCTGACAATAGAAGAAAAACGCCTTGCCACTCTTGCCGTAAAAGAAGCGGGAGCGGATATGATAAAAACTTCCACCGGCTTTGCCGGAGGAGCAACGGTTGCAGACGTTTTGCTGATCAAAGAAGCGGCACCAGACTTAAAAATTAAGGCATCCGGGGGAATTCGCGATTTAGATATGGCACAACAATTTATAGGTCTGGGAGTCGCAAGAATTGGTACAAGCAGTGCCAGGGCAATTGTGGAGCAGGCGCAGCCCTAAACCAGCTTGCCTCGGTATTTTACCTGGGTATTCCTCTTGGCTGTGTTGATATTGACTGCTAAGGGCTGCATCCCGGTGCTTTAAAAATGTTATAATTGTTTTTGTTTGGTTTGATTAAAACTCAACATGGCGCCAAAAAGGTGAAAGCTGTGGGGAAGAATAAACAGCACAAACATATAACCGACTATAAACATATCATTTGGGACTGGAACGGAACACTTATTGACGATGTAGATATTGTCATCGAGGCAATGAACACGCTGCTGAAACGGCGGAACCTGCCCCTGCTTGACATTGACACCTACAGGGATATCTTCACGTTTCCCGTGCAGGATTATTATGCCCGCCTTGGCTTCGATTTTGCTGCCGAGCCTTTCGAGAAACTTGCCGCGGAGTATATTGCTGAAATTACCTCCGGCAAATATGCCTATAAAATGTTTTCCGAGGCAGCGTGTGTTTTGGAAAAAGTCCGTAGTTTGGGCATCAAGCAGTCGGTTTTGTCTGCTTCCGAGCAGACCCACTTGCAAAAAATGGTTGACGATTTCGGTGTTAGTGCGTATTTCAGTGCCGTATCCGGCTTAAACAACCATTATGCCCGCAGCAAGGTTGAAGCCGGCAAGCAAACTCTTGCCAGCCTCAACCTGAAACCGGACGAAATTATATTAGTTGGCGATACCACTCACGACTTTGAAGTTGCTTCTGCCTTGGGATGCGACTGCTTGCTTGTGGCAAACGGGCATCAAAGCTACAAGAGGCTGAAGCCGCTGAAAACACAAATAGTAGGCTCCCTTGCCGAATTCAGCAGTCTGCTCACATAAGCATGAATAGGTTATCAATTCCGGTATTCTTCGGTGCGAGCGTCAACCTGCACCCGCCCGCCGTTTTTAATTACCGACACCTCGGACCTTGCAGCTCATCAGCCGGCCGGAAGAT